>NZ_JBBJLN010000003.1:0-330912 GCF_037658235.1 Yunchengibacter salinarum | reverse complement strand
CGCTCTCAAGCGCCCCCGTGGTGCCCGAAATCACCGCAGTGTCAAAGCCGAACAAAAAACCGCCCAGCGCCGCAACGATGGTGCTCAATATAACAACCGCATTGGGCCGCGGTGTGGCCCTGTCCGTATCACGCATCATATCGCCTTTCCGATTTTTCGATCGCCCTGCCGGAAGGTTTTTCCGATACGGGCGCGGTGTGAAATGGTCCGGTGCCACCCTGTGGGGCTGGCCTTGATCCGGCATGAAAGAATGAAGCAAAAAGGCGGACAACTGTGTCAGGCATGGCCCGCCACCGGCTTGGCCATGGCCTTGTCCTTCGGCGGCGAAGCCGGGCAGTATTGCCGGATATAATCGGCATGAACCGGCAGGCCGCGCATGGTGCGATCCACATTGTCCGCCACATGGTCAAGAAATGCCTGCAATTCCTGCCCCTGCATGGCATCGACGATGGGATGATACCCTTCCGGCATCAGACCCTGCCCCAACATGACCTGAATCCAGGAGTTTTCCGCAAACAGTTCATCCTGCTTGCGGAATACCTGGCCGGTTTCCCGGAACAGCCGGATACGGTGGGCCAGGTCTTCGGGCACCTCCATATCCTGGCAATAGCGCCAGAACCGCGTGTCCCGACGGTTCGTCACCTTATAGTGCAGGATGATGAAGTCGCGGATGTTTTCCAGCTCGAAACGGGTTTGGGCATTGAATTCATCCACATCCGACTGGCGCACCCCATCAAGCGGGAACATGCGGCAAAGGCGGGTAATGCTGCGTTGGATCAGATGAATGGCGGTGGATTCCAGCGGCTCGACAAAGGCCGCCGACAACCCGATGGCCACACAGTTCTTATGCCAGTGCTGGTGGCGTGTACCGGTACGGAAACGCAGGGAGAACGGCTCGGTGATGGTCGGCCCGTCCAGATTGGCCAGCAGCGTTTCCCTGGCCTCGTCCACCGACATGTAACGGCTGGAAAACACCAGCCCGTTGCCCACACGGTGTTGCAGCGGAATGCGCCACTGCCAGCCCGCGCCATGGGCGGTGGAGCGCGTATAGGGTATGGGCGCTTCAGTGGACTCAGTCTGCACCGCAAGGGCGGAATCACACAGCAGCCAGTGGGACCAGTCCTCAAATCCCACATGCAGCGCCTGATCGATCAACAGGCCGCGAAACCCGGTGCAGTCTATGAACAGGTCACCGGCATGGACGCTTTCATCCGCCAGTGTCACACTTTCAATGTCCCCGCTTTGCGGGTGCGTGGTCACATGGTCGATCTTCCCTTCCACACGGCGCACGCCATCCGCCTCCGCGCGCTGGCGCAGAAAGGCGGCATAAAGGGTTGCATCCACATGATAGGCGTAATTCAGCCCCAGCTTGGGCAGGTGGGCGAACCGGTTTTCCTCCGCCGCGCGCAGTTCCAGGCAATAATCGCCATAATCGCGCGCATGGCCTTCCGCCAGGCCCTTCAGCCAGAAATGCTGGAAACCTGCGGTCCAGTGATCCTTGCCGGTTATCCCGAAGGAGTGGATATAGCGATGGTCCACATCCCGCCAGTTGACGAATTCGATCCCCAGCTTGAAGGTGGCCTGCACCTTCGACATGAAGGTGGCTTCGTCTATTTCCGCAAGCTGGTTATAGGTCAACAGCGGTGGAATCGTCGCCTCTCCCACGCCGATGGTGCCAATCTGGTCGGACTCGATCAGCGTGATATCCAGAACCCGCCCCAGCGTGCGCGCCAGAAGCGCCGCGGTCATCCAGCCCGCCGTGCCACCGCCGGCGATCACCACTCTCTGTTTTTTCCGTTCATCGCCTGTCATGGGCCTGACCTTTCAACGATTGAGCATGTTGAGAAGATATGTACGAATCCTGCGCGCGTTTTCGTCCGTCATCGGGCCCAGAATACCCTGAGCCTCCGGCGGCAGATGATCCCGCGCCGTGGCCGGATCACCAAACACATAATGATCGAACAGGGCGCGCCATATGCGCTTCTGGTCCGGCGGCAGGGCGCGCAGAGTCAGGATTGCATGGGTCAATGCCGTTGCCGGGGTGCCCATATAGTCCGGGACATCCCGCCACCAGTAATTGACCAGAATGTTCAACGGGTCCGACGCCGCCACATAATGCCACCACATGGAAGGAATGAAGATGGCATCGCCCGGTTCCAGATCGGCGACGAAAGCCGCCGCCAGCGCATGACGGTACCGGGGGAAGCGGTCATGGTCGGGCTTTTCCGGGTCCACCAGCGAAACCGGCTGACCCGCCGGGGTATTGTCGATCGGCCCCACATACAGATTGGCGATCTGGTCCGGCGGGAACAACAAAAAGCGTCGCCTTCCCGCCGTCACACAGGCCACATTATGCGGCAGGTCATAATGCGGCGCGATGCGGCTGCGATTGCCGATCCAGATGCTGGCAAGCGGCTCCCTGTCCGCGAAATCCAGCGGGTTTTCCGCCCGCAGCCCCGGCAAGGCCGTATCGACCGTGGTGGAGGCCACATATAATAATGGCGGAGCCGGGTGGGGCAGCGCCTCTTCCAGCCTGTCCAGCACCCCGGCCAGGGGGGTGCGTTCAATGCGCACATTGGGGCCGCTCAGATCATCTTCATAGAAAACCCGCCCGTCGATCTCCGGCGCGCCATGGTTAAGGGCCACCGTCGCCCCGCCAACGAAACGCCGCAGATAGTCGAGCGTCGCGGCGGCCCCCTTTCGCCCATGATCGACCAATGGCCAGTCCGCCACCAGGCCGCGCATGACAAAGGGCATGACATGGCCGTTATCGCCATCCGGCGCATCCACCGGCAGCGGCATCGCCGGATGCCAGGCACGCTCGGCCAGCGGGGTCGGACCCTGGGCCGTCATCAGCCCAGTCCTGCCCGCCGCCTGGCGTTTTTCCGGTCGATCAGCGGCTTGATGCGCGACAGGGACGCCACCGCCATATAAACCGGCAGCAGGTAATTGGCCGCATTCAGCCGTGCAAGGCCGTCCCCATCCAGACCATACAGGGCTTCTTCATGGATGACATGAAAGCCCGCAAGCCGATTCTGGGAGCCGTCATCCAGTTCCAGATCCAGGGTCAGCGGTTCCAGCAGATCCATGTCCAGAAGCGTTTCCATGAACGCCTGCTCCATCTGATGGCCCTGATGCAACTGGTTCAGCACCGTCATCATTCTTTCAAGGTAGGGAGTATGGCCCCCATGGGGCAGAAAGATCGGGTTCCCTTCCGTGCTGGACAGGCGGGGGCTGTCCATGTCGATATGCAGAACAGGGCTGCCGTCCTGCGGCTCGAAGCCGATCATAAAGGGGCCGCGTTCCACACTGAGGGGGATATAATCCGCATCCCAGCCGGTGCCGGCATTCGGCCCCTTATCCGGCCCGGTATCGGTCAGGAACAGGTTTTCACCTTTTTCAAAGCCCAGCATGGCCACTGCGTGAAACGTGCCGCTGCCCGCATCCCGATGGAAAAAAATCGGATAATGAGCCTGAAGGTTTCGGAATTCAGAGGGATAGGCGATGGCATAATGCACCGCGTCGCCCAATTCGGCACAACGCCGGGAGCGGACCTTCAGGTCCGCATGGTCAACATTGTTAAGCAGGCGATGGTTTGCCACAAGGCCGCTCCGTATGATTTCTGACGCTGCGGGCACCATGTCCCGCCATTCACAAGGATGAGAACCGGGGGGCAAACCTGCCCCCCGGAAGTGCCATCATAGCGAACCGGATCAGAATTTATACCGAAGGCCGAAATTATACCGCGCGCCCGTCTGGGTCACGAAGTGCAGGATGTTTTCATGGCGCCCGCTGACCCGCTGGTTTGAATTGAAGATATTGATACCTTCCGCCAGAACGGTCCAGCCATCAGCAAAGTCATAGCTGACATTGGCATCCACCTGGGTAAACCCTTCGGTGAACATGGCGTTGCGGCTGCCGCCCGGATCGAACCGGCTGGCCAGGAACTTGCCCCGCCAGTTATAGGCCACCCGCGCCTGGAAGCCGTCCTTGTCATAGAAGCCGATCAGGTTGGCGCTGTCGCTCAGCCCTTCCAGCGCGAACTGCACTTCCTCCGGCGGCGCGGTGACATCAAAGTCCACATCGCCGCCCACGCTGGTATAGTTGGCGATGAAGCCGAAACCGCTTTCGCCAAAGGCATGTTGCAGCGCGATTTCCCAGCCACGCACCGTCGCCGTCTGCTCGTTGTTCACCGGGGCGAACACATCGAACACCAGGGCCGGGTCTTCCCCAGGCACGCCGAAGATACTGCCGGTCAGATTGCCATTGGCATCAACGCCGGTGATCTCCACGGTGGACGGGTCCGCATTGTTGAAGATGTACTGGCGGATCTCCGTGGTGGTGGCATCCGGGCCCAGGGCTGCCTGCGCCGCCTCGAAACGTTCCCCGCCGAACGGCGTGACCAGATCGAAGGGCGTTTCCTGAACCACATCCTGTGAAATGAAGTTCTTCACATTCTTGTGGAAATAACCAACCGAGAAGAAACTGGCTTCCGCATAGTAGTATTCAGCCGAGAAATCCAGATTATCGGACTTGAACGGCAGCAGGTTGGGGTCCCCCCGGCTGGCGGTACCACCGTCCACCCGGAAAAGCTGGTTCAGTTCCTGCCCGCCCTGAATGGCATTGAGCGATGGCCGCGTCAGGGTCTGGCTGAAGGACGCCCGGAAGACCACATCCCGCATCACGTCCATGCTGAAATCGATGGCCGGCAGGAAGTTGTCATACCCGCCCTTCAACTCGGTGAAATCCCGCTCATCCGAGAAGATGATGCCGAACTCGTTTTCCGCCACCCACTGGGTTCCCGTGGGGATGGGCACCAGCGCGCGGGAGGTCACGTCCGTATCCTCATAGCGCAGGCCCACCGTCAGGAAGGACGGCATATCGAGGATATCGAATTCCGCATTGGCCTCCGCATAAAAGGAGATGCTCTCCTCCTGAGTGCGTCGATCGGTGGTGAAATCGTCAGACCGGCATACGCCGTTGCCGCCGCAGGTGCCGTATGTCTGGTCCACCAGCGCGATCATTTCCTCGAAGTTCCAGACCGCCATCTGGTTGAACAGGTCCGGGTTGTCGGACCCTTCGATATTGCTGAACTTGTCGGAAACGGTGGTGATCGAGAACATGTCGTCCGGCACGTCGGATGCCGGGCCCTTGCCGCCCCAGGTGTCGTCCTGCACATTGGCAAAGGCCGACCGCACGCGGCTGTCCAGATACGCGGCACCGAAATTGATCGATTTCACGATGCCGGTGTCGAACTCATACTGGCCGGAAAACTGCGCCTGATCGATTTCGTTCCGCATGAAGCTGTTGCGGAAGCTGTTGCCCGTCACCACGATCTGGGACGGGTCCACTTCGTTGGAATCGTTCAGAAGATCGATGGAAATGACGGGGAAGGCTTCCTCGAAGTTTACGCCCTGCCCCACCACATTGAATGATGCCGTGCCGAGAACCGCATTGGAACCGAACGGGCTGTCCTGCTTAGAGCTGGCCGAGGAAGAATGAGCATCGAGCTCCAGGGTCAGATTGCTGGTGGGCTTCCATTCGATATTCCCGCCCAGCGAATTGTTTTCATTGCGGGAAGCGAACAGGCCGCCACCGAACGACAGGTCCGTCGGCGCGCCGTCGAAGCGCTCGGCATAGAACAGCGGGCCAACCACCGGACCATCGGTCCAGGCGCTGGTTGTGTTCCCGTGATTGAACCAGATGGACATGTCGTTGCGGCGGGTCTCGATCTCGAATTCCGCATAGGTGAAGTCCACGGTGGCGGTCAGATTGTCCACCGGCTGCCACTGAAGGGTCACCTGACCATTGATCCGCGTGCGGTCAATATCGTTGATGTTGTAGTTCATGTTCTGGGGCGTGGCAAAAATATCATCCGGCCCCGGCGGGTTGGTCACCTGCTGATTGTTGGGCGGCTGGGGCAGCGCGCCCCAATCGTTGGAATCGCCCCGGAACGGCCCGCGCCAGCCGCTGGTCGCACCTGCCTGGGCAAAGCCGGACTCACGGTCCTGGAAGCTGCCGGTCAGGGCGATGCCGAACTTGCCGTCTTCCGTCGTATTGCTGTAAAGGCCGGAAAATTCAGACCCGATACCGGTATCGTCAATGCGGGAATTGTCCAGCACGATCTTGCTGCCGAAGGTGGCTTTCATGCCGGGGTTTTCCAGGGGCCGCGTGGTGCGCACGTCAATGGTGGACCCCAGCCCGCCAAGCGGAATGGACGCCCTGCCCGTCTTGTACACATTGACCGCCGCGACGCCTTCGGAGGCGATATTGGCGAAGTCAAAGGACCGGCTGCCGGACGCGCCCGTATCCGCGATCGAGGACACCGGCATCTGCCGGCCATTGAAGGTGACCAGGTTGAAATCCGGCCCGAAGCCACGCACCGTCACCCGGCTGCCTTCGCCGTTTGTCCGGTCGATGGAAACACCGGTGATCCGCTGCAATGATTCCGCCAGGTTCGTGTCGGGGAACTTGCCCATATCCTCGGCGGTGATGGCATCCACAACGCCGCGCGCATACCGCTTGGTATCCATGGCGCGCTGCAACGAGCCGCGGATACCGGTGACGACGATCTCGTCCAGTTCCTCAAAGGCGAGCGCCGCTTCCCGTTCTTCTTCCTGACGTTCCGCTTCCGTCTGATCCGAATCCTGAGCATGAACAGGCGCCGCCGACATGACAGCCGCCAGAATGAACGGGAACGAGGCGGCCACGGGCCGACCAATTGAAATGCAGGACATATCCTCCCCCACGTGTGTTTTTTTTACCCTCTAACAAAACGCTTACCGGCTGCTTGACGGGCCGCCCCTCCTCCCAGAGGGATAATGAAAGCGCTTTCATGATCAATTACCGACATTGGCACGGCGCTGTCAATAGCCTTCTTGCCCTTGCCGGCCCCCTTCGCGCTGCAACACAGGGCAACGGGCCTGCCCCGATTTCATCCAAAGGCTTCACATGACGGCGGTTCGGGGCGCGGCTCCGGGCGCTTGACTGGAAGCGCTTACATAGTATCATTTGAAAATATACGGGATTTTTTCGGTCCCCCCGCAGCCTAACATGCCCGTCTCAGGCGAAAGGTATCCCACATGCCCACCGACTCGCACGCCGATCTCCCGGATGATTTTCTCTTCGGGGCGGCCACATCCAGTTTCCAGATCGAGGGCGGCGCGGACAGCCGCCACGCATCCATCTGGGACAGCTTCTGTGAAAAACCGGGTGCCATTGCCGATGGCAGCAACGGGCGGGTCGCCTGTGATCACATAACCCATTGGCGGGAAGACATCGATCATGCCGCCGCCATGGGGCTGGATGCCTACCGGCTGTCGCTATCCTGGCCCCGGCTGATCGACCCGGATGGCAACCTGATCGGGGAAGGTATCGCCTTTTACATCGCCCTTCTGGAACGGGTGGCGGAACGGGGCATGAAAGCGTTTGTCACCCTGTATCACTGGGATCTGCCCCAATATATCGAAGATCGCGGTGGCTGGATGAACCGCGAAACCGCGGAGCTGTTCCGCCAGTATGCGGATCAGGTCAGCCGAGCGCTGAACGGGCGGGTGGATGCCTGGATCACGCTGAACGAACCCTTTTGCAGCGCCTATCTGGGCTATGAAACCGGGGTGCACGCGCCCGGCCTCATCGGGGCGGACAAGGGCCGCGTCGCGTCCCACAACCTGTTGCTGGCCCATGGCATGGCGCTGGCCACGCTGCGCCGGAACTGCCCCGCCACCCCGGCGGGGATCGTGGTCAATTACAGCCCCTGCCTGCCCTTTTCCCGAAGCGCGGCAGACCGCAAGGCCGCCCGTCTGGCTGAGAATTACAAATATCTCTGGTATCTGATGCCAGTGCTGGAAGGCCGCTACCCGGACATCATCGATGACCTGCCCCCGGACATGCACCCGCCGGCCATTCAGGATGGCGACATGGCACTGATCGCCGCGCGCCCCGATTTCATTGGCCTCAATTATTACACGCGGGAAACCTACACAGCCGACGGGGACACCCTGTTCCGGCAGGTTCCCGACCATGGCCCGAACACCACCGCCATGGGCTGGGATATCTGCCCGGAGGGCCTGTACGATCTTCTGTGCAGTCTTAACCGGCGGTTTTCCCTGCCCCCGATCCATATTACGGAAAACGGCGTGGCGCTGCGGGACGAGCCCGCACCACAGAATGCCGACGACACCATTGACGACGGCGCCCGCTGGGCGTTTCATGAGCGCCACATCGCCGCCATCGCCCGCGCGGTTGCCGCGGGCGTGGATGTGCGCAGCTATTTCGCCTGGAGCCTGATGGACAATTTCGAATGGGCGGAAGGATATACCCGGCGCTTTGGGCTGATCCATGTGGATTATCGTGACCAGACCCGACGCTGGAAAGCGAGCGCCCACGCATATCAGCGCTTTCTGCAAAACCGCAAGCGGGCTTCCGGCACCCTTACCAACGGGAATGTGGCACATTGCTGAGCATCAGGGAAAAGGTGGCTTACGGGCTGGGGGATACGGCCAGCAATTTCGTCTTCCAGACAGTCATCCTGCTGATGTCCTTTTTCTATACCGATATCTTCGGGCTGGCACCCGGCATTGTCGGCACCCTGTTTCTGGTCGTGCGCATTTTCGACGCGGTGACGGACCCGCTGATGGGCGCGTTGACGGATCGCACCCGGTCCCGGCATGGGCGGTACCGGCCCTATCTGCTGTGGCTGTCGGGGCCGTTTGCCCTGATCACCATTCTGGCCTTCACCACCCCGGATTTCAGCGAGACCGGCAAGGTCTGGTACGCCTTCATCACCTATACCATGCTGATGGCGATCTATACGGCGATCAACATTCCCTATTCCGCCATGGCCGGCACGCTGACCGCCGACAATCAGGAACGGGTCAGCCTTCAGGGATACCGTTTCTTTTTCGGTATGCTGGGCGGGCTGGTGGTCACGTCGCTGACCCTGCCGATGACCGACTGGCTCGGCGGCGGCGACATGGCGCGCGGATATCAGCTTGCCATGACCGTGCTGAGCGTGGTGGGCTTCGTGCTGTTTCTGCTCTGTTTCCTGGGCACGCGGGAACGGGTGGTGCCCACCGGGCAAAGCCACGGGCGGCTGAGGGCGGATTTCCTGCTGCTGCTGAAGAATGATCAATGGCGCATCCTGTGCGCGGTGGCGACCCTGGTGCTGGCCGGTCTCGTGATGCGCACCACCCTGACCGCCTATTATGTGAAAGCGTTCCTGGACCTGTCCGCCTGGCACGCCCGCGGATATTCGGTGGCGGATCTGATCACCCTGTTCATCACCACCGGCATGGTCGGGGGCATTATCGGCGTGTCACTTGCCCCCGCCATGACACGGCGGTTCGGGAAAATCCGCACCTATCGCATGGCCTTGCTGGGCGCGGCGATGCTCAGCCTGGCGAGCTACTGGATTCCCGCCCACGCTGTCATACCCGCGCTCATTCTTTATGCGGTGTGGAACATGACCCTTCAGGCGGGCACGCCGATCCTGTGGGCCTTCATGTCCGACGTGGTGGATTATGGCCATGCCCGATCCGGGGTGCGAATCAACGGCATCACCTTTTCCACGGTGATTTTCTTCATCAAGCTGGGGGTGGCTTTTGGCGGCGCGCTGGCAGGCTGGTCGCTGGCCTTTTACGGCTATGACAGCAGCGTTCCCGCCAGCATTGCCACGCGGAACGGCATTCTGTTGTCCCATTCCGTGGCCCCGGCCCTTTGTTTTCTGGCCGTCGCCGCCATCATGGCGCGCTATCGTTTGACACAGGCGCGGCTTGCCGCCCTGCGTCCGGCCATTTTATCCTGCGACGGGCAGGATGACACATTGCGGAATCAGGACCAGGGGAGTTGATCTGACATGGCAACCATCTATGCGGTATCGCGCCTTGCGGGGGTCTCTCTTGCAACCGTGTCGCGGGTCATCAACGGCAATGTAAGGGTCAAGGCGGAAACCCGCAAAAAGGTGGAAGACGCCATCAAGGCGCTGGATTACCACCCCAATTCCGCCGCCAAGTCGCTTGCCTCCAATCGCTCGGACAGCATCGGTCTGCTGGTGTCGGAGTTGCACGGCCCCTTTTTCGGTGGCTTGATGAGCGTGATCGAAAAGGACCTGCGCGAAGCCGGGAAGCATGTGATCATCACCGCCGGTCACGCCAATGCCCGAAGCGAGGAAAAGGGCATCGACTTTCTGATCAACCGCAATTGCGATGGCCTGATCCTGCACTGTGAGGACCTGAGCGACCTGAAGCTGCTGCAACTGAGCGAAAAGGACGTGCCGCTCATCCTGGTGAACCGCTATGTGGAGGATCTGAAGGACGGCTGCATCGATCTGGACAACCGCGAAGGCGGCAGGCTGGCCTGCCAGCATCTGATCGATCAGGGCCACCGGCGGATCGCCTGCATTTCCGGCCCGAAATGGAAGCGCGACGCCATGAACCGCCTGAAAGGCCATCGAGGTGCCCTTGAACAGGCCGGCATCCCCTGGCAGCCCGCGCTTTGTGCGGAAGGCACCTATCGGGAAGAAAGCGGCTATGACTGCATGTTGCGCCTGCTGGATAGCGGTCAGCCCATGACGGCGGTGGCCTGCGGCAACGACGAAATGGCCGTGGGCGCAATGAAAGCCCTGCGCGAGCGGGGAATTCAGATTCCGCAAGATATATCCGTGGTCGGCTTTGACGATGTGGTCTTTGCCACGCTCGCCGTGCCACCGCTGACCACCGTTCACTTCCCGGTCGATGATATGGGCCACCTTGCGGCGGACCTGATCCTGTCCAAATGCTATGGGGAAGAGCGTGACATCGGCGCCCTGCGCTTCAAGCCGCGGCTGGTGGTCCGCAATTCCGTCGCACCACCAGCCGCCTGATCCTAACGTGTGATCCTAACGCCTGAGCCCGCCATGCAGCGCCCGAACTTGGGCGCCCTGGGGCCTTTGCTTCGGGTCATGAACAGTCCAGCGTCAGCCCCTTGCCGCCCTGCACGGCCCGATCCTGACCCAGGCTGATTTCGACCCGCGCCAGAGACAGGGACAACGGCCCCCGCCCCCTGATCGTGAACACATCGCTGACCGTCCCCAGGTCCGCCCCGGAGCCGAAACAGGCCATGGGGACCGACACACGCCGCCAGCCATCCGATGCCGCCATTTCGGACTGCATCGGCGCCAGCGACAGCCAGTTCCCGCCAACACCCACGGATACGCCATCCACGGCGCCTTCATTCACTTTCAGGAAAAAGCGCAGCGCACCTTCGCGGAACCGGGCGATATCCCGCGCCGGGCCGGATATTTTCATGCGCCCCCGCGTATCGGCCCGCCAGTCAAGCCGAACCGCGTCTTCCTGCACGTCCTTGTCCTCGACGCTGATGGTCATGCTTTTCCCCGGCAGGGAGAAAACCGGCCCGGACTTCATGCCGGACTGCCCCTCGCTTTCCAGAAAAACCGACAGCGCCCCGCTGGCCCGGCCATGATACAGAACCAGATCGTTCGGGCGCCCCTGGCGAACCCCCGGCACATCCACCGGCAGGGTATCGGGCCCGGCGGCTCCATCTTCATAGGACAGCCCGTATCCATATGCGAACAACGGGTCATAGCCCTCCGCGTCATGGTTCAGCGGTGCCTGCAAGGGCGTACCCGGCCAGGAAAAGGACAGCTTTCCGGTGAAGTCATGGCGCGGGCGGCCCGCATCGTCAGCGACCAGCACATCCGCCACCCCGGCACCTTCGGAGCCCGGCAACCAGGCCGCCACAAAGGCATCGGAGGCATTCAGTTCAGGGTTCACCCACATGGGGCGCCCGGACAGAAACACGCTGACCACCGGCACATCCGCCGCCTTCAGCCGCTTCAGCACAGCCAGCGCGCGCTTGTCACCCGGCTGGAATTCCAGCGTTTCCACATCACCCTGGAATTCCGCATAAGGGGGCTCCCCGAAAACCACGACCGCCACATCGGGGGCTTCGTCGAAACGGCCATCACGCGCATGGCGCACACGCCCGCCCGTCGATGCTTCGGCGACGGCCTCACGCAGCCCCTCCAGAATGGTGGTGCCGCCGGGGAAATCCTCGCGCGTGGTGTCCGTGCCCTGCCATGTCACGGTCCAGCCACCGGACTGCCGGCTGAAATCATCCGCGCCATTCCCGGCCACCAGAATATCAAGACCGGGATCAATGGGCAGCACACCGCCCCGATTCTTCAACAGCACCAGGCTTTTTCGCACCGCTTCCCGCGCCAGTGCACGGTGGTCGGGATGGCCCAGCAGCGACCCGTCCGCCGCATGGGGCCGAGTGGACGGCAATCCCTTTTCCCAAAGACCGGCCCGCATCTTGACCCGCAAAATCCGCCGCACCGCGTCGTTCAGGCGGGCCATCGGAATGTCCCCGGCCTTCACCTGCGCCACGGTGTTGTGGAAAAGACTTTTCCAGCTATCCGGCGCCATGAACATGTCCACACCGGCATTCAGCGCGGCGGCACAGGATTCAGCCGTGCATCCCGGCACCTGTCCGTGGCCGTTCCAGTCCCCCACGACGAAGCCGTCAAACCCCATGCGTTTTTTCAGCACATCGGTCAGCAGATAACGGTGCCCGTGCAGCTTGTCGCCGTTCCAGGATGAAAAACTGGCCATGACGGTCTGCACACCCGCCTGAAGGGCCGAGATATAACCAGCCCCGTGAATCGCTCTCAGGGCGGCTTCGCCAAGGCGCGTGTCCCCCTGATCATCGCCTTTGGCCGTGCCACCATCGGCGATGAAGTGCTTGGCCGTGGCGATCACCCGGCTGTCGCCGAGGAAATCGGGCATTCCGGCCTCCCCCTGAAGGCCCGTCACCATGTCATCACCATAAGCCCGCACAAGGGCCGGCACCTCGCCATAGCTTTCATAGGTGCGGCCCCAGCGCACATCCCGCGCCACCGCCAGGGTGGGGGCAAAGGTCCAGTCGATGCCGGTGGCGCGCACCTCCCGCGCGGTAGCGGCCCCGATGCGGCGGATCAGCAGCGGATCGCGCGCCGCGCCCAGCCCCACATTGTGCGGGAACAGCGTCGCCCCCACCACATTGCTGTGCCCGTGCACCGCATCCGTTCCCCACATTATGGGAATACCGACGCCGCCGTCCTCTTCGTCCATGGACGCGGCATAATAGGCGTCGGCAAGGGCGAGCCAATCCGCGGGCGTGGCGTGCTTGTTCCGGTCGGGCATGGACCCGCCGCCATTCAGCACGGAGCCGAGATGATAGGTGCGCACATCTTCCGGCGTCACATGCTGAATTTCACCCTGAAGGGTCTGGCCCACCTTTTCTTCAACGGACATGCGATCGATCAGGGCATCGATGCGCGCCTCCAGCTCAGGGTCTGGCCGCACCGCACTGTTGACCACGGGCCATTGCTCCACCCCATCGGCAGCCCCGTCGTCAGGGTCCGCGGCCACAGCCGCACCGCCCAACACCAGGCCAGCCAACAGCCCCACCACCAGACCCCGCGCCTTGTGCGCACAGGTCAACATCCCGGACATTTCCCGCATAATACCCCTCTCCTTCTGATCCGCGAACCAGTCCGGCGCCCGTCACGGCGCCCTGCTCCCTCAACAACCCTATCCGCGATTCCCTATAAATGAAAGCGCTTACATAAACAAACCGACACAGCGGATGCAAGATGAAACCGCAATGGCGGCGCCCAAAGCCAGTTTACAAAGATTGGGTGATGGCCTGTGACCTCACGAGCACGCCCTCACGCCCCTTCCCCTGCCTCGCACATCTTTGCCTCGCGCCCCGGCCCACCGCCTGGTGTTCTGACGCCCGCGCCCATTGCGCACCGTGCGGAATAGTGGCACGCAAAAGGGGAACAAACTCAGCCCACAAATGGCCTCGAAAAAGGGGCTGGTCACTAAGAGCCAGATTTAAAAGTAATTGAGTGATATCAGAGGGTTGTGATTCAACACTTCTAGCAAGAACGTGGAGGATCGAATGCCCTGGGATGATATCACTCGCAAGCACCATAACCGCGACCATCTTCGTTATCCAACTGATTTGAGCGACCGTGAATGGGCCGTGGTTGCGCCGCTGATCCCTCCCGCCAAATCCGGCGGTCGGCCGCGCAAGACCGACATGCGGGAGGTGATGAACGCGATCCTTTATATCGCGGGCAGCGGCTGTCAGTGGCGGGCACTGCCGAAAGACTTTCCGCCGGCCTCCACGGTGCGGGGCTATTTCTATTGCTGGCGCGATACCGGTCTTTGGCAGACCGTCAACCACATCTTTGTCGCAGCCACGCGAGAACTGGAAGGACGCGACGCCTCTCCAACAGCCGGTGTTATCGACAGCCAGTCGGTTAAAACCACAGAAAGCGGCGGGGTTTCCGGCTATGATGCGGGCAAGAAGATCAAGGGACGCAAGCGCCATATCATTACCGACACGCTCGGCCTGATGCTGTTCGTGCTGGTTCATGCCGCAGATATCCAGGACCGGGACGGTGCGCCCGATCTCCTCAAGGCGATCCGGCACCGCTTCCCCTGGCTGCGCCACGTTTTTGCCGACGGCGGCTACGCAGGCGACAAGCTCCGTTCCGCTTTGGCCGGCTGCGGTGAATGGACCGTTGAAATCATTCGCCGTTCCGATGCTGCCAAAGGTTTCCAAATCCTCCCCCGCCGATGGGTGGTGGAGCGCACCTTCGGATGGTTCGGACGATGCCGCAGGCTGGCAAAGGACTGGGAGAAATCCGTCAAAAGCGCCACCGCATGGGTCACCATCGCCAGCATCAGGGTCATGACACGCAGGCTCGCAACCTATTGTGCCATCTCATGAACTTTTGAGTCGGGCTCTGACACCCGGACGGTTGAACCGTCCGGGCGTACGAATGGCAACGATCTACCGATGTTAGATAACCACATTATCCTGGGTCAGCAGGTCGGCGTTGATATTGGCGATGAAAACTTCATTGCCGCCGCCGGTATCGATCAGGAGCCCGGCGGTATCGCCCCGTTCCACGATGGTGGAGGCATCGATCACGGCCCGCAGATCAGCGAACCCCGCGCTGACATTGGCGAGGTAGAGCACGTCATCGTCAAAGCTGAAATCGGTAATCGTGTCGCTGCCGTGATTGTCGGCGAAGAAGAAATTGTCGCTGCCGGTACCGCCAACCAAGCGGTCATCGCCGGCACCGCCAAACAGGCTGTCATCCCCGGCACCGCCCCTTACGCTATCATTACCGCCTCCGGCAAAGAGATCATCATCCCCGTCCCCGCCAGACAGGCTGTCATCGTCGGAGCCTGCGAAAACCGTATCATTGCCTGCGCCCGCATTGATCACATCCCGGTTCTGAACATTGGCGCCGCGCCCGCCGAAAAAGGTATCGGCCCCGTCGCCGCCCACCAGGGTATCATTGCCCGTGCCGCCGCCAATCACATCATCTCCGGCAGCGCCAAAGACCAGATCATTGCCGTTGCCATTAAAGGTGCGGGTGGCCCCCAGATTGATCAGGCTTTCTTCCCCATTGTCATATTGACCATTATTGTTGACATCGAACCAGGCCCCGCCGATCACCGTATCGTTGCCTGCTCCGCCGAACAGGGTGTCGGCGCCATCGGCCGCAGGCGTCGACTGACCAGACCCGGCAGTGGAAGCATGGTCGCCGACGATCAGGTCCTGCCCGGCACCGCCTGCGATCAGGTCATTGCCGTCCCCACCCGCGAAAAGGTCACTGGAAAGGTCGTCGGGTCCGGCAAATATTTTGTCGTTGCCGTCGCCGCCATAGGCCAGGTCTTCCCCTTCCTGCCCCACCAGCGTATCGTCTCCGCCCAGGCCGCTAAGGGTGTTGTCGGCACTGGAACCGCGCAGCCGGTCCCCAAAGCCCGATCCGCTCAGGTCTTCGATATTGCGCAGCGAATCCCCCTGTGCATCGCCGCGCCGCGCAACCCCGGTGGCCAGATTGACCACCACACCCGCTTCGGAAAGGCCGAAAAGGACCGCGTCGCGCCCCTCCCCGCCATCCAGCGTGTCAGCGCCAGGGCTGGCCATCAGGGCATCATTATCATCGCGCGCCACCTGGCTGTCCGCACCGGACGTACCGACCTGCACATTTTCTTCAAACACACGGGCGCGGATCTCGCTGTCGCTCTCGAAGCCCACGGCAAATCCGCCCCCGTCGAGCGCGGCAATGGATGGGTTGAAAGAGTCCTCAAAAATCTCAGTGCCGATCCGGAATTCCCCGCCCACCGGATTGCCGTTTGCGTCATAGCGTTGCCCGAAGACGGCCCAGTCAAAGTGGTTACCCTGATCGAATGACTGCCAACTGATCAGAAATCCACCATCTTCCAGTGTGGTGATGGCAGGGTTTTCTTGAGCATTTTCTGTGTGCGTATTCACAAAAAAGCTTTTTTGCAGGGTTCCATCCGCCGAGAAAATGCGCGCTGCCACCTCACCACCATGAGACCAAGTGACCACGTAGCGACCATCAGAAAGCCCTGTCACGTCAGGAGAATATTGGTCAGTCGATCCCGCGGCGACGGCCACTTCACCGCCCTGCGCCACACCGCTGGCATTGAAGCGTTGAGCCATGATGTCGTTCTGCCCGGCATCGGAAAAACTGTCCCATGTCACCACAAATCCGCCATCGGACAGCGCCGCCACTTCGGGTGCATCCTGATTGTCGATGGTGGTACTGTTCACCTGAAACTCGCTGCCGACCCGGTCACCGGCAGTATTGAAGACCTGCCCGAAAATCCCGCTTTCGTCCCCGTCCTGCTCGAAAGACTCCCAGGTAACCACATAGCCGCCACCATCCAGCGCCGTGATGGCGGCGTTATATTGATCAGAGGACGTTTCGCTGTTCACCTGAAATTCACCCCCCAGCGGCGCGCCATCCGGGCTGAATCGCTGGGCGAATACACCCGCACCGCTACCATCCTGCGCCGCACTGTCCCAGGTCACCACATAGCTGCCGTCTTCAAGCGTGGTGACATCGGGGCGACTCTGATAGTTGTCGGTTTCGGTATTGACCTGAAACTCGTCCCCGATCGGGCTCCCGCCCGCATCAAACCGCTGGGCAAAAATGCCACCTTCATCGCCGTCCTGACGGTCGGACATCCACACGGCGATGAAGCCGCCGTCCTTAAGCGGGGAAAGCGCCGGGTCATCCTGAGCGAAATCGGTGAAACTGTTGACCCCGAAATCAATGGCTTCTCCAGCCGGCGTGCCGGGGGGCGCCACGGTGATGGAGACAGTGTCAGAAAAAGAGGTTTCCCCGGTCTCGTCCACCACACCGAAATCCAGTTCATCGAAATGGCCACCGGCCCCGTTCGCGGCGGGCGTATAGGTCAGCTTGCCCAGCAGGATATCGTTAAGTGAAATGGAAAAAGAAGACGACGTGATCGGCGCGCCGTCCAGCGCCAGCGTGCCATGATCCGGCAGATCGCGAATACGGATTTCAGTGATCGGGTCGCCGTCAGGGTCGTCAGACCGGAAATCGGAGATGGAAAAGACATAAGGCGTGGAAACCGTGGCGGTAACGTGGCTATCAAAGGAAACGGGGCGAGCCATAATGCGATCCTCCATTGCTGCACAAGGAGACCCATGCTACCCGCGGCGATGCGCGGCCCGCCAACAAAGCAGACGCGAAATTTTGAAATCCAGGATTTGTATTCCGAATAAAAAAAGCCCCCGCGGCTTGGGCCGCAGGGGCTGAGACGGCGCGCAAGCGGAACCGGCTTAGTACAGATCCCGCCTCAGGGGCATGGGCAGCCGCCCCACCTGGAAGGCAAGATCCTGCGCGATTGACCGGTCCAGCCGGAACCGGGCATCCTGCTTTTGCGCCACATCGTCGAACAGGCGGCGCACATTATCCCCCGGAAAAACCGTTGTACTGCGACGCCCGCACGGCGTTTCCGCCCTGAGGTCAGCCCCGGTTCTGAAATCGGCGGATGCCTTGTCCCGCATGGTTTCATCATACACCAGCGCACCGCGGGCGCTCATGGACAGGCGATATCGCAACCGGGCCCGAAATGCCTGCTTGATCAGGGTATAGTGCCCCCGCAACAATTGCTGACATCTGGCCAGATCATCCTTGCGATACTTCTTTGGATAGCGGCTGCTTACCGATTTGCGCGATTTTTCCACCAGATCCACATCGCGGGACAGGCCGGCGAAACGCACTTCAAGGTCCGCCCCGTAAGGATGATCCACAAGCCGCACATGCGGCGGCAGATAGCGCAACAATGCGGCCCGCACCGCATCGCCAAGGCTCCGGTCTCCATCCACATAGACGAACAGCCCCACACTTTCCCGCTTCAGAAAATCGGCATAATAGGCGGGGTAAAGCTCCGCCACGGCATGGGCGGCCACCGGGTCCCCGAACCAAGGAAGGCGATCGAGGCGGGACAGGAAGCGATCATGCTGCTTCGGCGTGGCGGCGAGCGACAGAAAGCGGAAGAAAGGCCGATCCATCAGGGCAGGCTCCTGCGCGAGGCGTGGCAGCCGCGCCGCGAACTCCTCCGCCGAGATGGCCTGCACTTTGTCACTATCCGCCGAGAGATAGGACGCGCCATCACCACACCCCGCCAGCAACAGAACCGATACCAGGGCCAACCGCTTCAAAAGCCACTTCATCAAGGGTCCTTCCGCCACAATCACTGTTCCAGATAGGCGCGCAAACTGGCGAGCGCTTCTTCCGCTTCCTTCACCTCGGTAAGAATGGCGGCCTTGTCCCTGTGGTCGATCCGCTGATCTTCCAGCGCCTTCTGTATGGCGCGGGCGATATCGCCCATGCGTATGGTCCCCTGAAGGGTGCCTTCCTGAACCGTCTCCACCGGGCAGCCCGCATCCATTCGGCGAACGATCATGTGCTCGCTGTCCTCGACAAAATAATCCAGCAACCGGGGGTCTTTCATGGCCAGGAACAAGCGCCTGATCTCCGCCGGGCGGAAATGCACCCTCTGGGACAGCCGGGAATAAAGCACGTCATAGGACAGCCCCGTGGCCTCTGCCACGTCCGTGATGCGCATCCCGTCGCCGCCTGTCAGCAACCGGTGCACATAAGCCGCAAATTCAAATCCGGCATTGCCACTCATTCCCACCTCCCTATTGATACGGCTTTTGATAATGCGATCAGGGTTTGTACAAGATCAATCAAAAGATGGTCTGGTCTTTGAAAGTTCTGCACCATCCGGTTAAGGTGCACACTCACCTTCCTGTCTCGTGAAAGGCTCATCACCCGTGACCGCCGCCCATTACCGCCCCCGCGCCGCTGACGGACACGGCGGCCATATCCGCCACCTTCTGGCCCGGCGCGGCACCCGCCTGGAAGGCAGCCACACGGCACCATGGGCCGCAAGGCAGCGGCTGCCCGTCAGTCGGCTGCTGGGCGATCAGTATGACCGCTTTGACGTGGTGCGCCGCCTGCTCATGTCGGACTGGCGCCGCGGCGTCATCATGGCAATCCTGAACCCGCAATGCACGGCGCTGGTGCAAACGCTGTCCGACAGCGGCCTTCTGACCCTGCGCGGTGGCCGGGCCATGGCATCCACGGCACAGGCCCGGCGATATCTGTCCGGCGGCTGGCTGGAGGAACTATGCTGGGGCAGCCTGCTGGAAGCCGGGGCGGACGATGCGCTCTGCTCCGCCCTTGTCACGCCTTACTCCGGCGGCGGGCAGCGTAATGAACTGGATGTGGTGGCGGCCTGGCGCGGGCGGCTTTTGTTTGTCTCCTGCAAGGCGTTCCGCATCTATGCCCACCACTATCGGCCCGGCAGAATGCCGCTGGACCATGCCGTGGCGACGCTGTCGGAAAAGCGCACCCGATATGGCGCCGCGCACGACCGGGCGCTGTTGCTGAACACGCTTGACTTCTGGGTCGACAAAAAGCTGCGCCCCCGGATCAGGCCGGCAGACCGGCTTGCCAGGCGCGCCGGGATTTCCCTTCTGGGCTTTGAGGGGCTGACACCGCAGACCCTGCCGGACAGGCTTGGCGCGGTGCTGCGCGGCAGCGGAACCGGCGGCATCATTCCGACGCGGGACCGGCAGCCCGGCGCCTGGCTGCGCTGACAAGCGGGGCACCCCCGGCACCTTCAAAGCGGGAGCGCTTTTTTGAGCGCGCCGTGGCTACGAACATCATACCATAGCCGCCCGGTTCGCAAGCAGGAGCAGCCCTATGCACATGCACCCCATCCATGCCGCCGACGACACCCGACCCGGTCACGCGGACGCAAACGGATTCAGCTTCCGGATACGCGACACACACTGGTATTTCGGCTACCCGGATCGCCATATGGGGATCTGGGCCACACAGCCGGACAAGGCGGGCGCGCTGGCCAGCCCCGATATCGGGCCGTTGCTGGGCCCGGACCTGGAGCCCGACATTGATACCGTACTGCACCACCTGGCCGTCGACAGCGCCGTGGACATCCCCGCACACTCGGACCCGGAGCTGACCCGGCTCAAGCCCTGGCTGGCGGAAAAACTGGCCGAATACCTGAACCGGGTTCCCATGAACCTGCGCAAACGGCTGTGCCGGATCAAGCGCGGCCAGTGGCGGCTGATGCATCTGGCCTGCCTGTCCCTTTCATTTCGCCTGCATCTGTTCAGTATCCCATACAAAAGCCTGAAAACCGACCTGCCCGATCAGGTCGCCCTGTTCCGCCCCTTCCCCACCGGCAACCACGCGGCGGACACCATCGCCGCCCTGTTGACCAAAGACCGGATCGGCGACTTCATGAAAGCCCTGAAACCGGGAAGCACCCGTTTTATCCGGGAACGACGCGCGATCTTCGGGCCGACCGGCCTGCCGCCAGAGGGCACCTGGCTGGGCGATCACGTCGCCGCCATGGGCCGGCCCGGCGGACGCTATGGAAAGGTTTTTAGCCGCACCCCCCTGCTTGAAAAGCGCGCCCTGATCGGCGCCCTCGACCTGCCGGACTGGCTGCTGAGCGAGCAACTTTTCCGCCTGTTGCGGGAAGACCCCTTCGCCCACGGTGCCCTCAGCGTGACGGACTTTTCCGAGCGCGCCTTCCCCCCCGATAAAAGGCGCGATGTGCGCATGGCGATGGCGCAGGCCGTGGATCGCGGCACGCCGCTTCGTTTTCTGGAGCAAATGGGGCGCTACACCCCCATGGCTCAACACAGCCTTCAAGACGGCGCGGGCATCATCTTCGTGCGGGACCGGAAGTCCCTTCGCGCCCTGGGGCGCGCTATGCGCAACTGCCTGCGCCACGGCCCCTGCGGACCGCCCGGCGTGCCCGCCGCCTATTTCCGGCTGGATGGAACCATCCTGCCCAATGGCACACACCAGCCGCCCCGTGTGGGCGAACTGTTGGCCGAGCAGGCGGGCTGGAAGGTCCGGCAGCTTTTCGGGCCGGGAAACAGGCCGATTTCACAGCGCGGCGTGGAAGACGTGCTGACCCGGCTAAAAGAATCCAATCCCGGCGTAACCTTTGTCATGCGCCGCCGGGCGCCCGCTCTCGACCAATAAACCCGCCAAGCTCGAAACGGCCAAAGCCGAACACAGTCTGACCGCCCACATGGCAGGTCTCGGCCAGCGGCAGGATGATGCGCGCCACATCCGGCAACCCCTCCAGCGCCAGGGTTCCGATCATGCCTTTTTGAACAATCGGCTGATCCCCCTGCCGCAGGCTGTAGCGGGTCCAGCTTATGGGGGTCATGCGTTCGGCCCGAACAATGGGCGGTGCCGCTTTCAGCGCCGCCACCGCGGCTGCGGTATCCAGCGCCATATCCTGCCAGCGCGCCAACCCGGCAAGCCGGTTCAGCATATTCAGCAACAGCCGGTCGAGCGAGCCCGCCATCGCGCCCGTCCGGGTGACACACAGGGGCGTGCGAAACACCAGCACCGCCGAAGACAGCGGCGCCGATACGGGCCGAACATGGGTGATCGGGTCCGAATAGGCATCCAGCACCTCATAGGCCACCCGCTGGCGGCCATTTTCCCGCAGGGGCAGCCCCCCGGCAAGCGCACGCATGGCCAGGTCGGCCAGAAAGTCGGTGAACACCATGGCTTCCCCGAACAGACGCAGGCGAAACCGCACCCGCGTGCCGTCGTCATCCACCTGCACAAGGGCGGGCTTGGGAATGGGCTGATTGCCGTGATACTGGCCGAGCGTATCGAACAGCGCCGCCCGCAGCAGCGCCGCGCCCGGCGCGCCCCCGTCAGCGGCGGCATGGACCTGTCGGCCCAGCGCCCCGCGAAACGCCCCCGGCAGCCAGGGGCCTGTTTCCAGCGCATCGGGGCGTGCGGTTTCAACCGTCAGCGTGGCATGGCGCCACAGATCGCCCAGCACCGCCGGGGACACAGCGTCCGCCGGGGTGTGCAGAAAGGCGAAATCCCTCATAACAGCCAATAGGCCGCCGCCTGCGGGGCGGGCGGCAGGCCGTGCGCGGCGCACCCGCCAAAGGCCGAGGCCGGCACCCGATACCGACGGATGGACTCCGCCGCCGGTGTCAGCGCGACCAGATCAGCCATCAGGCGATCCGCCTGCTGGCGGCTGCCATAAAATTCAAACACGCTGGCCTGAACGCGCATGGCCACTTCCTCCAGCGCTTCGGCCACCTTGCGCCGCACCCGATCATCGGAAATATCATAGGCAAAAAGCCAAAGCCCGCCACTCATGCCCCTGCCCCAGCCAAACCCGAACCCGTAAAATCCGCCGCCATAAACCGCCCCTGTCAGTAAAAAACCGGTTTCGCCAGAATAAACGCGGCCCCGGCGCATCGCCAATCCTTTCTTCCCGCCCAGCCATACCCGATTGCGAACCCTGTGGATTTTATGTAATATACTAAAATTATTGATATAAATTGCGGATCATGGCGCTTGATTTGAAAATTCATATCGTTATATGGATATTTTTCTTGGACCCCGTGGATAAGCCAGAATAACAAGCGTGTTGACATAGCGGATACAGAGGGTAGGCTGTGACCCCACAGGGCCACACCAAGGCCATTGATACTAGTTCACGCCGCCTGGCGCTGGCTTGTGTGCTGTGACCCCACAGGGCCACACCAAGGCCATTGATACGAGCAACTCCACGGGGTTGTGTGGAGACTTGCTGTGACCCCACAGGGCCACACCAAGGCCATTGATACGTCTGCCTCTTTTGTTCTGTGCTGGAGGAGGGGCTGTGACCCCACAGGGCCACACCAAGGCCATTGATACGCGCAGGGCATTTTCCAATGCAAACTCACTGCTGTGACCCCACAGGGCCACACCAAGGCCATTGATACGAGATGGCGAACGCATCGCCGTACAGACCGTGCTGTGACCCCACAGGGCCACACCAAGGCCATTGATACTTGCCCGACCCGAATTTCCTCCCAGATTCGAGGCTGTGACCCCACAGGGCCACACCAAGGCCATTGGCGGGATGGGTGCGGCGGTCGGGGTGGCGGGATCAATAGTCCATGGCGTAGGGGGTATAGGTGTCCCCGTTGGCGACGGCGCGGGCGAACCGGCTGACCTGATCGGCCATCAGGGTGCGCCACGGGCCCCGGCGGCCTGTTTCCGGGCTGACCACGGGGCGGTCCAGCCAGTCTTCATAGCCGCGGATCAGGCGTTTCGCGCCTTCGGGGAACAGGCGTACCGCGCCGCCCTCGCCCGGTGCGAAATGGGCCAGATCCAGCAGCCGGTTCATGATCAGATAAACGGCCAGCCCTTCCACCAGCGGGGCGCGAAATTCCTCCATCAGATCCAGCGCCAGATTGGGCCGCCCGTCCTGTACCGCATGCAGCGGCGACAGGCCCGGATGCAGGCCGCGGCGCAGGATCAGCACCCCCATATCGCGCGCCAGCAGCGAGGCCGCGAAATTGAGAATGCCATCCAGCGGATCATCGGCGGGCGCGCGGCGGCGGCGGCCATCGGTCCACCCTTCCGGCAGGGCGCGGGCCATGGCGGGCCAATAGAGGGCGGCGGCCTCCCCCTCCACCCCCATGGCGGCCTCCACATTGTCGGCAAGCGGCAATTTGCGGATCAGGCGGCCAATGCGACGGGCGCTCTCCTTGATGCTTTCCTGCTTTCGGGGCCGGTTCCAGCGATATAGCTGCGCCCGCTGATTGTGCAGCCGCCCGGCCACCAGGCTGCGCACCAGCACCATGCGGCGGGCGGGGTTCAGCACCGCTTCCGCCTGTGCCAGATGCAGGCGGTGGCGCTCCGCCTCCGCCACGGGGGGCGCCAGGCGGGCTTCCGGCTGGCCGTGGCCATTGGTGAAGGTGATTTCCGCCCCGTCGGCGGCGGCGAGGCGCAGGGCCTCTGGCGTTGCGTCCACATCCGGCCCCAGTTCCACGCGCCCGGCCCCGCCCGGCGGCAGGGTCAGCACCGCGCGGCGGCGGCCGCGTTCGTCCCCCGGCCCTTCCACCGCCAGCCCCGCCCCATGCACCGCCAGCCGGTGGCCTTTTTCAAGGATATATAGCGGCCTGAAGGGGGACGGGGCCTGATGGGGGGCATCCTCCGCGCTGTTCGCCGACGCCTGCGCCAAAGGCCGGGCGGGTTGCGGGGGATCGGGCGGCGGCAGGTCATCCGGGGCCGGATCGCCCAGCGCGGGGGACGGGGGCAGATCGTCCGGTGCCTTGGATTCCAGCACGATGGAGCGCACGAACAAATGCCCCAGAAAGCGAAATCCGGTTTCGAAATCCACCAGCCGGGTTTTCTCCGGGTCCAGCCGCAGCCCCTCGGCGGCCAACAGATCGGTGATGCGGCGCAGGCCCGCTTGCGCCCGTTTCGGGGTGCGGCAGAGCAGCACGAAATCATCGGCAAAGCGCACCAGACGCACCCCCGCCCCTTCGATCGCTTCATCCACATCATCCAGATACAGATTGGCCAGCAGCGGCGAAAGGGGGCTGCCCTGTGGCACGCCGATGTCCGCGCCCTCGGTGGCGGTGGTCAGCATGTCTGCCACCAGTGCCAACAGGCGCGGATCAGGCACGGTGCGTTCCAGCCGGGCCAGCAGACGGGCATGGGGAATGGTATCGAAATAATCGTCAATATCGGCTTCCACCACATGGCGATAACCGGCCTTGTGATACATGCGGATGCGGGCCACCGCCTGCCGCACGCCGCGACCGGGGCGATAGGCGAAGCTGGCGTCCTCCATCTCCGGGTCCAGCACGGGGGTGAGAGTTTGCGCCATGGCGGTCTGCACCACCCGATCCCGCACGGTGGGAATGGCCAGCCGCCGCATGCCGCCGCGCTTTTTGGGAATGCGGATCAGCTTCAGCGGATCGGGGCGGTACGTGCCGCGCACCAATTGGCGGTGAAGCCGGGCCAGATGCCGGTCCACCGCCTGCTCGAACAGCGCGGTGGTCATGCCATCCAACCCGGGGCCACCCCCATTGCCCCGCACCTTCAACCAGGCCGCGCCGAGCCTGTCCAACGTGCACACGTCCCCAAACAAAGACCCATCCATGCCACCCGCCCCCGATTGCGAACCCCGTGGATTTTTGATAATATATTGGAGATAAAGTAAAAAATGAAGAAATATATGAAATATTCCTGTAAAATATCTGAAAATACCCAGGTTGCAGGCTTACCCCGTGGATTCCACCGGAAATCAAAAGCCTTGACAGAGAAGATACAGAGGGTAGCCTGACAGCATTCAGGGCAAACCCAAGCCCATTGATACGCGGCGATGCGGCGGGCGGTCCGCACCCACCCTGACAGCATTCAGGGCAAACCCAAGCCCATTGATACGGTGCCGACCCAGACGGGCTGAATGCCCGTCCTGACAGCATTCAGGGCAGACCCAAGCCCATTGATACTGTGGCGCTGGTCTTTAGAGGCCATCTCGCGGCCTGACAGCATTCAGGGCAGACCCAAGCCCATTGATACATGCTGTGCCAAGACACGGCAGGCTTTTGCCCTGACAGCATTCAGGGCAGACCCAAGCCCATTGATACGACGCTGGCGGCGTTTTCGCCCAGCGAATCGACCTGACAGCATTCAGGGCAGACCCAAGCCCATTGATACCCAGCCGCTTTTCCTTTTTGCCCTTGCGCTCCCTGACAGCATTCAGGGCAGACCCAAGCCCATTGATACGGTTCGCCAGCCCAAAAGCTGCCCCACCATACCTGACAGCATTCAGGGCAGACCCAAGCCCATTGATACTGGATTTCGACGGCGATTCTGACTTTTTTCGGCTGACAGCATTCAGGGCAAACCGATACCCCGCCCCCTTATGAACACATAAAAGCCCCGCCGCCCGGACCAAATAACCGGGCGGCGGGGCTTTCTTTTTGGTAGTTCGAGGTGCGGATGCGACAGACTACGGCTTCTATCGCTCAGGAATGGTCGTCCGTTTCCTCATAGTCTGGCAAGGGCGCGTTATTGGACCAGTTGGAAAATTCCGTCAAAGACGCCTGTTTCAACTGCCCGGACATTGCCGCACCCGTGCCCATATGCGCGGCCGCCCGCAGAACCTTGACGGCTGGTGTGTTGGCGAGATCTGTATTGTTGAGTTTGCTCTTCATATAGTCCTCAAAGCCATTTAAGGCAGACTGCAACACGGTATCCACAGCCGCTGTCTCGGCCCCCCGCTCGCCCATCAAAGCCAGCCATGTGCCTTGCCCTTCCAGCCTTGGCTTGATCGCGCCATAGCCATAAGCTCTGGCGCGGCCAATGGAATGGCAGTACCGGCCCGTGCCATTTTCAAGACCGGCGAGAGACCCGAACGTAAGGGCCCAGACAAGGGCACCAAGTTCGATTTGGGTTAGGTTCTTGAACCGAATGGTCTGCTGAAAGCATGTCCCCTCAGGCAGGAAGGCAAGCGCAGTATCCCGCCTCGGTCTCGGGGTTTGATCGTCAACCGTGGTCAAGGGGCCATTATTTTCCGCCGGTTTCACCGGATAGCGTTTCCGCCCCGCAATGCGGGCGTGTGGGCTGTCATAGCCCCTCTGTCCGCCCCCGCGCGCGCTCGCATCCAGATAAAACGCCGAATAAGATGCGCGGGGCGCGTTAAAGGTGCCCCAGGTTTGCGCGGGCTGCACATTATCCACCTTTGGTCCCATGGCAAAACCCATTTCCACCCGGCTTCTCAGGGCGCGGCGATCATCAGCGCCGGTTTCCTTGGCACCGGATTCCGTATCTTCTACCGCGCCGAACAGCGCCTTGGCAAAATCCCAACCGCCGGGTTCATCAAAGCGGGGAATGCTGTAAGTTGCGGCATCCGCCCCTTCGCCGGTTTCGCCCTGATGGGTGCGCGCCAAAACCTGAGACAGGGTGTGGCGGTACGGCTTGCGGATGATCGGGCTGAAATCAATATAAATGCCACACTCACGCGCGCTTTTGGCATCGGCCAGGTCGGTCAACTGCACATGTCCCGGCTTATAGTAGAATACCGGGATTCCGTACCCAGGATAGGGATGCTTCAGACCATTATCGCGGACCTTTCGGGCCAGGGGAAACTTTTTGTCGTCATTGACAACGGGATGCCCAAGAAGCGCCATCCAGAATTCCCACTGGGTGATGTTGCCCTCACCGGACAGGCTCGCCCGCACATTGGCATCACCCATAACCCGGTGGATTTCGTTCATATATGCATTTGACACCGCATGAGACTGCCCCGGTTCCGAGAAATTATATTCATGCTTCTTGCCAGGTTCATCAAAATAGCCGGTAAAAACCAGCTTATCCAGATCGCTGAAATCCGGCCCGTCAGCGGGTTGATCCTGACCGGCGCGCACCCGCTTAATCGCGGCCAAGATTTCTTCCCGCGAGGCCGGGGCCAATGAAGGGGCCAGCATGGCACTCACGTCCATGCCCCTGTTCACCATGTTTCTAACGGCCTCGGCCTGAAGTGCGCTAGCAACTCTGGCATCAAGATCGCCGCCGGAAGCCCGGCTTGCCGCACCCGCTTTCTGAAGCAGCGAATATTTCAGATCAATGGTCAGCTCGCGCCAGGCATCCACATTTCCAGGGACGCCTTCAATGTCCTTGTGCCTCAGATAGGTCAGAATGCGATCTATATGGACCTTACGCTTCGTATGGTTACGGCGGGTCGCCACCAGTTCATTGCCCAATCGATCGTTATTCTTTACCGGCGCCAGGGCCCAGCCGCGCTCCTGCGACCAGGAGAGCCAGCCGCACCGGGCCTCTGTCAATTTGATTTCATATGTAGCTATATTATTGCCTCTTTGTGAGGGAATAGTGCGCCAGGCATATTGCTCGTCCCGATCCGGCTTGGCCGCGCTGACCATGCCCAGATGAGCATGGCAGGCGATTTCACTGACGGAGCGCAACATCCCCTTGAGGCTGCTGCCCGGTAGGCAATAGCGCCCACCCACCTGAACCGGCAGCACCAAGGGCAGGCCGTTCTCGTCTTTCTGATCGCCAGCGGCGCCGCCGACACAGACCGGGGTTTGCGCAATCCAGCTAAGAGACAACACCCCCGAATAGGTGCCCTGGCGCGGGGTACCCACATCAATCTGATCGTAAGACTGGTCCGGCGCCACAACGTTTTGCGCGACCGGCGCGAAGCGATAGGGGGCGTGGGTCATTGTTTGTCTCCTGTGTCGCTATGGACCTTGGCATTGAACCAGCCGAAACCGGTGGTGGTGCCGTGGCCGAGGCGGAGGCCGTCTTGTGCGATGGCTTTAAGGCCGGCTTCAAGGGCGGCTGTGTCGCCGTCAGCGGCGCGGCGCTCATCCAGGCGGAGGCGGACCTCAAAGCCCACATTGCAATGGGCCTCAACTTTATACAGGTTTCCATCCACCGTGCCTTGGGTGAAGCGGTCTATGGTCACCCCGGCGAGTTCGACGGGCTTGGCGTGGTGTTCATCCTTCAAAGGCGTGATTTCGAACTGCAACAAGCCGCGAAAGCCGGTAATTCCGAACAGCCGCTCTATGGGGCTGAGATTGGACGCCTCACTGGCGGCAGACAGGATGCGGTCCCGGTCATCGTCGCCGTTGCAGGTTGCATCCAGCGACAGGTGCCAGTGGAACGCCTGGCGAAGCGCGCCCTTGAAACTGCTGGGCGGCAGGGCGGGATAACCGTCCGCAATGAGGGGTTTGAGGGTGTTTTTCTTTTCTTCGGCTTGCCCTTGCGCGTCGTCCTTATGTGCGGTCTGGTCCAGCGTGATATAGGGGCCTTCGCAGTGCAGGATGAGCGTGTGGAGGGGGGTGTCGCCCCTCTTGGTATTTGAAGCACGCTCCTTTATCCCTTCGACGGTAACGAGGGAAAGATGCCCCATGCCCTGACCGGTTTTGCGCCCGATCCTGAGGCCGTGCTCCCTGAGGCTGAAGATGAGGTTCTTCACTTTGGATTGCGTGTCTTCGTCGTTAGCCCAAAGGGTGAGCGTGGTGGTGAATTTGACACCGGCGGGCACCCATTTATCGGCATAGAGCTTCTTGTCTTCCGCCGCGCCGGTGCGCCGGTCGATCCGCACATGGGGGGTATCGTCCAGAACGGGCGTATCATTCCCATTCATGACCAGGGGGCCGACCCAGAGCGCACCGGCGGTGATTTTTGTCTCCTCCTCCGTCTCGTCAGCGTTGGTTTCTCCCTTCTCCGCCTTGCCGAACAGGGCATCCCGGTCGCCATCCGCAAGAGCGCCCAATGCGCCCTTCAGGGTGGCGCCTGAAATCCAGGGATTGCCCTTGGCATCCTTCAATATGCCCGCGGATGTGACCTGATCCGCCTTGTTCTCATCCTTGGCGAACAGGTGCAGAATGGCCGGATCATCCCCGCCTACATGAAGGGGGGTTTCGGTTTTCAGGGTCAGCGTGATGGTGGTTGGCTGTTTCATGCTGCGCCCCCCTGCTTTGCGGGCCGAATATAAATTTCGCCATATCCCACCCGGCGGCCAAACGGCATGGTTCTCCAGTCCTCCTTGATCGCGGGCGGAAGGCCGCGGACAAGCGCTTCTTTCAGGTAATGGCCCTCGCCGGGCTCAATGAGGAAGGTGCTGCCCGCGCTGGTCAAAAGCCAGGGGTGGTAGCCTTGGACTGGCAGAGGGTAGCGGGATGCCAGCGCACCCCCCGCCCAATGCTGAGCCGCGCGGAAATCCTTGAGCGTGCAGCCGAGAGTTTCCCAATATTTCGCATACACATCCCAGAGCCATTGGCCGGGGTTCTTACTTTTCTTGAAAGCCTGCACATCATCAGCGGTGTGGAGGCAGGCGGGCGTCTGCAATGTAACGGCGAGGCATTCGCCCTCAGGCAGGTCCACAGTTTCGGCCTCTTCTGCGGTCACCGCCAGCATGGCGGATGTGCGGCCGACCGGGTACAGGCCTTGACCCAGAACCTTTTTCAAGCGGTCTCTATCATCGGGTTTGCAATCCCCCGGCAATGAAAGGTGCGCGACCCATTTATGCGAGCCCGGCACAATGCATTTAAGAGCGTAAAGCGCGCCCTCTTCGGCTGTGAAGGTGCCCTCTGTGATGCTGGTATGAACCCGGTATTCGTGTCGCAAATCGGCATCTGACCGGAAGTCTTCCGGTATTTCTTCCCAGTCTCCATCCTTGAAATCGGCCTGATAAAAGAACAGCGGGTCTTTGAGGTCGGACACATCATCGGTGAAAATATCGCGGAATTCGGGGCGACCATCCGGCTCCGCCTTGACCAGAGACAGCGGGGGCGTTTTGGGGCGCGGCCCGGTATTGACCGGAAAAGCGTGACTGATGCGAATGCTGTCGATCAGGGCGTCATAATCCTTCTCACCCGCGCGTTTGAAACCGGCGGCCAGGGCCGCTTTCAGCGCCGCACCGGGGATTGCCTCGCTGCCCTCAATCACATTTTCCGATGGCCGCGTGGCATTCACGAGGAAAGGCCGATCCGGCGTGCATGTTAGCTGCCACTCGGTCCCGTCCAGAGGGGCCTGCACAGGCTCGGCAAACTTGACACTCGCCTTCTGAATCCGCCCGAAGCCGACCGATTTCATGGCCCCGATGGCGTGGGCCGCTTTCAGGCTGCGCTCTACGGCCTGCGTGATATCCTGTTGCCGCCCCTCTTCTGCGTCCAGATAGGCCGTGCCCTTGAAGGTCACGTTGGTCTCAGGCAGGAAGGGGCTGTCGATCACCAGCATATGGCCGGTTTCGACCGCTCCCGTTCCTTCATCAATCCTGATGCGGGTCATCTGGGCGACGGCTTCGGGCTCCGGCGTTTCGCATATCAGATCATCGAAGACCAGCCGACCACGCTGAGGGTCCCAACTCCCCTTAGCCGAGGACTTGCCGAAAAGAGCATCCCGATCCCCAGCCTGATAAAAGTGCCGGGCGACCCCCTTCACCTGGCTACCCGGCAGGATCAACACCCCATCCGCATTGCGGATGGAAGCGGCATCCAGCCCGTATCGGGGATTGGCTTCCGCCGCGAACAGGAAGGGCGCCTTGACCGTGATCGTCACATCGAGCTTAAAAAGCGGCATGGTCACGACTCCTCGGAACTGGATTGAGGGGAAGCGTCACAAGAGGTCTCAGGCCCGTAATCCGGCACATAATCCCACAACTCCGCAAAGCTGATCAGCACTCTGCGCCGCCCGCCGCGGTCCTCAAATTGATCCCACAATAGATCACCCTCCAGGCCAAGCGCCTCTCTCAGCTTCTCTTGATCTATTTTGGTGGCTTGGGCCTCCTGCTCCAGATGACGGATCAGATGATATAATTGCGACCGCGCAATGGGCTCGCCGCCGTTCGGGCTCGCCTCGTCCTTGCCACTCTCCCCGGCGGCAAGAGCATGAACCCGGTCCGCCAGATCAAGCAGGGAGGGAAGACCCTGTTTATCCTCACCGGCTTCCCCCAACAGGAAGGTGAAGTCTTTTTCCTCCACACCCTTGAACAGTTCTTTCCGGTGCGCCGTGATCGCCGACTTGCCCGCTGTTGCGCTTTCGCTCTCGAAAATCTCCATCTGGATGACATTGGCGCTTTGGTTGCCAAGAGCCTTTTTGCCCTCATCCGCGATGTGGCGGGCGATCTCCGTCAACTGGCGAATAGGGGTTTTATAGTGGGCAATGGCGAGACCCACGGCATGGGTGAGAGGCTGCTTCTGGCCGCCCGCAATCTCTGACCAGGCCTCATCCCGCAGGGCGTCGGCGAGCGTTTCCAGAACCGGAAACGCCATCCATGCGGGGAAGACGAACATATACTCATCCCCGCCCCACAACAGCGTCTCGAACGGAATCACGCCCTCCGGCTGGAGCGCGCAAACCTTTTTAAGCACGGCGCGAAGCAGCCCCCTTTGTGCTGTTTTCACGTTCTCAGCGAAGTCTTTTTCGGTTGCGAGCGGGACGTTACTTTCCCTGATGGCCTTCTCGCGGGTGGCCGTGAATTTGTTGCCATCCAGATAGAGCACCGCGATCTTTCCCTGGACAGAAAGCGGCAACTTTATGCCTTTCGGCGTGCTCTCCGCGATCTCTTCGAAATTGTCCGAAAATTTTCGATCAGGGACCACGCTTCGGCCCAATTCCTGCTCATAAAAAGCCTGGCGGAGCTTTTGGCCGTATCTGCGGCGTGCGGCTACAGACAAGGAAGCCTCATCGGCCTTTTCCTTCGGCGTATGAACTTTACTTGTGCAAGGACGCACGCCGTCATAGGGGCAATATTTTTCGGCATTACCGCCAAGCGCCGGATCGACGGTGGGGCGTTTGAATTGTCTACCCTTGATCGCGCGATCCAGCGCGCGGCGCGTCGTCAGCCAACATTGGTTAGAGACATCCGGCTCTACGGCCAGCCCGATGGTCAGATGAGGCAAAATCCGGTTGACGAAATCCTCCACCGTTTCCGCTTCCCCCGAAGTCTCCTCCGGTTGCGTCTTTAGCGAAGCGAAAAGCCAGTCCCGCTTTTCCAGCAGCGCCTGGATGTCGTGGTCCCGGTATCGGGAAGGGTCCACGCTTATCTTGAACCGGCCAATGGACGCGCCCGTCCATAATTCTTCAAACGCGCCGTTGACACTGACTCTATCGGCAAATTTCTTGGCAACCACCTTTGGTGCCAACAAGGCAGCGCGGGACCCTCCGCGCAATGTGCTTAAATCTCGCACATCCCCCATGGTCTCCACGAAATTGAGGATTTCGACCTGAAGAACAAAATCCTTATAATCCGTCATCCAACCCTCCCCGTAAGATAATCATCGAAATAAGAAAAAAACAAAAACAGATATAGAAATTGCGAAAAATGAAAATTTAACTAAAGACCATAAATAAATCATAATATTCTGAATGATCGATTTCAATTTTATTTTGGATTTTTTTTCCTCATTTGTTTCGATAATTTTATTGCTAAATTTGTTCATAACCAAAACCAAAACCATCGATAGCGTGAAAACAAGAGAAAATACTCCGACAATCCTTAAAAATTTTCTCAATATAGAGTGAACATCATCCAAACCAAAAAAATCTAAAATGGGATTATGGTAATTATAAAAAATATTATTGAAGCTAAATATTGAGAATATTGTCACGACGGTCGCAATGACAGCTATTGCTTTTTCCGTAATTCTTTTTTTATTTTCACGATCCATTTCTTGAAGGTCATCAATTGCTTTTATTTCTTCACCTATCTCATCTTTTAGAGCATATAGCTCAAACTTTTCCATCATTTTAGAGAAAAGCTCACGCCCTTGTATTTGGGTGGTGATGGATGGAAACCATAATTTTTTTATGAATTCATTATAGTTTCGCCGTATTCCCCTAAATTTTTCATTCTTATAACTATAATCATGCATTCTATTACTATAATTCGTTAAAATCGCATTATAAAATAATACGAATACAAACATCGCTTTATAAATAACGAAATTATGGTTTTTATGAATAACATTCCTAGAAAACCAACCATTCCCCATAAAGGCAAAAGAGTGCCCGGTTAAATAATAGCGCGTTCCCATTTCGTGAAAGCGCATATACCGGCTGTCATCCACGTCTTCGGCCTCAAACCGACGGTCATACATGGGCGCGCTTGAATGGGGGTCAAGCTGACTGTAACGCAGCTCCACCGTGTTCATGCGGCTGCGCATTACCTCCAAATCACCCAGGTGCTCGCTGTCCGAGCGCAAAACAGCACTTGTCATGACCGGCATCCGATCATCACAAAGCGGCTCTATTTCGTGCTGACTTGGCTGCCGCTTCCCACTGCCTTCCTTTTTCTGAATCAAGTATTTTTCCGAGGCGCCGCTTTCCCCCCTCTCCGTTTCATAACCAAAATCTTTCAGCGTTTCCTTCAAAAGGCCGCCCATCCAGCCAGCCATCAGATCGGTGACAAGTTGATGCTCCAGCGCCATCATGCCGATCGGATGCTGGCCGTCGGCCTCAGTCCTACTCAGGCACAATTCAACAATCGGCCTTCGGCCAATTTGCTTGTGACATGCCCGAAAACGGGTTTGGGCGTTGAATTCGGTCAATTGCGCCAATGTCTGTATCTGCCGCCCTTCCCGCGGGCCGGCAAGAATGGACAGAACCTCGCTGTCCTCATGACCCACAAAGCTTTCATCACCACCAAGGTGACTCTCGGCGAATTCCACCTCCAGAAGCAGCGTTTGATTGTGCCCGGAATGAAAACGAAGCCCCGAAACCGGCAGCTCAACAACCCAGGCCCGCCTTTCTTTGCTCGCCGGGAAATGTCGAATGAATTTCAGTTGAAAAGAGAGCGCGTCTTTATGGAAGCGGGATATGATCCGCATCGCATCATCTTTGGACCGGTCATTAATCTGTGACGGTAAAATCGTGTCCCGAACAAAGCCGGAATAATATTGCCGCGCCTGTTTGTAAAAATCTGGAAATGAAAACGCGGCTTCGGGGCCTCGCTCGTCGGAAGCAGGGTCCCGTTTCCCCGTGAAATCGGCCGTTTCACCCTTTTGCTCTTCGACCTCTGTGTCGCAATCCTTCCGGTCAGGGCAATCCTTTGCCGCCGGGGCCACGGCTTCACAGACAAAGCGCCATGCCTTATTCCTCTCGCACCGCACCGGGCCCAGATCCAGCATGCGCGCCCGGCCATCATCCTCCGCATCATCAGGCAGGGAAACTCCCACCGGCAGGAAAAAGCTGCTTCGCCAGGCACACAAATACCGTGCATCCGCAAGCAGGTTCGCAAGAAAACGATCCGTCAGAGAAATCATCAGCTTGTTGGATTGATCGACATCCCCTTGGGGATCGGCAAGGCCGAAATAACAACTCCCGCCGCCGCCGCCATAAACAGCCAACCTATCGCGCGGCACCTTTCCCATATCCGAAACCGGCTGGGTGAAGACCGACCCGATAAAGGCGGCAACAAGGGAAGAATCCCACGCAGGACCCGAATATTCCACACGCCGAACAGCGCCCAATTTCCCCAAATCGTTAAACGCCCCGCTGGAAGGACCGACCTGTTCATCGTCGCTTGTGGAAGAGAAAAATATCGTCAGAATACGGCGCTGGCAAAAAGCCGGGTCGGACTTCGCGCCGACAGACGGAATCAGCGGCCACAATTCTTCATAAACGCCATCCAGCAGGGTCTTGCGCAGGGCCACCGGGGCGACGATCACCAGCAGGGCGTCATCGTCCGCATCCCCGATTGGATTGGACACACCGGCCCCCATCCAATTCCACCGCCCATACAGGCCCGCTATATCCTTATGGTCTTCCGTTTTCGTCGATTTCCCGCATGATCCCGGCATAGCTTTCGCTAAGCGATCAATGCCAATATCACGGAGATATTGTCTCGCCTGCGCTCGTCCACCGACGGCATCATCAACAACTTTCTTGAAATTTGGAAATGCCGTGCGGATCGATTGCTGGAATTCCTCGGATTTCTGCTCGATACGGGAAAAAACATGATCACAGAACGCAGCAAGGTTTGCTTCAGTTTTTCCGGCCTCATCCGCTTTCAGAAACTTCTGGAATGACTGCCCGCCCTGCTGCCGCATCAATTCGATCAAACGAAGATTCGACACCGCATGGCATCGCGCGAACTTTTCATCCCATTCCATCCCCTCGCCAGTCATCGCTGCCCGGCGCAATAAAGGCACAAAGCCCTTGTCATTGGCGGAGACCAGAGCGGGAAGGTTCAGCTTCAGGTTCCAGATATCAGCGATGAAATCATTGACCAACCCCCGGTCAATCGACAGAAGGTCGAGCAGCTGATCCAGACTGCTACGCGCCATCCGGCGATCATCCACCGTGCCGTCCACTCCAGCATAAAGATGATGATCGACAATGCGAACGGTCACGCCCTTGTCGCGCAGGACTTTTTCAAGCTCTGGCGCATAAAGCTCAAAAAACACGACAGATTGCGCGGACAACAAATCCTGAAGACGCGGATCATGAATAGGGAGTTCCTGCCCCCACTCCACGCTGACCAGGTGCACATTTGGCAGAGTGGCGGGATCGATAGCCCCGGCAAATGCCCCTTCTCTCTGCGTAACACCGTATAGCAAACGCCATGCGAGCAATGCTTCCAGGTCATTATCGGGAATCAGAATATGATCGACCACGAACCACCCCCATCGTCAGGTTCGCGCCAACGCTCCAACAAAATTCATCATGTTTCAATCAAAAAGAGCATATTTCAAAAAAGACTGGTGAATTTAAAAAGACCCCATCACCAAGAAAGAAAAAGAAAGCGTCACCGCAATCCGCCGCACCCTTGTGGTACGGGCCGGTCAGCGCACGCAACATCGTGCCCCCGCCACAGGGCGCGATAGTATTACGCAACGAACCAGCGATAAAAAACTGAACCGTCGGTAAAAGATGGTGCCCGCGCCCGGACTCGAACCGGGACGGCCTTACGGCCCAGGGATTTTAAGTCCCATGCGTCTACCAATTTCGCCACGCGGGCATGGTGAAATGTGCGACCGGTGGTATAAACCGCGATGATCCGCCATGGCAAGCACGGAGCGCGGGGAGATCCGGCGGGGGTGCAGGCTTTTGGAATAATGTGGTTTTTTATGGATGCGACAGGGCTGTCATATGCCGCCTTGCCGCCTGTCGTGCTGCTGTCGTGGTTCGACACGACCGGATGTCGCATAAAAAAAGCCCGGTAATGACGCAAACCATGTCAGACGCGATTATTCCATAAAGGGAGGATATCCATGACCGACACGCCATCCGTTGACGACACCCCCCTCGACACGCCGCAACCGGCCAGCGCATTTTCGTTCCGCCGCGGCATCCGGTTCCTGTGCCGGGACGGCGAGCGGGAAATCGATGTGTGGGGCTCCACCTGGACAGGTCGGGAAATCATCCGGGTGAACGGCGACGAAATGGTGAACGCCCGGTCCCTGTCCCTGCGGTCCAATCAGGTCTTCGACTATGCGGGCGACCGCTATGAAGTGCTGTGGGGGCTGAAAACCCTGGGCAGCATTGAATGCCTGATTCTGAAGAACAACCATCTGATTTTTCGGGGACTTGGCAAACAAACCGCCAAGAGGCGCTGGCCGATGATAATGCTGTTGTTCTTTATGGGCGGTATGGCCGGGGGGTTCGCGGCCTATCACCTGTTCAAGCTGCTCGGCGGGAGCTGATTCATGCGGGTTGATGGACAGAAACTGTACGCCGCCCGCCTGCGGCGAAGCTGGACCCAGGCCCAGCTTGCCGAAGCCAGTTGTCTGTCTTTGCGAACAGTGCAGCGGGTGGAGCGGCACGGCGCCGCAGCGGCGGAAACCATACAGGCGCTCGTCGCCACGCTGGAGGTGGACGTGCAGGACCTGGCCCCGCCGCTTCCTGAACCGGGCGGGGCTGTGTTGCCGGTGCGCTGGATACCCCCGGTGCTGTTCGTAGCGGGGCTCGCCGTCGGCTTTATCGCCGGTGTGGCCTTCGGTTAGGCCGACCCGCCCCGGCCCGGTTCGCATGAGGCCGCACCGAGCCGGGGCCTTCAGGCAAGAGTTTCCACCGCGCCCTTCGGCAAAGCCTTGTCATCCACCCAGTGCAGAAGATCATCCATGGCCGCTTCCAACGCGGCTTCATCCGGCGAGCGGATCACCACCTGCACGCCGGCCTCCCCCTGATGGAAAAAGGGATAGCTGCCCACGCCCACATCGGGGTGCCGGTCCTGCAAGGCGCCGATATCCCCGGCAAGGCGGCTTTCTGGCACATGAAGGGTGAGCGCTTTGGAATGCACCGTGCGACCGCCCTCAATCCGGCCATCAAGGTGGTCCAACATGCTTTGCATGATCTTCGGCACGCCAGCCAGCGTGTACACATTTTCCACCCGAAAGCCCGGCGCCACGGAAACCGGGTTGTCGATCAGTTCCCCGCCTTCGGGGATACGGGCCATGCGCTGCCGGGCCGCGGTGAAATTGTCCGCTCCGTAATGGGCTTCCAGCCGCGCAAAAGCCTGACGGTTTATGGGCAGGTCCACACCAAAGGCGTCGGCGATGCAGGCCGCCGTGATATCGTCATGGGTGGGGCCGATGCCGCCGGTGGTGAAAAGATATGTGACCTTGCCGCGCAGCGTATTGACCGCGTGGACGATCTCGTCCCGATCATCCGGCACCACGCGAGCTTCCACCATCTGAATGCCCCGCGCGTTCAGCCACTGCGCCAGATAGGGCAGATTGGCATCCTGCGTGCGACCGGACAGAATCTCGTCACCGATAATCAGCAGCGCCGCCGTATAGGTCCGATCCGAAGCCATGAAGCCCGCTCCCGTTCAGCTTTCCCCGAAAACCCGCTGGAAGATAGTATCCACATGGGCCGTATGATGGCCCAGGTCAAACAGGCTGCTGATGCCTTCGCGGCCCAACTTCTCCACCACGGTCCCGTCCGCCAGCAGCAGGTCTTCCAGTTGTTCCCGCCCGCGAGACTCCCATACCTTCATGGCATTTTTCTGCACAAGAGCATAGCTGTCTTCCCGGCTCATACCCGCCTGGGTCAGCGCCAGCAGCACACGCTGCGAATGGCACAACCCGCCCAGACGGTCCATATTCTCACGCATGGCTTCGGGATACACCAGCAGATTGTCCATCACACCGGCAAGGCGGGCCAGCGCGAAATCCAGCGTCACGGTGGCATCCGGCCCGATATTGCGCTCCACGGAAGAGTGCGAGATATCCCGCTCGTGCCACAGGGCCACATTTTCCATGGCGGGGATGGCATAGCCGCGCACCAGCCGCGCCAGCCCGGTCAGGTTCTCGGTCAGCACCGGGTTGCGCTTGTGCGGCATGGCGCTGGAGCCCTTCTGCCCCTTGGAGAAATATTCTTCCGCCTCCAGCACTTCGGTGCGTTGCAAATGGCGCACTTCCGTGGCAAGTCGCTCCACGGAGCTTGCCACCACCGCCAGCGCCGCGAAAAAGGCGGCATGGCGGTCGCGCGGGATCACCTGTGTGGAAATGGGCTCCGGCTTCAGCCCCATTTTCGCGGCCACATGTTCTTCCACGCGCGGATCGATATTGGCGAAAGTGCCCACGGCCCCGGAAATGGCGCAGGTGGCCACTTCTTCCCGCGCGGCCACCAGCCGGGCACGGCCCCGGTCGAATTCCGCATAGGCCTGGGCCATTTTCAGCCCGAACGTGGTGGGCTCGGCGTGAATGCCATGGCTACGGCCAATGCAGACCGTATCCTTGTGCTCATACGCCCGGCGCTTCAGGGCGGACAGCAGCGCATCCATGTCCGCGATCAGAATGTCCGCCGCGCGCACGCACTGCACATTGAAGGTGGTGTCCAATATGTCGGAACTGGTCATGCCCTGATGGACGAAGCGCGCCTCCGGCCCCACATGCTCCGCCAGACTGGTGAGGAAGGCGATCACATCGTGCTTCACCTCGGCCTCGATCTCATGGATGCGTTCTATATCCCACTTGCCCCGCGCCCAGACGGCCTCGGCCGCCTCTTTCGGGATCACGCCCAGATCGGCCTGGGCATCGCAGGCATGGGCCTCAATCTCGAACCAGATGGAAAACTTGGACTCATCGCTCCAGATGGCGGCCATGTCTGGCCGGGAATAGCGCGGGATCATGGATATCCTCCGAATTATGGGGCTGCGGCGCCTGTCTGCTAGCAGAAAGCGCCGGTTGCCACAAGCGGGCGGCGCTTGACATAAGGCGATGGCGCGCAAATCCTGTTGCCTCACCATCAACCGGGAGACTGTTCATGCGCGTTTCTGCCCTGCTGCTCGCCGCGGCGTTCGCCCTGATGATCGGCCTGCACGCACGCCCTTCGGCGGCGGATGAGCGGCCCATCCTGTTCGACAATGTGGCGCTGCTCACCATGACGGACGCGGACACGCCATCGCTGATCCCGGATGGTCGCCTGCTGGTGCGGAAAGATCGCATCAGGGCGCTGGGCACGGCGGAAAAGGTGAAAGCGCCGGACAACGCCCGCATTATCGACGGCGGCGGCGCCACGCTGATGCCGGGGCTGGCGGAAATGCACGGCCATCTGCCCTATTCAAGCTGGCCCGACGAGCGCGCCCATGACACGCTGTTCCTGTATCTGGCCGGCGGCGTGACCACCGTGCGCGGCATGTTGGGGGACCCGGTGCAATTCACGCTCCGCGACCGGATCGACCGGGGGGATATCGCCGGGCCGACACTGTATCTGGCCGCCCCCAGCCTGAACGGGCGCACCGTCACCAGCCCGGAACAGGCGGCAAAGGACGTGCATTCGCACAGCAAGGCGGGCTGGGACCTGCAAAAGATTCACCCCGGCCTGTCCGTGGCGGAATATGATGCCATTGCCGCCGCGTCCGCCGAAGCGGGCCTGCCTTTTGGCGGCCATGTGCCGCAGCCGGTGGGCGTGCCCCATGCGCTGGAATCCGGGCAGATTTCCATCGATCACATGGATGGTTACATGGCCTGGCTGAACGGCGCCGACGGCCCCATCCCGCAAGCGCGCCTTCAGGAAGCCGCCGAGCGCACGGCCCGGGCGGGCACCTGGATCGTACCCACGCAGGCCCTGTTCAATCTGTTTCGCGGCGGCGGCGACCCGGATCGGTTGATGCAACGGGACGAACTGGCCTATGTGGATGCGGCTACGCTGCGGGACTGGCGGGAAGCCGTGCGCCAGGCCAATCTGGGCGCCAGGCCGATCATTGCGGAAAACCGCCAGCGGCTGTTGAAGGCCATGGCCGACGCGGGCGCCAATATCGCCCTGGGCAGCGATGCGCCGCAGGTTTTCTCGGTCCCTGGCTTTTCCATCCGCCATGAAGTGGCCGCCATGAAGGCGGCGGGCCTGACCAATGCACAGATACTGGCGTCCGCCACCAGCGCGGCGGGGCGCTATTTCGAGGACAAGGACAGCTTCGGTACGCTGACCCCCGGCGCGCGGGCGGACCTGATCCTGGTGGACGGCAAGCCGCAAAAGGACATCCAGGCCCTGTTCAGGCTGAAAGGCGTGATGGCCGCCGGGCGCTGGCTGGACCGGGCCACGCTGGACCGGCGGCTGGAAGCCATCGCGGCGCGGCGGCAATAAGGCCCGGCGCCGGGCCGGCCCTGATCCGAACCGGGCCGAAAGGCGCCTAACCCCGCATGGACGACAGGAAAATGGCGTTCTGATAACCGGGTTGCAATTCCAGCCGGGCGGCCTTGCGGGGGCTGATGAAAGCGCCCCAGTCATGCTCTTCGGACAGGGCGACAGGCAGCTTCCGGGCGCGTTTTTTCAGCCGCGTTTCATAGACCGTCATCAAGCGGTCCCCCAGTCCGGGCCGTGTCTTGACCCAGCTTGCGATAAAGGTGAACCGCTTCACGCTCAGCCCTATTTCTTCGAGAATTTCCCGGCGCAGGCCATCAAAAAGGTCTTCGCCCGGCTCCAGCTTGCCGCCGGGCAGGTCATACAGGCCGCTGGACTTGCGCAGTACCAGAATCTTGCCATCCCGGCTCACCACCACCGCCTTGGCGGACATGGGCAGGCTTTCCAGCGCCCGCTTCTCGGACTTTACCTGTTGCCAGAGCGGCATATCCTTCCCCTGCCGGGCCCTTCAAGCGCACGCGCTCAGAGCAGCCCCATGGATTTGAAACTCCTGTGACCCTTGCGCCCCACAACAAGATGATCATGCACCCGAATGTCAAGCCGCTTGCAGGCGTCCACCAGTTCGCGGGTCATGGCGATATCCCCCTTTGAGGGGCTGGGATCGCCGGACGGATGATTGTGCACCAGAATCACGGCGCTGGCCCCCAGTTCCAGCGCCCGCTTGACCACTTCGCGCGGATAGACCGGGGTGTGATCAATGGTGCCTTCCCCCTGAACCTCGTCGGCGATCATCACATTCTTGCGGTCGAGGAACAGCACGCGGAAGCGCTCCCGCCGGCCACGGGCCATGGCGGCGCGCACATAGTCCAGCAGCGCATCCCAGCTTGAAATAACGGGCCGGTCCACCACGGATTCACGGGTCAGATGAATGACGGACGCTTCCACCGCCTTGATCGCCGCAATGGCCGTATCGCCGAGCCCGTCCACGCCGCGCAGCTCCGCCACCTCGGCGGCCAGCACCTCGCCATAGCTGCCGAAACGGGCGATCAGATCCTTGGCCAGCGGCTTCACATCCCGCCGGGGTATGGCCATGAACAGCAGCAGTTCCAGCAGCTCATAGTCGGCAAGGCCATCCGGCCCCGCTTTCAGGAAGCGGTCCCTCAGTCGCTGACGGTGGCCGCTGGCATGGCGGGCGGCGACGGGTGCCCTGTCCCCGTTCGCATTCCTGTCCCCGGCCTGATTCCCGTCCCCCGCCTGTGGCATTCTGTCCTCCGAACTCACTGTCATCGGCCCCGCACAGCCGCCCCCGGCTGTTGGCGCCGATCAAATCCCGTCAGGCCACCTCGAAGGGGGGCTTGTCCAGCCCCTTGGGCGAACGGGTGAACACTTCATGGCCATCTTCCGTCACCGCCAGGGTATGTTCATACTGCATGGACAGCTTGCGATCCCGCGTTACCGCCGTCCAGCCATCGGACAGGATCTTGGTGGCGGATCGGCCCTGATTGATCATCGGCTCGATGGTGAAGAACATGCCCGGCTTCAGCTCCGGCCCCGTGCCCCGGCGGCCAAAATGCATCACGCTGGGCTCGTCATGGAACACCCGGCCAATGCCGTGGCCGCAGAAATCCTGCACCACGGAATAGCGGTTGTTTTCCGCATGTTCCTGAATGGCGGCGCCGATGTCGCCCAGATGGGCACCGGGGCGCACGGCCTCGATCCCCTTCCACATGCATTCAAAGGTGATATCCGACAGCCGCTCCGCCAGCAGCTTGGGCCGACCAACGAAGAACATGCGGCTGGTATCGCCGTGCCAGCCATCCAGGATCACGGTCACGTCGATATTCACCGTGTCGCCGTCCTTGAGCACCTTGTCCCCCGGAATGCCATGGCAGACCACATGATTGATGGATGTACAGATGGACTTGGGGAAACCGCGATAATTGAGCGGCGCGGGCACGGCCCCATGGTCGGTGATAAAGATGTGGGCCAGCCGGTCCAGTTCGCCGGTGGTCACGCCGGGCCGCACATGGGGCACCAAATGGTCCAGCGTTTCCGCCGCCAGCCTGCCCGCCTTGCGCATCCCCTCAAAGGCGCTCTCGCCGTGCACCTTGATGGCGCCGGTGCGCATTGTGGGCGCGTCCAGTTCGTCGATATAGGTCATTTGTCCGTTATCCTTTGCCGCTGTCCGAATATGCGCAAGGCCCGCGTCACGATTATATGCCGCATCAGCATATCATGCCGGCGGAGCGAATGGGCCGGTCAGCCACCCAGATCATGGGGCAGCGCACGCCGCACCCGCACCGCCCGCTCGGAGACCGCGCAATCATATACCAATATTTCGACCCCGTGCGCGGCTGCCGCTTTCAGCGTATCCGCATAGGCAGGGTCGATCTCGCTTGCGGGCATGAATAGCTTACAGTCCCCCCGTTGTACAAGAAAGACCATCACCGCCCGGTGCCCCGCATCCACCATGGCCATCAGTTCCCGAAGATGCTTGCGCCCGCGCGCCGTGATCGCATCGGGGAAGCGGGCCACGCCGTCGCCCGCCAGGGTCACGTTCTTCACCTCCACATAGGCGCGGCGCCCGCCGTCTTCCAGCAGGATGTCGATACGGCTGTTTTCGCCGTAGCGCACTTCCCGCCGCAGCCGCTCATAGCCTTTGAGCGGGGCGATGGTTCCATCCGCAATGGCCTCCGCCACCACGGCGTTGGGCCGGTTCGTGTTGATGCCCACAAGCGCGCCGCCCACCTCCACCAGTTCCCAGCGCCAATCCAGCTTGGCCCGCGGATTGGTGTTGGCCGACAGCCAGACCCGCGCGCCTTCGGGCGCACAGCCCAGCATGGAGCCGGAATTGGCGCAATGCGCCGTAACGCGGCTGCCATCGGGCAGGATCACATCGGCAAGAAAGCGCTTGTAGCGACGCTCCAGTACGGCTTCCTGCAAGGGTGTGTCGAACTCCATCCAGTCTTGTCCTTTGTCTTATGTGTGGTCGCGCCCGGACAGTTTGCGGCGCGTGCGCCCCGAAATGATCCTGCCCCGATTCGCCTGTTTCCGGCGTCAGAGTCATGCAAAACAAGATTTGACCCTTCGGTCAGGAATTATTCGCAATGCCCGCCTGACCGTTTGTTCAGGATTCTTTCGCAAAAGCGTTGCGCAGAAGCCACAGCCTGACATTTAACGCACTCTTGCCGCGCCGCAGCATTAAACGTGTCCTCGCCAAATCGTGATAAGTGTGAGATCGCATAGTCTCGGAGTTAATCCAAAAGAACTGACAAGCAAACAAGTCTCGGGAAGGAATCAGACATGAAATCTCTTAGGCGTTTTGCGTTGATGGCCACGGTTGCGGGGTCGGCCATCGCGCTCGGGGGGGCGGCATATGGCCAGTCCACCTCGTCCAGTCTGCGTGTCACCGTGGTGGATCAACAGGGCAACCCGGTAGATGATACGGCGGTTGAGGTGGTGCACATTCCCACCGGGAAAGTAAGGACCATACAGACCAACAATAACGGCATGATCAGTGCGCGTGGTCTTCAGGTGGGCGGCCCGTACATGGTGCGCCTGCCCGATGGCGCCGAATACAGCGCGCCCGATGTGGCAGCCATCTTCCTGACCCTGGGGCAGACGGAAGATATCACCCTGCCCGTATCCGCCAGCGGCGAGATCGAGGAAGTGACCATCACCGCCTCGGCCCTTTCCAGCATGTTGCGCACCGGCGCGGGTGAGGATTTCTCCGCGCAGGATATCCAGCAGGTGCCGTCCATTTCGCGGGACTTCGTGTCCGTTCTGCAAACGGATTCCAAGGTTCTGGTGGACACCACCGTGGCCCGCGGGCCGGCGGTTTCCATCGCGGGTTCCAACTTCCGCTTCAACAGCGTAACCATTGACGGCGTGCCGCAGAACGACAATTTCGGCCTGTCCAAGAATGCGTCCGCCACTCAGCGTTCACCCATTTCCATCGATGCGATCGAACAGATCAATGTGAACATCGCGCCGTTTGACGTGACCTATGGCAACTTCCTGGGCGGCAACATCAACATCGTGACCAAATCCGGCACGAACGAGTTCCACGGCAGCGCCTATGCCTTTTACAGCGATGACAGCCTGACCGGGAACGATTCCGGCAATCAGGACCTGCGCATTGGCGACTTCGAGGAAGAAACCTATGGCGGCACCCTTGGCGGGCCGATCGTCAAGGACAAGCTGTTCTTCTTTGCCAACTATGAGCGGTTCGAGACCACCCTGCCCTCCAACTCCGCTTCCATCGAGCGGATTCAGGGCGTCACACAGGAAGACGTGGACCGCGTGCGCCAGATCACGCAGGATCAATTCGGGTTCGACCCCGGCGCCTTTGACGCCGTGGATACCGATACGGACGAAAAAATCCTGATCAAGCTGGACTGGAACGTGAACGAAGACCACCGCGCCACGGTGGCATTCCAGCGCGCCGACGGCGATGTGCTGTTCGACGACTTCCCGGAAGTGGCCTCGCTTCAGTCCAACCGCTACAACATCAATGAGCGGATGAATTCCTGGTCCTTCCAGCTCTTCTCCGACTGGACGGACAATTTCTCCACCGAGATGAAGGTGGGCTGGAAAGACGTGAACAACCGGCAGGTTTCCGTTCAGCAGGATACGCCGGAATTCACCATCACCGCGCCCGGCGGGGGTACCATCAATGCCGGTGGGGACCGCTTCCGCCAGGCCAACGAGTTGGACAACAACACCCGGATCATCAAGCTGAAGGGGGACTATTACGCCGGTGCCCACACCATCACGGGCGGCTATGAGCAGCAGCGGGACAATATCCGCAACCTGTTCCAGCCCTTCAGCCAGGGCCAGTTCCTGTTCGGCTCCATTGACGATTTCGAAGCGCGGAACCCGTTTGCCGTGCTGTTCGGCAACTCGTTCACCGGTGATCCGAAAGACACGGAAGTGAACTTCGCCCTGACACAGCACAGCTTCTATCTGCAGGACGAATGGGTGCCGATCCCGGAACTGACCATCACGGCGGGCCTGCGCTATGACGTGCTGGAAAACAACGGCAAGCCGACGCTGAACCCCAACTTCGTGGCGCGTAACGGCTTCACCAACCAGGAAAATCTGGACGGCAAGGATCTCTGGCTGCCCCGCCTGGGTGTGAACTATCAGCCCACGGATCGGCTGACCCTGCGCGGCGGTGTGGGCCTGTTCGGTGGTGGTTCGCCGCTGGTGTGGCTCGCCAACTCCTATGGCAATAACGGCATGACCCGCCGTTTCGCCAGCTTCTTCTTCCTGCCCGCCGCCCCGGACGTGGCCGCCGCAGCACAACAGGCACTGTCCGGCGAACCTGACGGCGATGCAGCGATCGAGAACCTCCAGCCCTTCATCGCCAACACACCCACCAACGAAGTGGACGCCATCGACCCGGACTTCGACCTGCTGTCCAACTGGAAGATGAACCTGGCGGTGGATTACACGGCTGATCTGTCGTCCGTCGGTCTGGGCGACGGCTGGGACCTGTCCGCGGAAGCGATCTGGACCAGCGTGAAGGACGGCGTGTCCATGCAGGAGCTGCGCCGGGAGCAGGTGGGCACGGCACCGGATGGCCGCCCCATCTACAACTTCACCGAGGAAAGCGGGGACTTCCTGCTGACCAACGATCCGCGCGGCAATACGGAGCTTTACACCTTCGAGGCGGACAAGTCCTGGGATACGGACTATGGCTATTTCGATCTTGGCCTGTCCTATTCCTATATGGACAAGAAAGAAGTGCGCTCTGCCAACCGCTTCGTGGCCTTCGAGCTGTTCGCCTTTGACGCCACCACCGATTTCAACAATATGGATCTGGCGGACTCCAAGTTCGAGGTGCCGCACCGGATCACCGGCACGCTGACCTGGGAAGAAGAACTGTGGGGCGATAACAAGACCGCCATCGACCTGGTTTATATCGGGCGTTCGGGCCGGAAATTCTCCTACACCTTCGGCAGTGGCCCGGCACCCTTCGGCGGCACCTTCCTGGCTGACTTCGGCAGCGAGGGTGACAACCCCGGCAGCCAACTGTTCTATGTGCCCACCGGCATCAACGATCCGCTGGTCACGTCGAACACGCCGAACTTCCTGGCAAACCTGAACGAGTTCATCGACAACGACAAATGCCTTCAGGACTTCCGGGGCTCTATCGTGCCGCGGAACGCCTGCTCCACAAGCTGGGTGAACCAGGTGAACCTTCAGTTCACGCAGGAGTTCCGTATCGGTGACAGCAATGCCTTCGAGTTCATCTTCAACATCGAAAACCTGGGCAATCTGATCGACAAGGACTGGGGCCGCGTGGAAAGCTTCCTGGCACCGTCCAATGTGGCCGTGGCCAATGCCAGCATCAGTGCTGACGGCAGCCAGTTCGTGCTTGATCCCGCGCCGGGGTCCGAGGCCGGCCAGCCGAACTCGCCGGGCGCCGTGACGCCGGACCCGACCATTTCGCGGATTCCGTCCGTGTACAAAATCCAGTTGGGTCTGCGCTACAAGTTCTAGAGCAGAAACCAGTATTCAGCGCACACCATGCGCCATGGAAGCGCCGGGGGTTCCGCCCCCGGCGCTTTTTTCATGAATCGGACAGGCTACACATACACGCAACCGCCCCATATTCATTGCCCCGTTTTCCACGAAAAAAGCCTGCCCTCGATATGGGGGCAGGCCCTGTTCACGCTTGTGCGTGCGCCATTTTAAATGGCCCACCGATCACATGGATGGTTGCCCCTGCTCCCGCGCAGCCGCTTCCGCCACGATGGCGGCCAGGCCCTTGGTCATGCCTTCAATCTGGCCGGGGACGGGGACCATGCGCCAATTATGCGCCAGCAGGTCGGGCGCGCGATAGGTCAGGTTCACCGTGCCCTCCTCGCTCTCATGCACCAGCACCTTCATGGGCAGATCAAGCCCGACAAGCTGATTGTCCTGCATCAAGGGCGTACCCACTTTCGGATTGCCGAAAATCACCAGCGTGGTCGGGCGCAGGTCCATGCCCGCCTTTTCGGCGCCTTTGGCATGATCGATGGTGGCAATCACCTTCATGCCGCGCGACTTCACGGCTCCCTTCAGCCGCTTCACGGTTTTCTGGAAATCATGCTTGGCCTCGACGGTCAGCAACTTGACCTCGGCCAGCGGCTTTTCCGCCGACGGCTTTTTGTGCTGATCCGCGGCCACGGGCGACGCCACGGGGGCGGCAAGGGCCACGGCTCCGGCCAGCGCCAGAACGGCGGATACCGAATGCAGAACGGTCATGGTCATATCCTCCTTTTTACGGTGTCACGGGCCTTTCACGACCCTGGGCCTTTCAAGGGGCTAGACCGGGCGGCATCATTCACCGCCTGCCCCGCGCCCCCGATGGGCCAGCACGTCATATGGTGGGCAAGACATAATCGCGGAACTGATCCCGCAAATCCTTTTTGGAAATCTTGCCCGTGGCGGTATGCGGTATTTCCTCTACAATGGCCATATCGTCAGGAAGCCACCATTTTGCAACCCTGCCGCTTAGATGTTCTCGCATCTGGTCCGCGAACAGACTTTCGCCAGGCTCCAGCCGGACCACCAGAAGCGGGCGTTCATCCCATTTGGGATGGGGCAGCCCGATCACCGCGGCTTCCGCCACCGCCGGGTGGGCCAGGGCCTCATTCTCCAGCTCGATGGATGAAATCCATTCGCCGCCGGACTTGATCACATCCTTGGCGCGGTCGGTGATCTGCATGAAGCCATATTGGTCCAGGCAGGCCACGTCCCCGGTGTCGAACCAGCCCTCGGCGTCCAGAATGTCACCCCCTTCATGGGCGTAATAACTGCTGGATATCCAGGGCCCACGCACCATCAGATGGCCGCTGGTCTCCCCGTCATGGGGCAGGTGCGCGCCTGTCTCCGGGTCCTTGATCGCCATTTCCACCCCCAGCACGGGGCGACCCTGCTTGGTCTGCATGTCTAAGCGCTCAGCCGCGCCCATGGCGATGGTGGCGCCATTATCGCTGCCCACCGAGCCAAGCGGGCTGGTTTCGGTCATGCCCCAGGCATGATTAACGCGCACGCCATACTCTTTCTGGAACGCCTCGATCATGGATCGGGGCGCGGCGGACCCGCCAATGGTGACCCCTTCCAGCTTGCCGCAGCCCTTGCCGGTTTCCTTGAGATATTTCAGCATACCAAGCCAGATGGTCGGCACCGCAGCGGTAACGGTGACCTCCTCCTCCATCATCAGCTTGTGCAGGGCTTCGGGCTCGTGGTGCGGGCCGCCCATCACCAGCTTGGCGCCGGACGCCAGCGCCGCATAGGGAATGCCCCAGGCATTGGCATGGAACATGGGCACCACCGGCAGAATGCAGCCGGAAGCGCGCACATCCAGCGTATCGGCGCTCAAGGTGATCAGGGTGTGCAGAAACGTGGACCGGTGGGAGTACAGCACCCCCTTGGGGTTGCCCGTGGTGCCACTGGTATAGCACAGATTGCAGGCGGTGTTTTCATCGAAGCGCGGCCAGTGGAACGTGCCGGGTTCCGCCGCCAGAAGATCCTCATAGGACATCAGATTCAGGCTGCTTTCCGGCATGGCGGCGGCGGGCGCCATGACGATGATGTGCTCCACCGTTTTCAGCTTGTCGGCGATCGCCTCCACCAGCGGCACGAAGGTCACATCCACCATCAGCACCCGGTCTTCCGCATGGTTGATGATATAGACCAGTTGTTCCGCGAACAGGCGCGGATTGATGGTATGGGTCACCGCGCCCATGCCGGAGGCGCCGAACCAGATTTCCACATGCCGATGCGTGTTCCAGGCCAGCGTGCCCACCCGGTCCCCCGGTGATATGCCCAGCCGGGTCAGGGCCTCCGCCAACTGGCGCGCGCGCACCCCCAGGTCCCGATAGGTATAGCGGTGGCTGCCCCCTTCCGGCAGCAGGCTGACCACCTCCCGAAAGCCGTGATAGGTTTCCGCGTGTCGAAGAATATTACTGACCAGCAGCGGCCAATCCTGCATCAGACCGTCCATGCCAACCCTCCCTGTCTGTCGGCGTGTTCCCTGCCATGAGACTATGGCGCCCCACCGGGCCATGGCAAGGGAACTCCACCTTCTTTCCACCACCGTTGGGCGACCGGCATTACATGGGGCTGCTAGCATCTCTTGTGAGAGGTGCCGCCCGCCGTTACAGTTGTGGCCACACTGTCAGGTCACTCATGCAGGAACCGCCCGCAATGCCCCAACCCGTTACGCTCATGCGCTTTTTCGCGGCCCTTGTCACCGGGATCGCGCTTATGTGCCTCGCCCCCGCCGCCCCGGCTCAGGACGGTGAGGACGATCCCGCCACCTATGACCGGGAAACCGTGATGGACCAGGCCACCGATTTTCTGGGTGCCGGGGCCGAAGGCGTGGGCAAGGCGGTGGAAAGCCTGTTCCAGCGGTTCGGGCGCCCCAATGCCTATATCACCGGCTCGGAAGCGGGCGGCGGCCTTGTGGTGGGCCTGCGCTATGGCGGCGGGCAGTTGCGCCACAAGATCGAAGGGGATCGCCCCATTCACTGGACCGGCCCCAGCATCGGCTTCGATGCGGGCGCGGACGCGGCCAAGGTGTTCGGCCTTGTCTATAATGTCTATGATACCGAGGAGGTCTATACCCGCATCGGTGCCATAGAGGGGTCGTTCTATTATGTGGGCGGGCTCGGCATCAGTGTCTATGCCAATGACACGCTGCGCATCGCCATCATACGGCTGGGCGCGGGCCTGCGGGCACAGGCCACGGTGGGCTATATGAAATTCAGCAAGGAAAAGACCTATATGCCGTTCTGATCCGGCGCCACTGGGCGCAGATCGAGCGGCTGAAACCCCTGCCCGTCCAGCTCCGCCAGCCAGGCGGCATGGTGCCATGCGCCCTGCCCGTCGGGCGCGCTGAGCAACCAGACCCAGCCGGGCATGACGGATCGCGCACGGTCCTGTTCGCTCAACCGTAGCGCCCCCGCCGGATGACTGTGCCACACCCCGATCAGGTCCGGCCCGCCTGCCCGCGCGCGCCGTTGCAGGGCCAGATGAAGGGCGGGGTCGATCTCGAAGCGGGTTGCCGGGTCGCCCGCCGTCACATTGTCGCTGAAGGCGATCTCCGTCACTTTTCCGGGCGCGTCTCCGGGCGCCCGCCCCAGCACCAGTCCGCAGGCTTCATGGGGGGCGGCCCCGGCGGCTTTCGCCGCCAGCAGCGCGGCCACCCCGCCCGGCAACAGCAGCACGGGGGCGGTCACGGCTTCGGGTCTCCCCCCGCGTTCAGGCGCACGGTCTGGACCTGTCCGGTTCGGCGGTCCACAAGCTGGAGAATGGCGGGCCGCCCCGCGGCCTCATAGTGCAAAAGCAGGGTGCGGCCATCCGCGCCCAGGCTGCTGGCCGCCAGCGTCATGCCTTCCGGCACGGTCACGCTCAGATTATCGGGCAGGTTCGCGGGGGCTTCAGCCCCGCCCGCAGCAGAGCTTGAGGCACCATTGACGGGGCCGCCATCCGGGGCCGGGTCATCCTGAAAAGCCCGATATGCCAGGGTTCCCAGGATCAGAACCACCATCACCACGATGGCCATGCCAAGTACACCCACCACCCATTTGAGCGCCGTATGATCGGGTACGGGCTCGCCCCCAGATTCGCCCGCGCCCCCGGAAGGGGTCGTCGCGTCGGCATCCGGGTCATGGTGCAGGTCATCTTTCGTGACAACAGGCTTTTGCTCGGCCATAAAGGCCTCCCTTGATAATGACGGAACGTGCCGGTCGGCACGTGTGGGATTTATGGCAGAGGCACCGGAATTTGTCATCTCGTCCGCGCAGGCGGGCACGCGGCTGGACAAGCTGCTGGCCACGAACCTGCCCCATATGAGCCGCTCCCGGCTCAGTGGCCTGATCAAGGCGGGCCATGTCAGCCTGGTGCGGGCGGGCACACGCAGCCAGCCCACCAGCGGCAGTCTGCGGCTGAAAACGGGGGATGTGGTGTGCTGTGCCCCCCCTGAAGCTTTGGCAACCGGCGGCGCACCGGCCCCGGAAGCCATGCCGCTGACGGTCGTGCATGAAGACGAACACCTGATCGTGGTGGACAAGCCCGCCGGGCTGGTGGTGCATCCGGGGGCCGGCAACCATATCGGCACGCTGGTGGCCGGTGTGCTGGCCCATACCGGGGGCCGGCTCAGCCGCAAGGGGGATGTGGAGCGCCCCGGCGTGGTGCACCGCATCGACAAGGATACCAGCGGGCTTCTGGTGCTGGCGAAATCGGATGCCGCGCATGACGGCCTGTCCGCCCTGTTCAAAACCCACCACCTGACCCGGCGTTATCTGGCGCTGGTTCATGGCCTGCCCCACCCGGCGGACGACTGGATCGACGCCCCGATCGCCCGCCATCCCACCCGGCGCACGCGCATGGCCGTGGTGGGTGAAGGCGGGCGCCGGGCGCGCACCCATTATGCGCTGACCGCCGCCTATGGCGCTGAGGGCATAACCGCCGCCAGCCTCCTTACCTGTACACTGGAAACGGGACGCACCCATCAGGTTCGGGTTCACATGGCGGAAAGGGGCCATCCGCTGCTGGGCGACAGCCTGTATGGCGGCCAGCGCAAGCCTTCCGGCCGCCTGCCCGCCCCCTTGCGCGCCGCGCTTGGCAGTGCGCCACGCCAGATGCTGCACGCGGCCACGCTGGCCTTCACCCACCCTTGCACCGGCGCCCCCTTGCACTTTGAAAGCGCGCCCCCATCTGACATTCAGCGCCTATTAAGCGGGCTTGCCCCATACAAGCAGTCCGAATAAACCACATCGCGCAGCCGATCAGCGGAGAAACGCCATGACCCAGCGGTCCAGCAATCTGCCGACACTCAGCCCCGAAGGCAGCCTGACCCAGTATCTTCAGGAAATTCGCAAGTTCCCCATGCTGGAAGCGGACGAGGAATATATGCTGGCCAAGGCATGGGCGGACCATAATGACCGGAAAGCCGCCCACAAGCTGGTCACGAGCCACCTCCGCCTGGTTGCCAAGATCGCCATGGGCTATCGCGGCTACGGCCTGCCCGTGGCCGACCTGATCGCGGAAGGCAATGTGGGCATGATGCAGGCGGTGCGCCGGTTCGACCCGGAAAAGGGGTTTCGGCTGGCCACCTATGCCATGTGGTGGATTCGGGCGGCCATTCAGGAATATATCCTGCGAAGCTGGTCCCTGGTGAAGATCGGGACCACCGCCGCGCAGAAAAAGCTGTTCTTCAATCTGCGCCGGGTCAAGGGCCAGATCGAAGCGATCGAGGACGGGGATCTGACGCCGGACCATGTGAACGAGATCGCCGATCAGCTTGATGTGAGCGAGACCGACGTTATCAACATGAACCGGCGCCTTGCCGCCCACGACCATTCCCTGAACGCCCCCCTGCGGGAGGAGTCGGAAGGCGAATGGATGGACTGGCTGGTGGACGAAAACCCCACCCAGGACGAAACCGTGGCGGAAAAGGAAGAACTGACCCATCGCCGGGAACTGCTGGCCAAGGCCATGGAAACCCTGAACGAGCGTGAGCGCCACATCCTGACCGAACGGCGCCTGAAGGACGATCCCACCACGCTTGAGGACCTGTCCAAGATATATAATATCTCGCGGGAGCGGGTGCGCCAGATCGAGGTTCGCGCCTTCGAAAAGATCCAGAAGGCCATGAAAACAACGGAAGACGCCTGACCCTCTGCCGGTCAGGCGCACTCTTTCAGAAACCGTGCGTTACCCGGCGTCTTTCAGGCCCGGCTTGGGCCGATATTCCAGTACATCGGGGCCCCATTCCTCCACGGCGCGCTTGCGCTCCTGGTTAATCTGGCGCAGGCGGTCCTGGGCAAAGGCCTGTATCAGCATACTGGCCACCAACGGGCCCATATACAGCAGCAGATATCCTATGCCGCTGGCACCGAACATGATGGCCCAACTCACCGGGTTGACCACAATCTCGTTGAACCGGCTTGAGTCGTCAAGAAGCTGGCCGGCATAGGGCAAGACACCTGCCAGATTGCAAAACCCCACCGTTTGCAAGCGGTATTCCGCCAGCCTCCCCGTGATGGTAAACCCCAGCACCACGGTGGGCAACAACGCGATCACGGACAGCGCCCCGATGGTCCATTCAAACACGGACACCGTGATTACCAGCAATAGCAGCAGGGGGATAAATCCGCCCATATCACCGGAACGGCGGCGCCGCTTTCTCATGGGCGGCGTCTGCTGTGCCTTGGCGGGGGCCGGCTTGTCATTCCGGGGCGGCTTCCGACCTGCGCTCGTCTGGGTTTTTCTTGCCATCAGTTCTCTCCATGCCCTTCAGGCACCCTAAAGAAACACGAACACGCCCGTGGCCACGAGAATGAGAAACGCTGCGGTGCGACTATAGCGATATCCCTTTTCCAGGGCATCGGGATCATCCGGCTTGCTCGGCTGGGACAGCTTGGTTTTTTCCTGCTCCATCTTCCAGACGGAATGCTGAATGCTGCTGAATTCCCGCGTGTCTTCCGCCTGAATCTTGCTGAGATTGAGCGCGGAGGTGAGACGGGCGATATTGCCCTCCGACTTCACCTTTTCCAGCGCCTGAGAGACTTCCTCCCGCCGCTGCTTGTTTTTCAGATTGCGAACGAACGGCCCAAGACCTTCCACCATTTTCTCGGTCAGATTGGGCAGTTCCTCGATGCCGAGCCTGGATTGCATATCCCCCAGAAACTGCGTGGCCTGGATGGAGAAGCGGGACGGGTCGTTTTTCGCAGCGGCAATCTTGTTGAATTCCCGGTCCAGACCGTCCCCATGGGCCGCCATGAAAGCGGCGATATGCCGATCCAGAAGCAGATTTTTACCCGCACCCCGTTCCGCCATGCGGTCGAAGGCACGCATCATCTGTTTCAGGCTGGCCACCCACACATTTTCCAGCTTGCCGCTCATGCAGGGCAGCATGGGAGACAGTTCGTACATCACCCGCTCCATACCCCGGCCCAGTTCCTGGTTTTTCACCCAGGCTTCCACACGGCGCAACTGAGTGGCCTGGGTGGAAAACCGGCTGTCACGGCCCCGGATCACTTCCATCATGGTGGACAGGAAACGGCTGTCCATGATTTCCCCTATAATGGAAACCCGATCCCGGTCATTATTGGCAAAGGCGGCATTGAGCGCCGTGGGCAGCGCATCCAGATAGATCGACACCCCCTTGTAGCGGATCGGGCCGCCGGGGTGCAGGAACATGCAGACCCGCGCCACCATGCGATAGTCCTCCGCCCTGCCCTGCACTTCGGTCACGCCATCGGCGGGCTGAACGGAAAGCGAGCCTTCCATGCGCTCGGTCAGGATTTCATCCCGCATGGTGGTCTGAACCCAGCTCGAAAACCCGATGGTGCGCAGGAACTTGGCCGCGCGCTTCGGGTCCTGTCCAAAGGCATCGGCCAGCAGGCGGCGATCAACAAAGGATGTGTCCCGGAAATTGGTTGGCCGGTTCATGGACCAGTTGGTCAGGCTGGCCTTGCGGCTGGTGGACAGGCCCTCGAACCAGTCCAGCACGTCTTCCGCGCGCCAGCGTTCCTCCGGCTCGTCGGCCATCAGCCCCTTGATCAGATTGCCCATGGCGCCGGGCACGTCCCGTCCGCTTCCCAGCGAATAGAAAGAACCCTGATTGACCCGCGACATCAGCACATTCTGCTTCTGCCGCCCCTGCCACAAGGGTTGCCCGGCATAGAGGCATTTCAGCGCCGCACCGAACTGGTAGAAGTCGCTCTCCATCGTGCCTTCGCCGCGCGCTTCCTCGTCCGCGAAAGCCAGTTCCAGCGCTTCCAGCGCGATCGGATGGCGATAACCGGGCGCCGCGCTGTAGCATTCGCCCAGTACCACATCGTCGCTGTCGTCGCTTTGCAGGAAGATGCGCTGCGGATGGATGGAGCGGTGATAAATCTTGCGCTTGTGCAGGGAGGCAATGGCCTTGAGAACCGATGGCACCACCGTCTTGCGCAGAAAGGCCCCGTTCATGCGCGGATGCGGCTTGCCGTCCTGATCCATCAACGCGCCGCCCATGGGACGCTCGAATACAGTGACCAGGCGCTGTATACCCTTGTCCAGGTTCAGATTGACCAGCCCGCGCGCCTGCGGACACACCAGCCCCGCCACGGGCCGATCACTCAGCGGCTTGAACAGATCGTTCCGCATGGCGATGCGGGGGTTGTGCACCAGCGCATATAGCGCACGCTCGCGGTTTTCCGCATCGGTCACAGCATAGGCGCGCCCGCCCGGCGTATCGAATGCGGGCAAAGGTTTGCTCGTATCCACCTCAAATCGCTTACCAAAGGCACTCTGACCTTTTGGTGCCGGGGCGCTCTCGTCGCTCACACCACGCCTCTCCCGATTACTCAATCAACACAAAGAACAACCAGCCCAAAAGGGCTCATGCGCATTCCGCCCGAAAAGCGAGGCCCGGTCAGACGCCGGGGCGCACCCAGATCGTCAGAATAAAGAAAGATTCTGGAAATCTTTCTTTGCCAGTTTAATACGGCGACGTTACGAGAGTCTAAACAAAATTCGGGCCACCCCCGGCGGGAGGCGGCCCGAAACAGCGCAAATGTCCGCATTTTTGGTCAGGAAACGAAGGGGTCCTGCACCAGAATGGTATCTTCCCGCTCCGGGCTGGTGGACAGCATGGCCACCGGGGCACCGATCAGTTCCTCGATCCGGCGGATATATTTGATGGCGGTCGCCGGCAGATCGGCCCAGCTTCTGGCGCCATAGGTGCTTTCCGACCAGCCCTGCAATGTTTCATAAATGGGGGTGACGGCGGCCTGATCCTCCATGCCATAGGGCAGAACGTCCAGCCGCTCCCCGCGCAGTTCATAGCCGACGCAGACTTTCACCTCATCCAACCCGTCCAGCACGTCCAGCTTGGTGAGGGCGATCCCGGTCACCCCACCAACAGTCAGACTCTGACGGACCAGAACCGCGTCGAACCAGCCACAGCGGCGGGACCGGCCCGTAACCGTGCCGAACTCCCGGCCACGCTCCCCCAGGGTCTGGCCGATCTCGTTGTCCTGCTCCGTGGGGAAAGGCCCGGCACCGACCCGCGTGGTGTATGCCTTGGTGATCCCCAGCACATAGTTCAGCGCGCCGGGCCCGATGCCGGACCCGCCCGCCGCCTGCCCGGCGATGGTGTTGGACGACGTGACAAAAGGATAGGTGCCGTGATCCACGTCCAGCAAAGTGCCCTGGGCGCCTTCGAACAGAATGCGACGGCCATCCCGCGCGGCGCTGTCCAGCGTTTGCCATACCTGGGTGACAAAAGGCGCGATCCGCTCGGCCACGGCTGTCACATCCCGCAGGATGACATCGCCGTCCACTTCGGGCGCGCCAAGGCCGCGCCGCAGCGCATTGTGGTGGGTCAGCGCCACTTCCAGCCGACGGGCCACCACCGCCGGGTCCGTCAGGTCGCAGGCGCGAATGGCCCGGCGCCCCACCTTGTCCTCATAGGCGGGGCCGATACCGCGACGGGTGGTGCCGATCTTCACGCCCGTGGTCGCGTCTTCGCGCAGCGCATCCAGTTCCTTGTGATAGGGCATGATGAGCGTGGCATTGGCGGCCAGTTGCAGGCTTTCGGGGGTGATCTCCACGCCCTGCCCGGCGAGTTGGTCCATCTCCGCCACCAGCGCCCAGGGGTCCACCACCACGCCATTGCCGATCACGCTGACCTTGCCACCGCGCACAATGCCCGACGGCAGCAGCGACAGCTTATAGACCTCGCCGTCCACCACCAGGGTGTGGCCCGCATTGTGGCCGCCCTGAAAGCGCACCACCACATCGGCGCGACTGGACAGCCAGTCCACGATCTTGCCCTTGCCTTCGTCGCCCCACTGGGAGCCCACGACAACCACGTTCGCCATTGTTCAATCCTTTGTTCGCCAGAAAGCGCGGGGAGAAAATCCCCCAATGATATGCCTCAAGGGGTTACCGGGCTGATCCCGTCCGGCGTCAGCCAGTGATCGCAGCCCAGCCGCCGCGCTTCCGCCGCCGCGTCCGTCACCGGGCTGAGCCCGGCAAGAACGCGCCACCCCTCGGCGCGGGCGGCGTCGGCGGCGGCGGTACCCGCCTCATATGGAATGAAAAGCCGCGCGGCCGGCGCGCTGTCGGGCAGCGCCTCCATCAGCACGTCCAGATAAACGGAAAACCCCGCGGCACCTTCCCTGTGGCCGTCCGCATGAAGAACACCGTACCGCCCGCCGCGACCGATCTCTCCGCGCGCCTGACGGGCAAACAGGGCAAAGCCGATGCCGGTCTTGTACTCGAAGCCGTGGGTTTCGCACGGGTCCACGGTCAGCGGCACATCGTCGCCCAGGCGGGTCACCAGCGCCGCCACCAGATCGCTCAACTCCCGCACCAGCCCCTGCGCCGCACTGGGCAGGTCCAGCGCATGAAGCTGGGACAGGCAGCGCTCCGCCGGGCCGGCGGCACGGATCAGACCACTGAACACGCCCCTCGCCGCCGGGTCTTCCAATGTCTCGATGGCGCCCATGTCCTTGGCCGCCAGCGCTTCACGAACCTGGGCGGCGATCAGACCGTCCAGTTCGAAGGCGTCCAGAAGAACATCGCCAAGGGGGGCCAGCGTCAGATCCACGCTGATCCCTTCCAGCCCCACCCGGCCCAAGGCGGCAACCGCCAGCGCGATCACCTCCATCTCCGCCTCGATGCCGTCATGACCCACCAGTTCCGCACCAACCTGCACGAACTGGCGGGTGGGACGCAACTGGCTGCCCTTGGTGCGCAGCACATTACCGGCATAGGCAAGGCGCAAGGGCCTCGGCGCCCCGGCCAGCCGGGTGGCGGCCAGCCGGGACATCTGGGTGGTGATATCGGCGCGAACGGCCATCACCTTCTGGGTATCCGGGTCCATCAGGCGGAACATGCGCTGGCCATGCTTGGCACCGGGGCCGTGCAACAGGCTGTCTTCATATTCCACCAGCGGCGGGGCCACCCGGTCATAGCCATAGCCATGGAACGCGGTCATCAGCGCGGCCACCGTATCGGCCTCCCACTCCGCATCCGGGGGCAGCAGATCGCGGAAGCCGTCCGGCAGCAGCGCCTGCCGGGCATAGGCATTCAGGCCGCCCGCATCGAGCCGCCCCGCTGCCGTCTGGCTGCTACCTGCCTGCCCGGCAAGGGCGCCATCACCGGATTTTGCCGTATCGGACCTGGACATGCGCTGTTATCCCCCATGACGGTTCGATGGTCGGGCCACGCCCTAGAACGAGACCCGTTTCACCTGGCGTACATGCGCGAGGGCCGAGACCTGGTCAAGCACAATATCCTTGATCGGCTGGTCCACGGACACCAGCGCCACGGCCTCGCCGCTATTGTCCCGCCGCCCCAGGGCAAATGTGGCCACGTTCAGCCCGTTATGCCCAAGCAGGGAGCCCAGCGCGCCGATAAAGCCCGGCTTGTCATCATTGATGATATACAGCATGTGATCGGTAAGCTGGGCTTCCAGATAGACCCCGTTCACCTCCACAAGGCGCGGGCGCTGATTGGCGAACAGCGTGCCGGAAACGGTGCGCGTCTGCTTTTCCGTCTGCACGCTGAGGCGGATCAGGGTGTGGTAATCGCCTTCCCGGTCATGCCGGACTTCCGTTACGTCGATGTCGCGTTCCTTGGCGATCACCGGCGCATTGACCATATTGACGCTTTCCATCAGGGGCTTCAGCACGCCCTGCACCACCAGCGCAGTCAGTGGCTTGGTGTTCAGTTCGGCCACATGGCCTTCATATTCGATGGTGATGCCCTTCAACCCGGTTTCGGTCAATTGCCCGGCAAAGCTGCCCAGTTCGCTGGCCAGTTCCATATAGGGGCGCAGCTTGGGCGCATCCTCGGCGCTGATGGACGGCATGTTCAGCGCATTGGTCACGCCGCCGCTGATCAGATATTCGCTCATCTGGTCGGCCACCTGCTGGGCCACGTTCACCTGTGCCTCCGTGGTGGAGGCGCCAAGGTGTGGTGTGCAGATCAGATTTTCATGGCCGAACAGCGCATTTTCCTTTGCGGGCTCTTCCTCGAAAACATCAAGGGCGGCGCCAGCCACCTTGCCGCTGTCCAGCGCATCCTTCAGATCGCTTTCCACGATCAGCCCGCCACGGGCGCAATTGATGATGCGCACGCCATCCTTCATTTTGGCGAAGGCATCGGCATCGATGATATGCCGCGTCTGGTCCGTCAAGGGCGTGTGCAGGGTGATGAAGTCCGCATCCGCCAGAAGCGTATCCAGATCCACCTTGCGCACGCCAAGGTCCGCCGCCCGTTCCGGCGACAGGAAAGGATCATAGGCCGCCACCTTCATCTTCAGCCCCTGCGCGCGATCCGCCACGATGGCGCCGATATTGCCCGCCCCGATCAGGCCCAGCGTCTTGCCGGTCAGTTCCACGCCCATGAAGCGGGACTTTTCCCACTTGCCCAGATGGGTGCTTTCATTGGCCTGCGGAATCTGACGGGCCAGCGCCATCATCATGGCAATGGCGTGCTCCGCCGTGGTGATGGAATTGCCAAAGGGCGTGTTCATCACCACCACGCCCGCATTGGTGGCGGCGGGAATATCCACATTGTCCACACCGATCCCGGCGCGACCCACCACCTTCAGATTGGTGGCGGCGGCCAGCAGCTTGTCCGTCACCTTGGTGGCGGAGCGAATGGCGAGGCCGTCATAATCGCCGATGATCTTCAACAGTTCATCCTTGTCCAGGCCGGGCTTGTAGTCCACCTCCAAGCCGTTCTTCTTGAAGGTTTCCTCGGCCAGCGGGCTCATCTTGTCGGAAATCAGTACCTTGGGCATGATCAATCTTTCTGTTTCGGGCACGGCGCGCGCCGATCGGCTGCGGCGCCGGGCAATTTGGGAAATTATGTATAACAGGGCCGACCGGGGCACCCCCGGCCAGCAAGGGGCGCACGCTCTCAGCCCGCCTTGACGGTCTCAAAGGCCCAATCGAGCCACGGCGTGAGCGCCTTCAGATCGGCTGTCTCCACCGTGCCGCCAGCCCAGATGCGCAGGCCCGGCGGGGCATCACGATAACCATTGATGTCAAAGGCCACGCCCTCGTCTTCCAGCAGTGCCGCGATCTTCTTCGGCACGCCGGCGCGGGCCTGTTCATCCAGGCTGTCCAGCCACGGATCGCTGATCCTGAAGCAGACGGACGTGGTGGACCGGGTTTCCGGCGCCTCGGCCAGGAAATCCACCCAGTCGGTTTCGGCCACCCAGTCCGCGAGCACGCGGTAATTGGCCTCCGCCCTGCGGATCAGGCCATCCAGCCCGCCAACGCCGTCGGCCCATTGCAAGGCATCCAGATAATCCTCCACGCACAGCATGGACGGCGTATTGATGGTGGCGCCCTCGAAAATGCCGGTGTTCAGCTTGCCGCCCTTGGTCAGGCGGAACAGCTTGGGCATGGGCCAGCTCGGCGTGTGGCTTTCCAGCCGCGCCACCGCCCGCGGCGACAGGATGATCACGCCGTGAGCGGCTTCCCCGCCCAGCACCTTCTGCCAGCTATAGGTGGTCACATCCAGCTTGGACCAGGGCAGGTCCATGGCGAACACGGCGGACGTGGCGTCGCACAGGGTCAGCCCGGCACGGTCATCGGCGATCCAGTCTCCGTCCGGCACTTTCACGCCAGACGTGGTGCCATTCCAGGTGAAGATCACATCGCGGTCGAAATCCACCGCGCCCAGATCGGGCAGATGGCCATAATCGGCTTCCATGATGCGCGCATCATCCAGCTTGAGCTGCCTGGCCACATCGGTGACCCAGCCCTTGCCGAAGCTTTCCCAGGCCAGCACATCCACGCCGCGCGGGCCAAGAAGCGACCACATGGCCATCTCGAACGCGCCGGTGTCGGAGCCGGGAACAATGCCGATATGATAATCTTCCGGCACATCAAGCAGGCGGCGCGTCTCGTCGATCGCGCGCTTCAGCTTGGTTTTGCCGGGTTTGCCGCGGTGGGAGCGCCCCACGGGGGCGTCGCTCAGGGCGTCCACGGTCCAGCCGGGACGTTTGGCACAGGGGCCGGACGAAAATTCCGGCCGCGCAGGCCGAACAGCAGGTTTGGTCATGTGGCTATCCTTCCAGATAGGCGCACCTCGTTGGGGAGGCGTGGCCCGGTTTTCATGAGCCGCCCTTTCAGACGACCGTCCCGCGGTGGGGCGGGATACCCGCGGCGGACGCTATAGATCGGGCCTCGTCTGTCAATGAAAAAGCGCAGCCGGGCCTTTTGTTTTGACAAGACCCGCCCCGGTTTGCGAGGCACGGGGATAGCGACACGGCCCCTTTGAGCAGGAGACACCCCATGCCTTTGCCAAAAGCGGCCCTTGGCGGCTGCGCCCTGATGCTTGCGGCCTGCGGCGGCGGTGAGGAGACCAACCCCGCCTTTGCCGAACGCCACGAGTCGATCTACGATCAGGTGGTGGCCAACTGGGATCAGAACGGCGACCTGAAGATCACCTGCGCGGATATGGAGCTGAAGCGGACCACCCTGTTCGACCGGCTGGACCGGAACGAGGACCAGTTGCTTGGGACAGACGAGTATGGCCGCGTGAGCTTTTACGACAAGGCTTTCATGTTCCACAGCTTTTCCAAGGCGGACCAGGACAATAGCGGCAGCCTGTCACTGGACGAGTTCATGGCCCTGCCGCACAGCCGTTTCGCCAGCATGGACGAAGACGGTAACTGCCGCATCTCCAAGGAAGAAGCGATCCGCTATGTGAAGGGCGAGGAACAGCGCGGCAACAAGCAGAAAAAACCGCAACGCCCCGGCGCCACCCTGCCCCGTGGCAGCGGCGCGGGCCTGCCGCAAAGGCGGCGTTGATCCGGGTGCGCGCCTGCGGGTGCCGCGCCCCGCTCGCCTGCGGACGACGCATCTAGGGGCGCTGCCCCTCCCCGTCCAGCAGGCCGCGCGGATGCACCCGGTGGCGCGGTTCCGGCGCGGCGGGGGCGCGATCCGTCTGTAACGCCATGCCGTCATCCTCCGGCTCTGTGCCCGCCGTCATTGTCCCCCGCAAGGGGCTGAGCCGCGCGCGGGCACTGGCCAGGAAATCAATGGTCAGGCGATCGATGGCGCGGGCATTGCCGTTCATCAGGATGACCAGCCCCACGTCAAAGTCCGGCAGATAGCTGATGGCGGTGCGATAGCCGTCAAAGCCGCCGCCATGGTGCACCACCAGGTCCCCTTCGAAATGATAGAGCCGCCAGCCAAGCCCGTAATACGCATCGGTCAGATGCTCCCGCCACAAACGGCGGTACAGCTCCCGCCGGGTCTGAATGCGCGGTGTGGTGATGATCCGGCGCACCGCATCGCTGACCACGTCGCGCCGGGCGCCCATATGCGCCTTGAGCCAGCGCGCCATATCACGCACCGAGGCATTGACCCCCGCCGCTGGTGCCACCTTGTAATATTCCGTGGAAGGGCGGATCTGATGCCAGCCGCCGCGCCATTTGGCATGGGGCATGGCGCGGTCCTGCGCCGCCTGAAAGCCCGCCGCCCCCACCGATGAATGCTTCATGCCGAGCGGTTGCAGCAACTGGTCGCGCACCGCATCCGCATAGTCCTGATCCGTCAGCCGTTCCACCACGGGGGCGAACAGGGAGAACATCACATTCTGATAGCCATAGCAGCTTCCCGGCTGGCACATGGGCTTCAGCCCGCGAAACCGCTGGACAATCTCGGTCACGGGCCTGCCCGCCTCCAGCAGATTGTCATAGGCATTGGGCACCAGCCCGGTGCCGTGGGACAGCACATGCTCCAGCCGCAGCGCGTCCGTATCCTGCTTGCGAAGCAACTGGAAACGGGGCACATGGGCTGCCAGCCGGTCATCCAGGTCAAGCGTGCCACTGGCCACCATCCGCCCCGCCAGCGTGCCGGCAAAGGTTTTTGAGACGCTGGCCAGCGGAAACACCGTATCCGGCCCCACCGCGCCGCCCGATTTCAATGATCGGGTGCCGGTGGCGCCGATATCCAGCACCTCGCCCCCCGCCACGATGGCATAGGCCGCCCCCGGCACGCCCGCCTCGCGGATCTCCGCGCGGAACGCCCTGGAAAAGGGCGCCACCAGCGCTGCCGCGCCGTCCTTGTTCGCCTGAACGGGCGCCCGTGCACCCAGCAGGGCGGCAAGACTGACGGCCAATAATACCGACCCGCGCAAAAAGGCCGTCATTGCACCTCCTCGCCCGGCTGATCGGCGTTCTGGCTTTCATGATCCAGAAAGCGCCGAACAAGGCGAGCGGTCAGGGCGGGCTTTTCCGCATGGAACCAGTGCCCGGCCCCCTCCACCGTGCGTAGCGTGGCCTTGGGAAACAGCTTCATGATCCGCTTGCGGTGGCCATTGGTCAGATAATCGGACTCCGACCCCTTGATGAACAGCACCGGGCCATTGAAAGAATCGCCGTCCACCGCATCCATGATATGTTCGTAATTGTCGATAATGCCATCCAGATTAATGCGCCAGCCCCACGCGCCGCTGTCAGTGTCCCGGCGCCAGTTGGTCACCAGAAAGGACTGGATCGCGGGTTCCTTTTCATAGGCGGCGAGCATTTTCTGCGCCTTGCCCCGGCTGTTGGGCCGGGCCGCGTCCACCGCCTTAAGGCCCTCCAGAATCCTGTCATGATGGCGGCCATAGGCCACCGGGGCGATATCGCCCACGATCAGGTGGCGCACCCTGTCCCCTTTGGAAAGCGCCATCTGCATGGCCACCTTACCCCCCATGGAGTGGCCGAAAACATCCGCCGTGTCTATGCCCTCCCGGTCCATCACGGCCAGTACGTCCGCCGCCATGTCCGCATAGGTCATGCTGTCGCTGTGGGGGCTGCGCCCGTGATTGCGCAAATCCACCGCCACCACCCGGTGATCATCCTCCAGTGACCGGGCCAGCGCGCCCAGATTGTCCGCCGATCCGAACAGGCCGTGCAACAACAGCACCGGAGGCCCGTCCCCCTTTACCCGATAGAAAAGATCCACGCGATCATCCTCCCGATGAAACCGAAACTGCCGGGCCACCCTGCCCCGACCCGTGCGGCCAGTCATCCGCAAGGCGCACACGGCCATGGCCCAGAGGCCCGTGGCCTGCGCCAAATCCCGGCGCGGCGGCCATGGCGGCCTGCACATAGGCAATACCATCCCGCCAAGCCCGATCCAGCGGCACCCCGGCGGACAGCCGCGCCGCCACGGCGGAAGCCAGCGTGCAGCCCGTGCCATGGGTGCTGGTGCTCGTCTGCCGGGGGCTGACATGCTCGGCCACCCCGTCCGCCGTGACCAGCAGGTCCACCACCGTGTCGGCGTCGCCGTGGCCGCCCTTCATCAGAACAGCGCCAGCGCCCATCTTCACAATGTCCCGCCCGGCAGCTTCCATATCCTCGCGACTGGCCACCGTCCGCCCGGTCAGAACCGCCGCTTCCGGCATGTTCGGGGTTACCAGATCGGCCCGCGCCACCAGGCGCCGGATCAGCACTTCCGCGGCATCACTGTCCAGAAGGCGGGCGCCGCTGGTGGCCACCATTACCGGGTCCACCACCAGCATACCCTGAAAATCCGCTTTTGCCAGCGCCTGTGCCACGGTCTCAATGGTGTCGGCATCCCCCAGCATACCGGTTTTCACCACGTCGGCGCCCAGATCGGCCAGCGCGCTCGTGATCTGGCCGCGAATGATATGCGGGTCCATTGGCTGTACGCCGTGCACGCCCAGCGTATCCTGCACGGTCACGGCGGTCAGCGCGGTCATGGCGAACTCACCCAGCGCGGTGACTGTCTTGATGTCGGCCTGAATGCCCGCGCCGCCGCCGGAATCGGACCCGGCAATGATCAGCACGCGGCCCTGCGGGCGGCCCGTTCGGGCGGTTTCGAAACGGCTTTCGGCAGCGGTCATCGCGCGTCTTCGATCTGTTGGGCAATATCACGGGTGATGGTGGTGATGAGCGCCTCGTCGTCGCCTTCCGCCATGACGCGGATCACGGGTTCCGTCCCCGATTTACGGATCACCAGCCGACCACAGCCATTCAGCCGCCCTTCCGCCGCCGAGATGGCCTTTTTCACCGGCGCGCTGTGCAGCGGGTCCGCGCCCTCATAGCGGGCATTCACCAGCACCTGCGGAACCTTTTCGAACTGATCGCACACCTGGGATGCCGGGGCATTCCGGCGGCGGATTTCCGTCATCACCTGCAAGGCGGCGATCAGGCCGTCCCCGGTGGTGGTATAATCCCCCAGCACGATATGGCCCGACTGCTCCCCGCCCACATTGAAACCGCTCTGGCGCATTCGGGCCACCACATAGCGATCCCCCACACGGGTACGCTCCAGGCTCAGGCCGTCAGCCTGCAACAGGCGCTCAAGGCCCAGATTGGACATGACCGTGGTGACCAGCCCACCCCCCTTGAGCAGGCCGCGCTTGGCCCAGGTGCGCGCCACCAGCGCCATGATCTGATCGCCGTCCACGATATGGCCGGTTTCGTCGCACAGGATCAGGCGATCCGCGTCACCGTCCAGCGCCACGCCAAGGTCCGCGCCTGTTTCCACCACTTTCCGGCACATGGCATCGGGCGCGGTGGAACCACAGTCCCGATTGATGTTGAAGCCGTCCGGCTCCACATTCATGGGCACCACGTCGGCCCCCAGTTCCCACAGCACGGTGGGCGCCACCCGATAGGCCGCGCCATTGGCACAGTCCAGCACCACCTTGATGCCGTCGAAGGTCACGCCGCCCGGCACGGTGGCCTTGGCAAATTCCACATAGCGCCCGCGCGCATCCTCCAGCCGGGTGGCGCGGCCAATGCGTTCCGGCGCGGCCAGCAGGCTCTGGGTGCGGTCGTCCACCAGGCGCTCGATCTCCAGCTCCTGATCGTCGGTCAGCTTGAAGCCGTCCGGGCCGAAGAATTTCAGGCCGTTGTCATAGTGGGGATTGTGGCTGGCGGACAGCATCACGCCCAGATCGGCGCGCAAGGACTTGACCAGCATGGCGATGGCCGGGGTCGGCATCGGGCCGACCATGATCACGTCAATCCCCGCGCCGACGAACCCGGCGGTAAGCGCCGGTTCGAACATATAGCCGGAGCGCCGGGTATCCTTGCCGATCACCACCCGGTGAACATGATCCCCCCGGCGAAACAGGCGCCCCGCCGCAAGACCGAGACGAAGCGCCATATCGGGGGTCATATAGCCCTGATTGACCCGACCGCGCACACCATCCGTGCCGAAATACTGCCGTTCCATGAAAAGACCTGCCTGCTTGATCAGATACCCGCCAAGGCGGGCCAACCCCGCATCAAGAGTGATAAAACCGCGCCCGGCGTTTATCAAGCCGGGAAACATAAAAGGCTGCACGCAAAGGGCACTTCACACACACGCCGTGCGCGCCGTACCCGCCATCAGCCCTTCGGCGCGGGCGGGTCGGCCACAAGGGCCGTGTCCAGCGCCGCCTGTGCCATGGCCAGCGCCGCCCGTGTCTCAGCCACATCATGCACCCGCACGATCTGCACCCCGGCCCGCACCCCTTCAAGCGCCACAGCAACGGAACCGGCCACCCGGCGCCGGGCCTCGTCTTCCTGTGTGATGGCGCCGATGAAACGCTTGCGGCTGGCCCCCAGCATGACCGGCAGGCCGATGGTCTGGAACAGCGGCAAGGCATCGATCAAAGCCATATTGTCCGCCACCACCCGTTTGCCGAAGCCGATCCCCGGATCAATCGCCAGCCGATCGCGTCCGATGCCCGCCGCTTCCGCCACGGCGAGCCGCTGTGCCAGCCAGTCCGCCACATCCAGCACCACATCCTCATAGACCGGATTGTCCTGCATGGTCCGTGGCGTGCCCCGGCTGTGCATCAGGATCACCGGCACGCCCGCGCGGGCCGCCGCCGCCGGGCTGTCCGGGTCGTGGCCCAGCGCGGACACGTCATTGATGATGGCGGCACCTTCGGCCACAGCCGCCGTCATGGTGGCGGCATGGCGGGTGTCCACGCTCACCGTGATGCCCGCCGCCGCCAGTTCCCGTATCACCGGCAGGATGCGTGCCTGTTCAACCTCCGGCGACACCGGCTCGGCGCCGGGCCGAGTGGACTCGCCCCCCACATCGATAATGTGCGCCCCCGCTGCCAGCAGCGCATGGGCATGGCGCACGGCGGCCGCCGGGTCCATATGGTCGCCGCCATCGGAAAAGCTGTCGGGGGTCACGTTCAACACCCCCATGATGCGCGGGCTGGTAAAATCCAGATGGCGCCCGCCCGGCAGGGTCCAGGCCGGGCGCGGCGCGGCCAGCGCATCGAGCTGCGCGGGCAGACTGTCATGATGGCGGGATGGAACACGCGCCATCAGCGCCGCCAGCAGGACCGCCCGACCCGCACCCAAGACCGTTTCATCCAGAAAGCGCGGCGCGCCGGGCTCGCGGGCCAACACCCGAACGCCCAGAAAGCGGCGCCCGGTCTGGCCCAGCGGCACGCCGCAGGTACCGCCCTGCGTCAGCCCCACCGGCAACAGGCGCGGCGGCAGGGCCGAGACCGGCCAGCAAGAAGCCCCGCCCCCTTGCGGGGACAGGGCCTTTCGGTGTTCGCCTTCCTGCGTCATGACACTCAGGACTTGCCATCCGACGGGTCGGAGTCCTCCCCGCCCTTCTGGTCGGAAGCGCCGGTGTCTTCGTCGGAGTCACCGGAATCCTCGTCCAGCCCGGCGCTGGGCACGGCACTGGTGGGGCGCGGCCCCGATTTCTTCTTTCTTTCCGCCCTGGCCGTCGGGCTTTCCCGATCCAGCGTGCCACCGGCGATCAGGGTGTCGATATCCTTGCCGTCCAGGGTCTCGTATTCCAGCAGGGCCTCCGCCAATCGGTCCAGACCGTCCCGGTGCTCCTTGAGCAGATCGAGCGCTCGCTTGTGCGCCTCGTCCACGAAGCGCTTCACTTCGGCATCGATGACGCGGGCGGTCTCGTCCGACACATTCTGCTGCTTGGCCACGCTATGGCCGAGGAACACCTCTTCCTCGTTCTCTTCATAGAGCAGCGGGCCGAGCTTGTCGGACAGGCCCCATTTGGTCACCATGGCGCGGGCCAGCTTGGTGGCATACTGAATGTCGCTGGCGGCGCCGGACGTTACCTTGTCATAGCCAAAGACCAGTTCCTCTGCGGCGCGGCCACCCATGGCGATGGCCAGATTGTCGTGCATCTTCAGGCGGCTCTGGGAATATTCATCCCGTTCCGGCAGCCGCATCACCATGCCGAGCGCCCGGCCCCGCGGAATGATGGTGGCCTTGTGAATGGGGTCCGCCTCCTTGCAGAAAACGGATACCAGCGCGTGGCCGCCTTCATGGAAGGCGGTGAGCTTCTTCTCGTCCTCGGTCATCACCATGGACCGGCGCTCGGCGCCCATCATCACCTTGTCCTTGGCGTCCTCGAAATCCTGCATGGACACGATCTTTTTCTTGCGCCGCGCCGCCAGCAAGGCCGCCTCATTCACAAGATTGGCCAGATCCGCACCGGAAAAGCCCGGCGTGCCGCGCGCGATCACATTCACTTCCACATCGGGCGCGGTGGGCACCTTTTCCATATGGACGGTCAGGATACGCTCCCGGCCCTGAATGTCCGGGTTGGGCACCACCACCTGACGATCGAAACGACCGGGCCGCAGCAAGGCGGGGTCCAGCACGTCCGGGCGGTTGGTGGCGGCCAGGATGATGATGCCTTCATTGGCCTCGAAGCCGTCCATCTCCACCAGAAGCTGGTTAAGCGTCTGCTCACGCTCGTCATTGCCGCCGCCAAGACCGGCGCCGCGATGGCGGCCCACAGCGTCCAGCTCATCGATGAAGATGATGCAGGGCGCGTTTTTCTTGGCCTGTTCGAACATGTCGCGCACACGGCTGGCGCCCACGCCCACGAACATCTCCACGAAATCCGACCCGGAAATGGTGAAGAAGGGCACGTTCGCCTCCCCCGCAATGGCGCGGGCCAGCAGGGTTTTACCGGTGCCGGGCGGGCCCACCAGCAGCGCGCCCTTGGGTATCTTGCCGCCAAGGCGCTGGAAACGCTGCGGATCGCGCAGGAAGTCCACGATTTCCTCAAGGTCTTCCTTGGCTTCCTCAACGCCCGCCACGTCCTTGAAGGTCACGCGGGTCTGCTTTTCGGTCAGCATCCGGGCACGGGACTTGCCAAAGCCCATGGCGCCGCCGCCACCGCCGCCCTTGCCCTGCATCTGGCGCATGAAGAAAATCCAGATGCCGATGATCAGCAGGAAGGGCAACCAGGAAAACAACATGCCCATGAACATGCCATTGTCTTCCTTTTCCACATTGGTGGTGACATCATTGGACATCAGCCGCTCTACCAGCTTGTTGTCATAGGGCATGACCGTGGCGAACTTGCCACCGCTGGTATATTCGCCGGTGATCTGCTGACCCTTGATCGTCACGCTGGCCACGCGCTTGTCTTCGACCGCTTCCACGAACTGGCTGTACGCCACTTCCGGCGCGGAGGTGGAGGAGCCCTGGAAGAGATTGAAAAGCGCCAGCAGCAGGAGCACGATCAGGCCCCAAATCAGCGCATTCCGCATGAAACTGTTCACGTCATTCGCCTTTCGTCTTGACCCCGAAGGGCTGCCACACACGAACCGATCGGGTCGGGCGGCGGGCGGAGCAAGGCCCCTGGCCCGGTTTTTCTGTTCACGCGGGGCCAAAAAAGCGCCCGCGCCATGCACCAAGAGATAAGTCCCCCGGCGCGGCCTACAAGGGAGCAGCGTCCATTGTCAGCCCCGCCGAGGCGTTTTTTCGCACATTCGCCCATGAAACGGGATGCAGCACGGTCCCGTCGGGTACTTGGTTCCCCACATAATCCAGTGTTGGCGCCCCGACAAGCGTGTTCTCAAACCACAGCCCCGGCTGCGCGGCGGTAACGGGGGCGGGTGGCAGGTCCGGCGCTGCCCCGGCCCGCCCGTCATCCAGCGCGTCCCGCAGCGCGAGGCGCCCGGTCTCCCCCAGCGGGGCGAGCCGAAATCCCGCGCCGCCCGGCCAGTCCAGCCGGTAGCGGCGGTCATAGAAAAGGCAGGTCAAGCCGCGCGGCAGGTCAAGCACCGGCATGGTGGCCGCTTCGCGCACCATCAGGCATCCGCCCTGCCCGGCATTGATGGGCAGCAGGCGCACCCCTGCCAGCGTCGCGCCGGTAAAGTCCGCCCGGTTCAGCGCTTCGATCAGGCGGTCCAGCTTGTGGCGCCGGGGCGGATGCTCCCGCCCGCCGAGCCAGCGCAATAACAGGCCAAGGCCGCGAGCCACGGTCTCATACGGGGCAAGGCTCAGTCTGGCCGGGTCCAGCACGCCGGCTCCGACGCCATCGGGCTGCCACGCCCCGTCCAGCCAGGACAGGCTGTGCCATAACAGGCTGTTGTGCGCACCCCTGAGGCGCGCCGCCGTTTCCGCCAGCCGCGCTGCCTCCATGCCGGGGACCACCGGGTCCGCCAGCAGGCGCCGGGCATGGGTACGGGCAAATTGCGGGTTCTCATTGGATGGGTCCGCCACAGGCTGCACGCCCGCCGCGCGCACCACCGCTGCAAGGGATGAGCGTGGCACATCCAGAAGCGGGCGCAACAGCCAGACCGCACCGCCCCAGAGCGGGCGCGCGGGCGCCATGCCCGCCAAACCATCCACGCCGCTTCCCCGCGCCAGCCGCAGCAGCAGGGTTTCCGCCTGATCATCCCGATGATGGGCCGTAAGAAGGTGCCCCACCCCCGCCGCACAACACCATGCCGCCATCCGGTCATAGCGCAGGCGACGCGCTTCCTGCTGCACATTGCCGGGCGCCGTGGCCCCCTTCAGGGTATGATGGGCCAGCCCCAGCGCGGCGGCCTGTCCGGCCACAAAAGCGGCCTCGGACGCCGCCGAGCAGCGCAGGCCGTGATCCACGGTCAGCACCGTAACAGTGCCAAGCGCACCGCCCTGAAGCGCCGCCGCCAGATGCATCAGGGCCAGGCTGTCCGGCCCGCCGGAGACCGCCAGCGCCACGTCCGCGCCGTGGGGCAGGCCGAGAGCCGTCAGCCGCCGGGCCAGATCGGCGGGGTTCATGATGCGCGGCGACGGGCCTCGTCAGCCATCGCAGCCCGCCTCTTTCCGCAACCGTTCGGCCCGATTTCCAAGTCGGGGCGAGGCGCTGTCCTCATGGTCACGGAACTCGATCAGCGCATTACAGGCATCTTCCGGGCTGTCCAGCGCCACCAGCGCCGCCGCCAGTTCCACAAGGGCATCCGGGTGCTTGTCATGATCCGTGTGATCCTCGATCACGGACAGAAGCTGGCGGGCGGCCTGCGCCGGTTCCCGCCGCCGCATATGCACCCGGCCCAGCCAGTATTTGGCATTGCCGCCAAGGGTGTGGCTGCCGTGCGCCTCTATGAACTGGCCCAATGCCTCTACGCCCTTGTCCAGCTCATTGCGGCGGACAAAATCGAAGGCGTAGCTGTACTGCGCCTCCACATCGCCATCAGGCAGCTTGACCGGCGCCACGGTTTCTTCGGCATCATCCGGGATTTCCGTCCCGGCCTCGTCATCCGCGTCCGCCGCATCCGTCGTTTCGGCTTCAGGGGCGGATGCTGAACCGCTGCCCTGATCGGACTCACCGGGCGCCGTGCCGTCACCGGCCTTTATCTCGTCAAAGCGAATGCGCACTTCCCTGGTCAGGCGATCGAGCCGTTCCAGAATCTGCTTCTGGCGATGTTCCACTGTTTCCAGCCGACCGGTAAGGCCCCGCAGTTTTGATTCCAGTGCCGACACCTTGACGGACAGATCCGCCATCAGGCGGCGACTGTCGGTGATACCCTCGGTCGATGCGGCGCCTTCCGACTCTTGCGCGCTCTGTTTGGCCATGTCGCCATCTGAAAAGACCCGGCGCTGCACGGCCCGCAACTGCCGTTCCAGCCGGTCGATCTTTTCCGACACATCCTGGGCGGCGGCGGGGGCGCTGCCCGGCCCCGTGGCAAGAATGGGGGCCGCCGCGATCAGCGCGGCCACAAGCAGGGCGCGCACCGCCAGCGGCACCGAGCGACGCGCCCCCGCCCGGCACCAGCCCCTGTTCCACATGCCCCCTGCCTGTTTTCGCCCTGCATCCGCCATAACTCGTCTCCGTCCTTCCGGGGCCTGATCGCATCGCCGATCAGGGCCTTACAGCAAGAAGCCCCGCACCGGAAAATCCGGCGGCGGGGCCTTGTCCTCAGCGGTGCCGCAATCGCGGCACATCGCCCTTATTCCACACGCAGCACGCCGCGGCGATTCTGGCTCCACACCTCAGGGCCGGTGCCCACAACCGCGGGGCGTTCCTTGCCATAGCTGATCGTGTCCAGCCGAGACGCGGGCACACCAAGCGCCATCAGATATTCCTTCACGGCATTGGCCCGCCGCTCTCCAAGGGCGAGGTTGTATTCACGGGTGCCGCGCTCATCACAGTGGCCTTCGATGGTGACATCCATATCGGTGTAATGCATCAGCCACTCGGCCTGCTTTTCCAGAACGTCCCGATCCTTCTGGTCCAGCTCCGAGCTGTCGAAGTCGAAGAAAACCCGATCACCCACATAGGTGCTCAGCCCTTCCTGGCTGGGGCCGCCCCATTTTTCCCGATCCAGCTCTTCCTGGGTCATTTCCGGGGTATCCACCTGATCCGGTGCCGGCGTGGTGCTTTCCGTTTCCGTCTGAGAGGGCGCCGCCCCAGAATCGGTGGAAACGTCTTCCCGGTCAGGGGAAGAACTGCACGCGGCCACCAGCAAGGCGGCGGCCGATACGGTGAAAACCTGTTTCGTGATTTTGGTGCCCAAATGATTAAACGTCATGTTTGCTCCCTCCATGACGGGGGGGTCCCCCAAAGCGTTATATTCTGAGACGGACAGGGCCCCTTGATTGACCAGTCGACCGCCGCGTGCAGAAACTATAAACATGCGGCCGCGCCGGATCAAGTCGGTCTCGGAAACAAGTGCTTGAGTTCCCGCCATCTTTGCCGCGATCGCCCGTGAGCGTGCCGCTCATGGCTTCAAAACGCAAGGCTCACCATTGCAAAAAAGGCAAAAACACCGATCAAAGCTGCGGAAATCCGGTTGAAACGGCCCAAAATCCGGCCTGTCATGTGGTTTTTCATACGGTAGCCCAGCCAGGCAAGGCTGGCCCACCAGGCCGCTGCCCCAAAAAACACGCCGAGTCCCAGCGCGCCGCCGAGCGCGGCCGCTCCTTGCGCTTGAAATGGCAGCACGACGACCCCCGCCACGCCATAAGCGGTCAGAAAGCCCACGAACACGCCCGGATTGCCCATGGTCAGAAAAAAGGCCGCCAGCATCGATCGTTTGACTCCCCGTACCGGGCCGGGCGGCGGAGCCGGGTTCGGGCGCGCGCGCCAGATCCGCACGGCAAATCCGAAAAGAAGCAGCGCTGCGATCAGCGTGACGGTTATTTGATGGTCCAGCACGAAGCGCTTGGCGGCACCCAGCCCGAAGGCGGCAAGCACCGCATAGATGCCATCCCCCAAAGCCGCGCCCATCCCGATCAGGAAGCCCCGCATCGCATGATCGTTCAGACTGCGCTGCAACACCAGAATATTGACCGGCCCCACGGGGACCGACAGCACATAGCCAATCAGCACACCCCAGCCGAAAAGCCCTGGAAGGGCCTGTATCTGCTCAGTCATCATGAAGCCCACAGCCTGCAAGCGGCATGTTACGCCCGGATGACGGCACGGGCGGGAACCCGCGCCGGAAAGCCCCCACCCGTCATGGCATATGGCATTCAGCCCGCCTCCGGCAGCAGGGTTTCCTGAAAGCGGATCGGTACGCCGCTCGCACGGCCCAGCAAGTCCCCATCCCGCATGACCTGTTGACCGCGAATGATGGTGCCGACGGGCTTGCCGGTGGCCTTGAAGCCGTCAAACGGGGTCCAGCCGCATTTGCTGGCGCTCCAGTCATCGGTAATGGTCCATTCATGATCGGGGTCCACCAGCGTGATATCCGCGTGCATCCCGACGGCCAGCCGCCCCTTGTCCCTGAGATTGAACAGCCGGTTGGCGCCCGCGCTGGTCAGGTCCACCAGCCGCTCCGGGGTCAGGCGGCCCGCATTCATATGGGTCAGCAACACCGGCAACAGGGTCTGCACGCCGGGCATACCGCTGGGGCTTTCCGGGTAGGGCGCCGCCTTTTCCGCCAGGGTGTGGGGCGCATGGTCCGAGCCGATCACATCCACCACGCCGTTCGCCACCGCTTCCCACAGCCCCGGCTGATGGCGCTTGTCCCTGACCGGCGGATTCATCTGCACGCGGGAGCCGAGTCGCTCATAACAGTCGGGCGCAAAAAAGCTGAGATGCTGCGGCGTGGTCTCCACACTGGCAATATCCTTGTTGCGGGCCAGAAGCGCCATTTCCTCCGCCGTGGTCACATGCAGCACATGCACCCGCCGCCCCGCCGCGCGTGCCGCCTTCAGCAGGCGCTCGGTGGCGCGAATGGCGGTCACCTCGTCCCGCCAGACGGCATGGGCGGCCACGCCACCTTCTTGGCGCAGGGGTTCACGCTCGATCATGCGGGGTTCGTCCTCGGCATGAACCGCCACCCGGCGCCGCCCGGAGCGCAGAACCCTGAGCAGGGTGTCGTCATCCGGCACCAGCAGATCGCCGGTGCTGGCGCCCATGAAAATCTTCACGCCGCACACGCCCGGCAGCATTTCCAATTCCGCCAGCGCCTCGGCATTGTCGCCAGTGGCGCCCAGATAGAAGGCGTGATCGCACCACATACGCCCCCTGGCCCGTGTGAGCTTGTCGTCTATGGCGGGTGCGTCCACGGTCAGCGGCTTGGTGTTCGGCATCTCAAACAGCGCCGTGACACCGCCCAGAACCGCCGCGCGGGAGCCGCTTTCAAGGTCTTCCTTGTGGGTGGCGCCCGGTTCGCGGAAATGCACCTGCGTGTCGATCACGCCGGGCAGAACCCACAGCCTGTCCGCCGCGATCACCTGATCCGCCTTGCTCCGGTCCAGCGTGCCGATGGCGGCGATCCGGCCATCCACCACACCCACATCCGCCGCCACCCGGCCCGCATGGGTGACAAGCGTGCCACCCGCCACCACAAGATCGAACCGTTGATCCGATGGGTTCTGGGTCATGAAAACTCTCCCTGTTCGGGTCCGGCGCCCCTGATGCGGGGGGATGCCGGCGGATGGATGAAAGATGGCGCTCCGGGATGCCAAGATGTAGCCTCCCCCCACCCTGCTGGCAAGGCAAGACGGCCCCTTGAAGCAGCGGCACCGCAGCTTACATGCTGGTCCATGCCCGCGCGCAGGGCCAGCACGCATATTTCGGAGAGTGCACCATGACCGACCCGGACGCCGCCCCAACACACCCTGTAACGGACGACCCTATGACCGGCGCCACAAGGCTGGACCATCGCGGCGTGATCGCCCTTGGCGGCAGCGAACGTGTTTCCTTCCTGCAAGGGCTGGTGACCAATGACGTGACCAGGGCGGCGCCGGGTCAGGCGGTTTATGCGGCCATGCTGACCCCGCAGGGCAAGCTGCTTCACGACATGCTGATCTTCGCCGACGCCGATCGCCTGCTGCTGGATGTGGAGCGGGACCGGATGGACGCCCTGGTGAAACGCCTGACCATGTACAAACTGCGGGCGGATGTGAGCGTGACACCGCTGGATTCCCTGACCGTCTGGCAGGTACTGGACACGGGCGGAAATCTGCCCGCCAATGCCCTGCCCGATGCTGCCATTGCCAGCCCCGACCCGCGCCACCACGCCCTTGGCCACCGCGCGCTTCTGCCAGCGGGAAGCGCGCCGGACGCCCCCGGCCTGCCGCTTGAACAACTGGACGAAACAAGGGTGCGGCTCGGCGTGCCGGATGGCAGTCGCGACATGGCCGTGGAAAAAGATTTCTGGCTGGAAACCGGGGCGGAACGGCTGAACGGGGTGGACTTTCACAAGGGATGTTATGTGGGTCAGGAACTCACCGCCCGGATGAAATACCGCACCGAACTGAAAAAGACCCTGATGCCCGTCAGGCTGGAAGGCAGCGCGGAACCCGGCACGGATATCCACAATGCGGACGGCAAGGCGGCGGGCACGCTGCGCTTCGTGGCCGGGGGCGTCGGGCTGGCCCTGCTGCGCTTCGACCGGCTGAGCGGCGCCTTGACGGCGGGGGACGCCACCGTCTATGCCCAAAAGGAGATCGCGCCCGGCTGACCGGCGCGGGCAAAGCGGTGCTGGCAAAGGAAGGTCGGATGAGCAGGAAACACCCGAAACGCGGCGAAACCGGCCTGACGGCCCATGACCGCAAGCACCTGACCGTGCTGGTGCTGGCGGCGCTGACCGTCATCATCACCATATTCATGATGACGGACTAGGCGGGCTGACCGATCGGGCCGGGACCGCGGGGATCAGAAATCGAAGCCGAAGGTGATCCCGGCGCTGTTCTGATTCATGTGAATATCGGCGCTGCCGGGGCCGAACTGGCCCGCTGGCGTGCTGCCCTGCACGCTTTTCTCAAAGGCGTGCATGAAGAAGACCTGAATATCCACGCCGTTATCAAAGGTCCACTCCGCGCCGATGGTGGCATGATTTTCGATCACCCCCGGCGCGATGAAATTGAAGGTGGTCTCCCCTTCCGGTATGGGCTGATTGCCGTGGCTGAACCCGGCACGCAGGTGCAACCGCCGACTTACCTGCTGTTCCACCCCGATCTTGAAGATGGTCATGCCTTCCCAGGCGAAGCCGGGGCCGGTATCCGCCCCCAGCGCGGGGCCAAGGCCGAACGCGGCGGGCGCGCTGAAGCCCGTATTGGGGTTGCCCACCGATGCGATGGAGCCATAGCGGATATGCTGTACATCGGCGGCGATGGTGGTGCCACCGCCCGGATACAGGGCCACGCCCGCGCCGAAATGTTCGGGAATGTCGAAGTCCCCGTTTTCGGCAAACAGGTTTTCGTATTTTTCAAAGCGCTGCATCTGGCTTTCGGTCTGATAATAGGCGCCGACGGCCAGCCAGTCCGTGAACTGGCCGCGATAGCCGATCCGCACGCTGGTGCCAGTGGACCAGTCCGTGCCCTGATCCGTCAGCCCGTCGATCGCCGCGCCGGGATCCTGCGGGCAGCCGATGCGCCCGTCCGGCGTGGCAAAGCCGTTTTCCGTGAAGCCGCAGAAATTGGCCAGCCCCGTCGCCTCGAAATACTGGAAGATCAGGTTGAACGCCACGCCGATGGAATGGCCTTCCGTCATTTCATAGGACAGGGTGGGCGACACGAAAAGCTGCGCCATGTCGATGCCCGTATTGGTGCCCGCGTCGGTGCCCGCGAACTGGCTGGAAAACACCGGCGCTTCAAAGCTGGTGTTCATCCCGCCATTGCCGAACAGGGTCAGGCCCAGTGACAGGTCATCATCCAGCATGATATTGACGCCGGCTTCAGGCAGGATGAAATTGTTTTTTCCATTGGCGCTGAAATCCTGCCCCATCACGCGGCCACCCCGATCCGGGGCGAACCAGTCAACGCCCAGTTCCAGCCGGTTCCCCACATGCACCATGCCCGCCGGGTTGTTGGCAGTGGTCAGCACGCCATCGATCACGGCAATGGATGCACCTCCCATGGCCTTGGCCTTCACACCATAGCCATGCTGGAAATACCCGTTGGTGGCGCTGGCCCCGGCGCTGGCCAATCCAGCCAGACCAAGCCCCAGAACGGCGCTTCGCAAAAGGGAAAACGGGCGATCAGACGGCATTATGGACTACTCCTTGGGCAAGACACCAGCATCAATCATGACGCGGTTACCTAAAGCCCCAGGCCCATGAAAACCAGCAATAAGTTTTCATCTTTGGGAAAGGAAGGCTAATCCCCGCTGAGGGCAATCATGCCTGATTCCCGCCCTTTCGGATCAGGAATACATCCGGCCCCAATAGATCAGCTTCACCGCCGAGGTGCCGGGCGAGCCAGTGCACCGTGGTATCGTGAAAGAAGCACACATGGGTCCGGTCCCGGATGTAATGCCAGCGCGCAAAGGCTTCCGGCGCGGTCTGGCGCTTGGTCATCACCGCAAGGAAAGCGCCGGGCTCCAGCAGGCCCCAAAGCCGCCGGAACACGGCGCCGGGCGCGGCCAGATGTTCCGCCACCTCGCTCAGCGTGATGGCATCATAACGGCCTGAAAGGGGGGCCGGGTCCGGCGCGTAAAAGGGGTCATACCCCCGGGCATCGTGCCCCGCCTCCCGCAGCATGGCCAGCAGTGCCGGGCCGGGGCCGCAGCCGAAATCCAGCACCCGCGCGCCCGGTGTCAGCCGGTCCAGCACCGGATCGGCCAGCCGGGACAGGAAGCGGCGATAGCCGGGGTCATCCACCCGGTTGTCATGGGCGTCATATTCCGCCTTTTCCGCCCGTGCATCCAGATGAAACGGGGCGGGCACGAACACCAGAAGGCAGGCGGCGCAGCGCCAATAGGGCCGCCAATGATCCCGATGCCACGCCGCCCCTTTTCCGCCGCCGCACAGCGGGCAGGCGTGCGGCAGGGGCGCTACCATTCGCCTTCCGTCTCGATCTGGATGGCGCGGCCACAATGCTTGCAGTGCACCGCATCCGGGTCATGGCGTTTCAGGCCGCAATCCGGGCAGGTATAGGCCACCTTGGCCGGGCGGAAAATGGTCTGCACCAGGCGCAGGAATAAAGCCACGCCGAACACCATGATCACCACCGCCAGCAGGCGGCCCACCGTGCCCGTCATGATGATGTCCCCGAAGCCGGTGGTGGTCAGCGTGGTGACGGTGAAATAAAGCGCGTCCAGATAGGAATTGATGGCGTCGTTGCGCTCCTGCTCCAGCACGAACACCACGGCTGTGATCAGAAAAACGAAAACGAACAGGTTGAGCGTGCTCTTGACCACCTCTTCATTGCGGCGAAAGAAAGCGTTGTGTTGCGTGAGTTCGCCGAGCACGTGATAGGATCGCAGCAGACGCAGCATCCGCAGCACGCGCAGAAAGGCAAAATTATCCACAAAGGCGGGCGCCAGCAGGGACAGGATCACCAGCAGGTCCACGATTCCCTCGAACCTGACGGGGAAACGCCACCATGGCCTGTGCATGACCATCCGGGCCAGGAAGTCCAGCGACAGGATGCCCGCGAGAAAATAGTCGAACACCAGCAGCCAGCCCGCCGGGGGCATCATGCTGGACAGCACGAAAAACAGCACCGTGGCCACATCGAACGCCAAAAGAGTCAGGCGGAAGCGACGCCCCGTGGTGGTCTTGCCGTAATAGAGCTTTTTGAGCGCTGTTTTCATGCTGCCTCGCCAAGGTTAACAATCCACTCTGGACGCGCACGGTAACCTGCCTATGATGGCGGGCAAACAGCCTATTGCATCCAAGGGAGCCAAACATGCGCCTGCGTTTCACCCGCCCCGGCACCAGAACGGCCATTGCAACCGCCCTGTTTTCCGCTTTGATACTGCCGTTTTCCACGGCGGGTTTCACGCCAAAAGCACTCAACCTGGCAGCGCATGGGCAGGATGCGGCCAGTGAGCCGATCATCGACTATACGGCCCGCTTCCATCCCACCCTGGCGCGCGAGGGCATGGTGGTCAGCCAGGACGGATTCGCCAGCAAGGCGGGCCGGGAAATGCTGGCCCAGGGCGGCAATGCGGTGGATGCGGCGGTGGCCACCGGCTTCGCGCTGGCGGTGACCCACCCGCAGGCGGGCAATATCGGCGGCGGCGGCTTCATGATGGTCTATCTGGCCGAGGAGGCGCGCACCATCGCCATCGATTACCGCGAAATGGCGCCGGCAGGCGCGGGCCGGGATCTGTTTCTGGATGAAAACGGCGATGTGGACAAGCGGCTGGCCCGTTTCTCCGGCAAGGCGAGCGGCGTGCCCGGCACGGTGATGGGCATGATCCACGCGCTGGAGAAATACGGCACCCTGCCGCTGAAAACCGTAATGGCCCCGGCGATCCGGCTGGCGGAAGAAGGCTTCCCCATGACCTGGGCGCTGCATGACAGCCTGAGCCGCTATCAGGCCCGGCTGAAGGGAGACGAGGCCGCCACCGGCTATTTCTTCCGCGCCGATGGCAGCGTGCCCGACGTGGGCAGCCGCTTCATTCAGGCGGACCTGGCGAAAACCCTGAAGACCATTGCGGCAAAGGGCGCGGACGGCTTTTATGACGGCTGGGTGGCCGAAAAGCTGGTGGAAAGCGTGCGGGCAGCGGGCGGCATCATCACCCGTGACGACCTGAAAGCCTACACCGTCAAGGAACGCGCACCTATCACCGGCAGCTACCGGGGGTATGAAATCGCCTCCATGCCGCCGCCGTCCAGCGGCGGCGTGCATATCGTGCAGATGCTCAATGTGCTGGAAGGCTGGGACATGGCGGCCCAGGGCCACAACAGCGCGGACTATATCAACCGGCTGGCGGAGGTGATGAAGATCGCCTATGCGGATCGGTCCAAATATCTGGGAGACCCGGATTTCTTCGATGTGCCCATCGGCGCGCTGACCAGCAAGGCTTATGCCCGCGACATCCGGGAGGGCATCGTGCCCGGCGTGGCCCGCCCGTCGGAAGACATCGGCCCCGCCCCGGACCTGCCCTATGAAAGCAAGCAGACCACGCACTATTCCGTGGCGGACGCCCAGGGCAACATGGTGGCCAACACCTATACGCTGAACTTCACCTATGGCAACGGCAAGGCCGTGGCGGGCGCGGGGTTCCTGATGAACAATGAAATGAACGACTTTTCCGCCAAGCCCGGCGTGCCCAATGCCTTTGGCCTGCTGGGCGGGGAAGCCAATGCCATCGAGCCGGGCAAGCGCCCGCTGTCCTCCATGACGCCCACCCTGCTGTTCAAGGATGGCAAACCGCTCATGGCCACGGGAAGCCCCGGCGGGTCCACCATCATCACCATCACGTTGCAAACCATGCTGAATGTGATGGACTTTGACATGAACATCGCCAGCGCCGTGGCCCGCCCGCGCGTGCACCACCAATGGTATCCGAAAAAGCTGTTCGTGGAGCCCGGCCTGTCGCTGGACACGCTCACCCGGCTCAAGGCCATGGGCTATAATGTGAAGGCCAGCGCGGCGGACAGCGCTGACCGGTCCATGGGCTCGGCCAATGCGCTGATGATCTCGCCCGACGGCCTGCTGATGGGTGCCGCCGATCCACGCCGCCCCGGCTCATATGCGGCGGGATATTGAGGAACACGCACACCGCCTGAAGACAGCAACGGCGGCGCCCTTGCCGGGGCGCCGTTTCTTCACCGTCATTACCCGGTCAGACCCGTCAGGCCGACCCTGTCATATCCGGCGCCGCGCCATCCTCTGGCGGCGCCCGCCAAACAAGCGTGCCCGCCAGCTTGTCGTGCAGGGCCTGCTTGCGAGCGGTCCAACCGGCCATGAAAAAGCCGATCAACAGGATCAGCGCGGACAGAATCTTGCCCAGATGCCGCCCGGTGGCGCGTAGAAAGGTCAGCCGATTGCCGGCCTCGTCCGTGACGATCAATTTCAGCACTTTCTTACCCGGCGTGGCCTGTTGCTCGCTGGATTCAAAGCCAGCGAAATAAAGCCAGCCCACAAGGGCGCTGAGCAGATTGATGGCGGGTGAATTCGGGTCCATCACCCCGATCAGGCCCGCCCCGCCCAGAACGCCCAGCACGAAAATTATCAGGAACGACACCAGGGTCAACGCTATCAGGTCCAGCGCATAAGCGACGGCGCGCAACCAGAATCCGGCATACATGATATCTTCCCCCAAGCAGTTGGCGACGCGGAATGGTTGCGCGTTCCAATCTGCCCGGCAAGGCCAAAATTCACTCCGCCGGCTGGCCCGCCGCCTCGCGGTCCTCGTAATCCTTCAGCTTTTCCGCCACATGGCCCGGCGACGTGGTGAAGCGGGCCAGCATGTCATAGAACACCGGCACGATGAACAAGGTGAAGAAGGACGCCACGATCACCCCGCCGAACACCACCACACCGATGGTCTGACGGCTGGCGGACCCGGCGCCCGAAGCCAGCATCAGCGGCAGCGCCCCCATGGCCGTGGACAGGCCCGTCATCAGGATCGGCCGCAGGCGCGTTTCCGCCGCGTGCATCAGGGCATCCCGCACCTTTTCACCCTGATCGCGGAGCTGATTGGCGAACTCCACGATCAGAATGCCGTTCTTGGCCGCCAGCCCGATCAGCATGATCATGCCAAGCTGGCTGTAAATGTTCAGCGTGCTGCCCGCCAGATACAGGCCCACAAGCCCGCCCAGCACCGCAAGCGGCACGGTGATCATGATGATGACAGGGTGGATGAAGCTTTCGAACTGCGCGGCCAGCACCAGGAACACCACCACCAGCGCCATGACGAAGATGAAATAAATGTCGCTGCCCGCTTCCATGAATTCCCGCGTGGCACCCTTGTAATCGATCCCCGCATTGTCGGGAATGCGATCCCGCACCAGCGTTTCCATATGGTCCAGCGTCTGCCCCAGCGTGAAGCCTTCCGCCACGCTGGCGGATACGGTCAGCGCGCGCACCCGGTTGAACCGGTTCAGCGTGCCCGCCCCGCTGGTGTCCTTCACCCGCACGAGGCTTTCAAGCGGCACCATCGCGCCCTCGCGGCTGTCCACATAGATATTGGTCATGTCCGATGGTTGGCGGCGATCTTCCTCCGCCGCCTGAAGGATCACGTCGTATTCCTCCCCATTATCCACGAAGGTGGTCACACGGCGGCCACCCATCATGGTTTCCAGTGTGCGGCCAATGGTTTCCACCGAAACGCCCAGGTCGGCGGCGCGGCCCCGGTCGATCTCCACACGGAACTGGGGCTGGGTCTCGTCATAATCGAAATCCACATTCACCAGCCCCGGATAGTCCCGCAGTCCGTCCTGGATGATCGCCTTGTAGCGGCCCAGCTCCTCATAGGTATTGCCGCCCACGACAAACTGGAACTGTTCGCCGCCGCCACCCCGCGTCAGGCCGGATGTCTGGATCGGAATGGCGCGAATGGCGGGCACCTGCTCATTCAGCTTCGGCCTCAGCTCATTGGCGAGCTGCCCCGCGCTCATCTTCCGCTCGCCCCAGGGCTTGAGGATCAGAAAACCCCAGCCGCCATTGCCGTCCACCCGCAGCAGCAGGCGCTCCAGCGGGCCTTCGCGGTAAGGCAGGATCACGTCTTCCACCTTGCGGGCCTGCCGGTCCATGAATTCATGGCTGGCGCCTTCCGGCCCCTGCACGCGCAGGAACAGATAGGACCGGTCCTCGATCGGGGCCAACTCGCTGGGAATGCGGCCCATCAGGCCGTAAATGATGGCGAAACAGGCCATGAAGGCCAGCACCACCGCGCCCTTGTTGTTCAGGCACAGGGTCAGCACCCGGCCATAGCTGGCCTGAAGGCGACGGAAAGAACGGTCTATGAAGCGGCTGAAGGCGGGCTTCTTGTTGCGCCGCCGAACCAGAAAGGAACACATCATGGGCGACAGGGAAAGCGCCACGAAGCTGGAAAAGATCACCGCCGCCGACATGGTGATGGCAAGCTCCCCGAACAGGCGCCCCACATTGCCGGTCAGGAACATGATGGGCACGAACACGCCCACCAGAACGGCGGTGGTGGCGATGATGGCAAAGGCCACCTGTCGCGCGCCGCGATAGGCGGCCAGCAGGCCGGGTTCGCCCAGTTCCACCCGGCGATAGATGTTTTCCAGCATGACAATGGCATCATCCACCACCAGCCCGATGGCCATGACCAGCCCCAGCAGGGTGATCAGATTGATGGTCACACCGGTCAGGTTCAGAATGAAGAAGCTGGCGATCAGGCAGACCGGCACGGTGATGGCGGGCACCAGCACGGTCTTGATGCTGCCCAGGAACATGTACAGCACCAGAACCACCAGCCCCATGGCGATGGCCAGTGTCACATAAACCTCGTCGATCGCCTTTTCGATGAAAACGGAGCTGTCATAGCTGGGCAGCAGTTCCATGCTTTCCGGCAGATCGCGGGAAATCCGCGCGGCGGCCGCCTTGGCGCCTTTTGCCACCTCAAGCGTGTTGGCGCCGGACTGTTTCACCACGCCCAGCCCGATCATGGACTTGCCATTGCCGCGAAAAGCCCGCTCCGCCCGTTCCGGCCCCAGTTCCACACGCGCCAGATCGCCCAGCCGCACAAGGCTGTTGTCCATGCCCTCGCGGATCACCAGCGTGGCAAAGTCCTCCGGGCGGCTGTATTCGCGATTGATGCGGACAATGGTGTCCCGATTGATGCTTTCCACCTTGCCCGCGGGCAGTTCCACATTCTCGCGGCGCAGGGCGGCCTCCACGTCGGCCACGGTCACCTCGCGGGCGGCCATGGCCTGCCGGTCCAGATGAATGCGGATGGCATAGCGCTTGGACCCGCCAATGATCACGCGGGAAACACCGTCCACGATGGACAGCCGGTCCACGATATTGCGCTCCGCATAGTCCGTCAGTTGCAGCACGTCGCGCACGGGGGACAGCAGGTTGAACCAGATCACCGGGCGGGTGTCGCCATCCGCCTTGAACACCTCCGGCGGGTCCACCTCGTCGGGCAGATTATCCAGCACGCGGCTGATCCGGTCCCGTATGTCATTGGCGGCGCTGTCGATATCGGCGGACAGGTCGAATTCGATGTCGATGTTGGATTCGCCGTCCCGGCTGCGGCTTTCAATGGTCTTGATGCCGGACACCCCGGCGATGCGATCCTCGATCACCTGGGTCACACGGGTTTCCACCACCGCCGCATTGGCACCCGGATAATCGGTGCGGATATTGACGATGGGCGGGTCCACATCCGGCAGTTCGCGCACCGAAAGTTCGTTGAAGGCGATCAACCCGAACGCCACCAGCAACAGGCTCATCACCGTGGCGAAAACCGGCCTCTTGACCGAAACATCCGACAGAATCATGACGCTTCCTTCCGCCTTACCGTGCCGCGCCGCCAGCGGCACCGCCACTGGCTTCACCACTGTCCGGGCCATCCGCCGGTTCCGCCTGAAGGGTGCGCACCTTCACGCCCTGCTGCCCCAGACGAAGCGTACCTTCCGTGACCACCTGATCGCCCCGTTCCAGGCCGCTGATCACCTCGGCATATCCGGGCCGTCGCAGCCCCAGTTCGATCCGCACCCGCTCGGCACTGTCGCCGCGCACCACATAGACATATTCCCGCCCGCCGGACGGCACCACGGCTTCCTCAGGCACGGCAAGCGCCTGCCAGGACCGGCTTTCCACATCCAGCCGCATCAGCATACCGGGGCGCAGCTTCATGTCCGGGTTGGGCAGTTGCGCCCGCACGACCACGGATCGCGTGGCCGGGTCCACCCGGCTGGAAACGGTCTTCACCACGCCTTCGAACACCTCGCCCGGATAGGCTTCCGCCTCCGCCTTGACCGTCTGGCCCGGCGCCAGCGTGGCGATGAACTTTTCCGGCACCGGGAAATCAAGATTCACCCGGTCAATGGCGTCAATGGTGGTGATCGGTGTATTGGCGGTCAGCAGGGCGCCCTCGCTGACCCGGCGCAGGCCCAGAATGCCATCGAAAGGCGCCCGAACCCGGCGATCGGCAATGCGCGCCTTCACCGCATCGCGGCGGGACTTCAGCTCCGCCACCTCGCGGCCCTGGGAATCCAGCGTGGCGGGCGAGGCATTGCCCTGCTTCACCAGATCGTTCAGCCGGGTGTACTGGCGCTCGGCTTCGGCGATGGCGGCGTTCACCTCCGCCAGTTCGGCTTTTTCCTCGTCCGCCGTCAGCTCGATCAGAAGGTCGCCCTTCTCAACCAGGTCGCCGTCCTGAAAATGAATGGCCGCCACCGTATCGGTGACCGTGGAATTCAGGGTCACGCTTTCCCGTGCCGTGGTGGTGCCAAGCGCTTCCACCACGCGGGTGAAGCGCCGTTCGCTGACACGCTCCACGCCGACCGTGACCGCGCCATCGCCATCATTGCCCCAGCGCGGCCCGCCCCCGCCGGGGGTGCCGGTCAGGGCCAGCCAGGCACCAAGCCCCGCCAGCCCCAACGCCATCATGATCAGGATTACACGTCCAACAGTCATACCTGTTCCTTCCAGCACCACACAGCGCGCCGCCTGACATTCCAGGCGGGCGCGGTATTTGGTACGTCGTTCGTTATACCGCCACCATGCGGCTTTGGTTTACCAGATACGCCGATCACCCGCCGGTTCAAAGACCGCCGCGCTCAAATGTGCGTGACCTGCGGCGAGCCGTTCATCGCGCCGGTGGAAAAACAGGTGGCCACATGGTCCTCAAAGGCCGGGGCAACAGCGGCCAACCCCTGCGGCAAGGCGGATCGGGGCCGAAAAAGCGCCAGACGGCGACGGGGAGCGAAACCATCCAGCGGGCGGGCCGCCACATCGTCCGTCACCAGGCTGTCCGGCACCACGGTGCCCCCCACCCCCGCCGCCACCATGGCCAGCGCGCGGGAGTCATTGGCAGTGCGATAGGCCAGCCGGGGGCGCACATTGCGATCGGTGAAATAGCGGCTGGTTTCCGACAGCACCTCGCAGCGGCTGCGCACAACCATGGGCTCGGCCCGCAAATCCTCCGCCATCAGGCGGGGGCGGCCGCTCAGGGGATGATCCCGCGCCAGCACGAACACATAGCCTTCCTCAAGAAGCGGAACGGCCTCGTCGGCGCTCTCCCCCCGATGCAGGCTGAGGGCGTAATCAATGGACCGGTCGTCCAGCCGGTTCAGCAACTCCTGCTCGGTACCGTCCACGATCTCGAAGGCCGGGGCCGGGCTTGCCCGAAAGGCGCGGATCATGGCCGCCACCCGGCGATGATCCAGCGTGGTCAGCACGCCCAGCCGCAGCACCGCGCCCCCCATGCCCTGGGCCACCGCTTCTTCGGCCATATTGCATTCATGCAGGATCGCCTTGGCACGCGGCAGGAAGCGGCTGCCCGCATCGGTCAGGAACACACGGCGGCTGGAGCGGACAAACAACGCACAGCCTAACTGCCCTTCCAGCTTCTTGATCCCGGCGGACAATGTGGGCTGGGTCACATAGACCGTCTCCGCCGCGCGGGTGAAGCTGCCCGCTTCCACCACGGCCAGAAAATATTTCAGCAGATACAGGTCGAACATAGACATCTTCTATGGGTTATATTTTTCTCTTCGATTTTACCAATATCACTAGCGGGCCTATGATCACAAGCATCACACCGCGTTCAACGGGGAGGGAGCGCAAGCAAAGTGGCCCATCTCACATCCGATATAAACCGTACCGATCCGGGGTTTCAGGCCAATGAGGCGCACATGCGCGCCCTTGTGGCGGACCTGACGGACACGCTGGACCGGATCGCCCTTGGCGGCAGCGCCCGCGCCCGTGAAAAGCATGTGGGTCGGGGCAAGCTGCTCCCGCGGGAGCGGGTGGCCATGCTGCTGGACCCCGGCACCCCCTTTCTGGAACTGTCGCAGCTTGCCGCCTTTGGTGTCTATGACGAGGAGGTGCCCGCCGCGGGCCTGATCACCGGCATCGGGCAGGTTTCTGGCGTGCAATGCATGATCGTGTGCAATGACGCCACGGTAAAAGGCGGCACCTATTATCCGCTGACCGTGAAAAAGCATCTGCGCGCGCAGGAAATCGCGCGGGAAAACCGCCTGCCCTGCATCTATCTGGTGGACAGCGGCGGCGCCAACCTGCCCCGGCAGGACGAGGTGTTCCCCGACCGGGACCATTTCGGCCGCATCTTCTACAATCAGGCCACCATGTCGGCTGAAGGCATCCCGCAGATCGCCGTGGTCATGGGCAGTTGCACGGCGGGCGGGGCCTATGTGCCCGCCATGGCGGACGAAAGCATCATCGTGCGCAATCAGGGCACCATCTTTCTGGGCGGCCCGCCGCTGGTAAAGGCCGCCACCGGGGAGGATGTGAGCGCCGAGGATCTGGGCGGCGGCGATGTGCACGCCCGCACATCCGGCGTGGTGGATCATCTGGCGCAGGACGACGCCCACGCGCTGGGCATTGCCCGCGACGCCGTGGCCAGACTGAATCACCGCCCGGCCCGCTCCCTGCCCCGCAACGCGGTAAAGCCGCCCCGGCTGGACCCGGAAGAGCTGTACGGCCTGATCCCGAAAGACAGCCGCCAGCCTTTCGACGTGCGGGAAATCATCGCCCGCATCGTGGACGACAGCGCCTTTGACGAATTCAAGAAGTTGTATGGCGAAACCCTGGTCTGCGGCTTTGCCCATATCTGGGGCTATCCGGTGGGCATTGTGGCCAATAATGGGGTGCTGTTTTCCGAAAGCGCGCTCAAGGGCGCCCATTTCGTGGAACTGTGTTGCCAGCGGGGCATTCCCCTGCTGTTCCTGCAGAACATCACCGGCTTCATGGTGGGCCGTAAATATGAAAACAGCGGCATTGCGCGCGACGGCGCCAAGATGGTCACCGCCGTGGCCTGCGCCAATGTGCCCAAATTCACCGTCCTGATCGGCGGCAGCTTCGGGGCGGGCAATTACGGCATGTGTGGCCGGGCCTATCAGCCCCGGCTGATGTTCATGTGGCCCAATGCCCGGATATCCGTGATGGGCGGGGAACAGGCCGCCAATGTGCTGGCCACCGTCAAGCGCGACGGCATGAAAGCGCGCGGCGAAAGCTGGTCGGCGGCGGATGAGGACGCCTTCAAGGCGCCGATCCGCGACAGCTATGATGCCCAGGGCAAGCCCGAATACGCCAGCGCCCGGCTGTGGGATGACGGCGTGATCGACCCGATGGACACCCGCCGCGTCATGGGGCTGGCGCTTGCAACCGCCGACAATGCCCCCATCACCCTGACCCGCTTCGGCGTGTTCCGCATGTGAGGGAGACCGGCCATGAGCGACCTGATCACCGAAATTGACGGCCCCGTCGCCCGCCTGAGGCTGAACCGGCCTGATGTGCGCAACGCCTTCAACGATGCCCTGATCCGGGATCTGAAGCAGGCGTTCGAGACATTGGGGGCGGACCCCGATGTGCGGGCCATTCTGCTGTCCGGCGAGGGCAAGACCTTTTCCGCGGGCGCGGACCTGGCCTGGATGCGCCGCGCGGCGGACATGTCGCTGGACGACAACCAGGCGGACGCCGTGGGGCTTGCCGAAATGCTGCACGCCATGGCCACCTGCGACACACCCGTCATCACGCTGGTGCACGGCGCGGCCATGGGCGGCGGCGCCGGGCTGGTGGCCGCCAGCGACATGGTGGTGGCGGTGGCGGGCACCAGATTCGCCTTTTCGGAAGTGAAGCTGGGTCTGACCCCGGCCACCATCAGCCCCTATGTGGTGGCCGCCATGGGCGCCCGGCAGGCGCGGCGCTATTTCCTGACCGGTGAAATCTTCACCGCCGAAACGGCGCACGCCCTGTCGCTGGTGCACCATGTGGCCGAGGACCGGCACGCGGCAGAGGCCACCGCACAGGGCTGGATCGCGGCCCTGCTGGGCAATGCCCCCGGCGCGGTCAGCGCCGCCAAGCATCTGATCCGGGAGGTGGACGGCGCGCCGCTGGGGCCGGGCCTGCAAAAGCTGACCGCCCATCGCATCGCCGAGCGGCGCACCAGCGATGAGGCCCGCGAGGGGATCGACGCCTTTCTGGAAAAACGCAAGGCCCGCTGGGCCGCAGACGGGGAGACCGGCGCATGACGGCCCTGCCCCCCATCACCCCCATTCGCCGCCTTCTGGTGGCCAATCGAGGCGAAATCGCCGTGCGCATCATGCGCACCTGCCGTGCGCTGGGCATTCACACCATCGCCGTTTATTCCGATGCGGATGCCGCAAGCCAGCATGTGATGCAGGCGGATGAAGCCGTCCGCCTTGGCCCCGCCCCGGCGGGGGAAAGCTATCTGGATCAGGCGGCGGTGCTGGCGGCGGCACGGGCCACGGGCGCGGATGCCATCCACCCCGGCTATGGCTTTCTGTCGGAAAACCCGGACTTCGCCCGTGCGGCGGAAAACGCCGGCATCATCTTCATCGGCCCCAGCGCCGAGGCGATGGACGCCATGGCGCTGAAGGGTGCGGCCAAGCACCGCATGGAAGACGCGGGCGTGCCCGTGGTGCCCGGCTATCACGGCGTGGACCAGTCCGCCGCCACCCTGACGGCGGAAGCGGCGCGCATCGGCTATCCCCTGCTGGTGAAAGCCGTGGCCGGGGGCGGCGGCAAGGGGATGCGCGCCGTGCACACGCCTCAAGAGCTTGACAGCGCGATCGCCGCCGCCCGGCGGGAGGGGGAGAGCAGCTTCGGCAATGGCGATCTTCTGCTGGAAAAGCTGATCGAGAAACCCCGCCATATCGAAGTGCAGATCATGGGGGACCGCCATGGCCGCGTGGTCCATCTGAACGAGCGGGACTGCTCCCTGCAACGGCGCCACCAGAAAGTGATCGAGGAAAGCCCCGCCCCCGGCATCGATCCGGACCTGCGCCGCACCATGGGCGAAGCGGCGGTCAAGGCGGGCGCGGCCATCGGCTATAGCGGCGCGGGCACGGTGGAATTCATCATGGACGTGGCGGACGGCACCGAAAACGCGCCCTTCTATTTCATGGAAATGAACACCCGCCTTCAGGTGGAACACCCGGTGACGGAAATGGTCACGGGGGAAGACCTGGTGGCGTGGCAGATCCGCGTGGCGGAAGGCCATCCCCTGACCCTGGACCAGCAGGCGATCGAAGCGCGCGCGGAGACCGGCGGCCACGCCGTGGAAGCCCGGCTTTATGCCGAAGACCCGGCCAGCGACTTTCTGCCCGCCACCGGCACGCTGGCCCTGTTCGACCCCGCCCGCCCCCTGTCACCGGGCCAGCGGGTGGATGCGGGCGTGCGCGCGGGCGACGCGATCACCATTCATTACGACCCCATGATCGCCAAGCTGATCGCCCATGGGCCAGATCGGCAGGCCGCCATCAATGGCCTGCTCGCCCTGATCGCGGCAAGCCCCGTGGCGGGCCTGACCACCAATCGGGATTTTCTGGCGGCGGCCCTGGACCATCCCGCCTTTCGCGCGGGCGACCTGGACACCGGCTTCATCCCGCGCCACCGGGACGCCCTGATCCCGCAGCGGACCATCACCGACACCGATTATATCCTGGCCGCGCTGGCCGTGATCGCGGCCCGCCGCGCACGGGAAGGCGACCACCCGTTCGCGGTGCGCGATGCCTTCTGGCCGGGCCGGGCACATACACAAACCCTGCGCTTCCTTGAAGACGGCGCGGAACACCCCGTGCACCTGACCCACCGGCGGGACGGCAGCCTGCTGGCCGCCTGCGCGGACGGCACCACAAAGGCCGCGCGGATCGAGCATTGGGACGGCGCCCGGCTGACCCTTGTGCTGGACGGCCACCGCCGCGCGGTCTTTGCCCATATCACGGCGGATCGGGTGTGGCTGGTGGATCAGGCGCGCACCGTTGCGCTGGCCCGTCTGCGCCCCACCAGCACCGATCTGGCGGCCATGGATGCCCCCGGCAGCGTCACCGCCCCCATGCCGGGCAAGGTGCTGAGCGTGCATGTGGCCAATGGCGACCGCGTGTCGGCGGGCGACCCGCTTCTGGTGATGGAAGCCATGAAGATGGAACAGACCCTGAAGGCCCCCCGTGACGGCGTGGTGGATGGGCTGAGCGTCGCCCCCGGCGATCAGGTGGCGGACGGCGCCGACCTTCTGACCGTTCTCGACAACGACAGAGATAACGACAGCGACTGAACACAAGGAATACCCGCAATGGCCTATGAATTTCCGCATCTCACCTTCGGGCATGACGAAGACATCAAGATGCTGCGCGATATGGTCAGCCGGTTCGCGGCGGACGAAATCGCCCCGCGCGCGGCGGAAATCGACGAGACCAACAGCTTCCCGCGGGACCTGTGGCCGCGGCTCGGCGAACTGGGCCTGCTGGGCCTGACGGCGCCTGCCGCATATGGCGGCGCGGAAATGGGCTATCTGGCCCATGTGGTGGCCATGGAGGAAATCAGCCGCGCCAGCGGGTCGCTGGGGCTGAGCTATGGCGCCCATTCCAATCTGTGCGTCAATCAGATCGTATTGAACGGCACTGACGCCCAGCGGGACAAATATCTGCCCAAACTGATCAGCGGGGAGCATGTGGGGGCGCTGGCCATGTCGGAACCGGGTGCGGGCTCCGACGTGGTGGGCATGAAGCTGAAGGCCGCGCGGGTGGACGGCGGCTACCGGCTCACCGGCTCCAAGATGTGGATTACCAACGGGCCGGACGCGGACGTGCTGATGGTCTATGGCAAGACCGACCCGGACGCCGGCAGCCGGGGCATCACCGCCTTTCTGATCGAAAAGGGCATGGACGGCTTTTCCACCGCCCAGAAGCTGGACAAGGTGGGGATGCGCGGCTCCAACACCTGCGAGCTTGTGTTCGACGACTGCTTCGTGCCCGATGAAAATGTGGTGGGCAGGCCCGGCGACGGGGTGAAGGTGCTGATGTCCGGCCTGGATTATGAACGGGTGGTGCTGTCCGGCGGGCCGCTGGGCCTGATGCGCGCCTGTCTGGACGTGGTGGTGCCCTATGTGCACGAGCGGGAGCAGTTCGGCCAGCCCATCGGCATGTTCCAGCTCATGCAGGGCAAGATCGCCGACATGTACAGCACATGGGGCGCCTGCCGCGCCTATGTCTATGCGGTGGCGGACGCCTGCGACAGGGGGGAGACCACCCGCAAGGACGCGGCGGGCTGCATCCTGTACAGCGCCGAACGGGCCACCGAAGTGGCCAGCCAGGCCATTCAGGCGCTGGGCGGCAACGGCTATATCAACGAATACCCCACAGGCCGCATCTGGCGCGACGCCAAGCTCTATGAAATCGGCGCCGGCACATCCGAAATCCGCCGAATGCTGATAGGCCGGGAACTCTTCAACGAAACGCGGTGAGGCCCGGCTCACCCCTACGCACTTTCCTCACTCACCCGCCACGGCGGGAAGCGGCGGTTTTCGCCGGCGTGGTAGAGAACAAGATGATTGCCGTCCGGGTCGCGCAGGCGGGCTTCGCGCCACAGATAGCGCTGGTCGGCGGGCATCTGGTCGATCACATAGCCCGCCGCCACCAGCCGGGCGGCTTCCCGGTCCAGCCTGTCGCGGTCATATTCGAAATAGACCTTCACGGACGGCCCGGCTCCGTCCGGCGCCTGATCCGTCAGCGCACAGGAAAAGGTGGCGCCGCCTTCCGGGCACTCGAACCGCAGATAATGCGGCGTATCCACGATCAGCCTGAGCCCCAGCCCTTCATAAAAGGCTTTGGAGCGGGCAATATCGGTGCTGGGCACCGTCACCTGGTTCATTTTCACGGGCTACCCTCCCTTCATGCTTCATGTGTTTTCCTGTGTTTCGCCATATCATAGCGCTTTCCCCACGGCGCGGGACGGCGCTTTTCTGTTGCGTTGCAGCATATTATCGCGCATCGCTTGGATCGTTGCATCATTTCATAATTGCCCACACACCATGTCTTAAGATTGCGTAAAGCGCCAAACTTCGACAGCCAATTACGCAGCAAATTTGACATAATCCGTGAATGTGGAGGAGCCAGCCCGACCAAGGCGGGCCGAGGGAGAAACAGGCATGAGCACCAAGGTCACCCTGCAGGACAAATACACCCAGACCGAGGGCCGCGTTTACATGAACGGGGTTCAGGCGCTGGTGCGTCTGCCCATTGTGCAGCGCTGGCGGGATGCGGAAAGCGGGCTGAACACCGCCGGCTTCATTTCCGGCTATCGGGGCTCGCCCCTTGGCGGCTACGATATGGAGCTGGACCGCGCCAGAAAATATCTGGAAAGCGAGAATATCGTCTTTCAGCCGGGCCTGAACGAAGACCTGGGCGCCACCGCCGTCTGGGGCAGCCAGATGGTGGGCATCCACCCGGATGAAATGAAATATGATGGCGTGTTCGGCATCTGGTACGGCAAGGGGCCGGGGCTGGACCGGTCCATGGACGTGATGAAGCACGGCAATGCCGCTGGCTCCATGCCCCATGGCGGCGTGCTGGCCATTTGCGGGGACGATCACGGCGCCAAGTCTTCCACCCTGCCCCATCAGGCGGACCACAGCTTCATGGCCGCCTTCATGCCGGAATTGTATCCGTCCTCCATTCAGGAATTCGTGGAGTTCGGCCTTCTGGGCCTGGCCATGAGCCGTTATACCGGCGCCTGGGTGGGCTTCAAGGCCGCCGCCGAGACGGTGGAGACATCCGGCACGGTGGACCTGTCCCGCGAGAAGCACCGCATCATCATCCCCACCGATTTCGAACTGCCCGAAGGCGGGCTGAACATCCGCTGGCCCGATGCCTGGCGGGAGCAGGACTGGCGCCTGCAACGCTATAAGGGCTTTGCCGCCCATGCCTTCGCCCGCGCCAACGGCATTGACCGGCTGATCTGGGACAGCCCCAATCCGCGCTTTGGCATCATCACGTCCGGCAAGTCCTATCAGGACACGCGCCAGGCACTGTACGAGATCGGCATTGACGAGGATGTGGCGAAGGATATCGGCCTCAAGCTCTATAAGGTGGGGATGCCCTGGCCGCTGGAGCCGGAAGGCGTGCGCCAGTTCTGCGAAGGGCTGGACGAAGTGCTGGTGGTGGAAGAAAAGCGCGAGATGATCGAGCACCAGATCCGCTGGCAGCTTTATAACTGGAAGGAAAATGTGCGCCCCACCGTGGTGGGCAAGCACGACGAAAAGGACCAGTGGCTGCTGCCGCCCGAAAACGAGCTGGACGTGGGCATCATCGCCCATGTGATCGCCGCGCGCATGGCCAAGCTCTATGACAATGACGAGATCAAGAAAAAGCTCGCCTGGTTCGCCGATCGCAAGCGCAGCTTCGAAGGCTATGAGCCCGCCATCAACCGGGTGCCCTATTTCTGCGCCGGGTGCCCGCACAACCGCTCCACCCGCGTACCGGAAGGCAGCCGCGCCATGGCGGGCATCGGCTGCCACATCATGGCCATCAATATGGAGCGGGACAACGAAACCTTCACCCAGATGGGCGGCGAAGGTGTGCCCTGGATCGGGGAAGCCCCCTTTACCAGCCGCAAGCACATGTTCGCCAATCTGGGCGACGGCACCTATCAGCATTCAGGCATTCTCGCCATCCGCCAGACCGTGGCGGCGGATGTGAACATCACCTTCAAGATCCTGTATAACGACGCCGTGGCCATGACCGGCGGCCAGCCGGTGGAAGGCTCGCTGACCGTGCCCCACATCGCCGAGCAACTGGTTGCCGAGGGCGTGAAGCGGGTGGTCATCACGTCCGAAAGGCCGGAAGATTACGCGCTGGTCTCCCTGCCCCCCGGCGTGGAAGTGAAGCACCGGGATTACACCATGACGGTGCAGGAGGAACTGAAAGAGACCGAGGGCACCACCGCCATCATCTATGACCAGACCTGCGCGGCGGAAAAGCGCCGCCGGCGCAAGCGCGGCCTGATGGAAGACCCGGACACCCGCCTGTTCATCAATGACACGGTGTGCGAGGGCTGCGGCGACTGTTCGGTACAATCAAACTGCGTTGCCGTGGAGCCGCTGGAAACCGAATTTGGCCGCAAGCGCGCCATCAATCAGAGCGCCTGCAACAAGGATTATAGCTGTCTCAAGGGGTTCTGCCCGTCCTTCGTGTCGGTCAAAGGCGCCACACCGCGCAAGTCGAAGGAAGGCGCGGGCGACCTGTCCGCGCTCGGCCTGCCGGACCTGCCAGACCCCACTGTCCCGGATTTCGACAGCGACTATGAGGATTATAATATCCTCGTCACCGGCATCGGCGGCACCGGCGTGCTGACCGTGGGCGCCATCATGGGCATGGCCGCGCATCTGGAAGGCAAGGCCAGCTCCATTCTGGACATGACCGGGCTGGCACAAAAGGGCGGCGCCGTGCTGAGCCATGTACGCATCGCCGCGGACGAGGACAAGCTGCGCTCCCCGCGTATCGTTACCGGGCGCACCCATACCCTGCTGGCCTGCGACAGCATCGTGGCGGCGGGCAAGGATGCCGCCAATGTGATGGATTCCAGCCGCACGGCGGCGGTGATCAATTCCCACCTTACCCCGGTGGCGGATTTCGTGCGCAACAAGGACATCGACTTTCAGCAGGCCAGTGTTCAAAAACAGCTTGATGCCATGACACGGGAAGATGCCCGCCACCGTGTTCCGGCACAGGAACTGGCCAGCGCCCTGATGGGGGATGCCATCGCCACCAACACCTTCGTTCTGGGCTATGCCTGGCAAAAGGGCCTGATCCCCCTGAAGCGGGAAAGCATCGAGGAAGCCTTTCGCCTGAATAAGGTGGCGGCGGACACCAATCTGCGCACCTTCTTCTGGGGGCGCATGGCCGCCCATGACATGGGCGCGGTGGAAAAGGTGCTGCAAGGCAGCGTCATGGACACGCCCAAACTGCCCGAAACGCTGGACGATGTGGTGGCGAGCCGCGTCAGGCTGCTCACCGATTATCAGAATGCCGCGCTGGCCCGGAAATATACCGACCTGGTGGACCGGGTGAAGGCCGCGGAAACCGGTGTGGCGGGCGAACCGGGTGCCCTGTCCATGGCGGTGGCCACATATTATGCCAAGCTGCTGGCCTACAAGGACGAGTTCGAAGTGGCGCGGCTGTATTCCCGGCCCGAATTCCGGGAAAAGCTGGCCGCCCGGTTCGAGGGCGACATGAAACTGAGCGTCCATCTGGCACCGCCCTTCCTGCCCGGTCGGGACAAGGCCACAGGCCGCCCGAAAAAGCGCGAATTCGGCGCCTGGATCTTCCCCGTCTTCCGGCTGCTGGCCAGCCTGCGGGGCCTGCGCGGCACGCCGTTCAACCTGCTGGGCTACAGCGCCGAGCGGAAGATGGAACGCCGCCTGATCCGGGACTATGAGGAAACCGTCGAAGCACTGCTCGACGGGCTGACGCGGGACAATCTGGCCCTGGCGGTGGAGATCGCCAGCCTGCCGGACAGCGTGCGCGGCTTCGGCCCCATCAAGGAAGAGAATGTCCGCCTGTTCGATGCAAGCAAAGCCACGCTGATGGAGCGTTGGCACAAGGGGGAAACACAAACCCCCGAACAAACGGCAGCAGAGTAAGGCGGCACAGCGACCGCCGGAGACAGAGGAAAGGAACCATTATGCCGGTCTTTGATTCCCGAAGCTTTCAGGGCCATGAAAACCTGGTCTTTTGCGCGGATCGCGCCACCGGCCTAAAGGCCATGATCGCGATTCATTCCACCGCGCTTGGCCCCGCCACCGGCGGCACCCGGTTCTGGGACTATGCGTCCGCCCATCGCGGCGTGCCGGTGGATGTGGCCGCCAGCCGGGGAGAGGAAGACGCCATCTATGACGTGCTTCGCCTGTCCCGCGGCATGAGCTACAAGAACGCTATGGCGGGCCTGAAACTGGGCGGTGGCAAATCGGTCATCATCGGCGACCCCGCCCGTGAAGGCACGCCGGACCTGATGCGCGCCTTCGGTCGCGGCGTGAACCGGCTGGGCGGCAGCTATTATGCGGCGGAGGATGTGGGCACAAGCCCGGACATGCTGGCCCATGCGGCAGAGGAAACGCCCTATATCTGCGGCCTGGAAGGCGGCGATTATGGCACCGGCGACCCATCCCCCCATACCGCGCTGGGGGTCTTCACCGGCATCCAGGCGGCGGTGCGCCACCGTTTGCAAAAAGACAGCATGAAAGGTGTCAGCGTGGCGATCCAGGGCGTGGGCCATGTGGGCCAGTACCTGATCGATCACCTGCTGGAAGCGGGCGCCGTGGTGAAGGTGGCCGACATCTCGGAAGCCAATCTGGAAGCGGCGCGCAAAAAGGGCGACATCAGCGTGGTGAAGCCGGAAAGCGTTCACAGCGAGGCGGTGGACGTGTTCGCCCCCTGTGCGCTGGGCGGTGGCCTGAACCCGCGCACCATTGGCGACATCAGGGCAAAAATCGTCGCCGGGGCGGCCAACAACCAGCTTGAGCGCGAAGGGGTGGACGACGAAGCCCTGCGCAAGCGCGGCATTCTCTATGCCCCCGATTATGTGATCAATGCAGGCGGCATCATTTCCGTGGAATCGGAAGTGCACAAACAGAAACTCGATGAAGCGGAACGCACGGCCAAAATTCTGCGCATCGGCGACACCTTGAGCCAGATATTCGCAGAAAGTGACCGCCAGGGGCGGCCCGCGGGCGTAATCGCCAACGAAATGGCGGAACAGACCATCCAGCGCGCCCAGGACGCCAAGCTGGCGGCAGCAGCGGAATAGGACCGGTTCCTGTTCCCGCTTTCCTCCTCACGACCTTACCGGCGCGGCATCCCCGCGCCGGTTTTTGTATCCGTCCATGCCGTGGGGGTGGGGCCGGGTGAACCGCTGGCGCCCCACCCGGTCATCCGCCGGTATAGACATAGCCCGTGCCGTAAACGGCCTCCACCGGCAGGGGCAGACCGGCCCGCTGCTGCACCTTCTGGCGCAGGCGACGCACCAGGGCATCCAGATTGCGGCGGGCCTGTTCCGTATCCCGCTTGCCCATGGCCACCACCAGCGTGCCACGATCCACCGGCACACCCGGCGTTTCCGCAAGGCGCACCATGAAGCGGTGTTCCGACGCCGTCAGGGTGATGCCGCCGCCATCGGGCAAGGCAAGCTGCATGGTCTCCCGCCCCACGGACCAGCCGCCGGGGCTGCCCTTGTCGGCGACCAACTGTATCAGGCGGCGCTTTTCCGCCACGCGGACCAGCAGATTGCGGATGATGGCATCCAGAATCAGATAATCCGTGTCCTTGGACAGATAGTGGTCCGCGCCGGCCTGAAAGCCGGTCAGAACATCGGTGGCGCTGTCCCGCAGCGACAGCATGACAATCCCCACATCCTCCCGCTCTCGCAGACGGCGGCTCAGGGAAAAGCCGTTCTCCCCCGGCAGATTCACATCCAGCACCACCACACGGGCCCCGGTGGCGCGCACCGTATCCATCAGGGTCTCGCCGCCATCCAGCGCCTGGACCGTCAAGCCGCGCTCGCTCAAAAAACGACAGATCAGGGAGCGGCTGGTGGCATCATCTTCCACCACCAGTACATCCAGCGACGAAGACTGCCCGTCACGCGGTTGAACGGCAGAAAAAGGGCCCGACACGGGGGATGATCCTGACATGGCAGCCTCTCGGAAACAGGGCGCCTGGACCGGCGCCGGGGACACATTCTTACAACGACGATCAGAATTAAGTCAAATCAGACGGAAAAACAAGTCATCTGCCCCGCGATAAGCGCCAAAGATGTGGTCTGTGCATCTTTTGGAGGTCTTTTTTCCGCTCACGCCTTGGCGCTGCGCGCCACGGCTTTGTTTTCGCTCACGCAAGCACGCTGAAGCGTGCGCTCCGCGGGGGCGCCGCATCGGCGGCGGGCCACGGTCGTGGCCTCCGCTCATCCCGCGCAGTGGCGGGATGGCGGTAGAGGCGACGTTGGTGCGAGCGGGAGCTGTTTTTTGCCGCTCACGCCTGAGCGCTGCGCGCTGCGGCTCCGCGGGGGCGCCGCATGGGCGGCGGGCCACGGTCGTGGCCTCCGCTCATCCCGCGCAGTGGCGGGATGGCGGTAGAGGCGACGTTGGTGCGGGCAGGGCGGGGTTTGTTTTCGCTCACGCAAGCACGCTGAAGCGTGCGCTCCGCGGGGGGCGCCGCATGGGCGGCGGGCCACGGTCGTGGCCTCCGCTCATCCCGCGCAGTGGCGGGATGGCGGTAGAGGCGGCGCCGGTGCGAGCGGCGGGCGGTTTGAGTGTCGCTTATCGGGGGGCGTCCGCCTGTGCTTCGGGGGCGGCGCGGCGGAAGGCGGGCAGCTCCGCGCAGGCTTCATCGATCCGGCGCAGGGTGGGATAATCGTCCAGCGGCGTTTCAAACCGGCGCGCATTCCAGATTTGCGGCACAAGATACAGGTCCGCCATGCCGGGGGTTTCCCCATAGCAGAAGGTGCCGGTCAGCGGGCTGTTTGCCAGCATCATCTCCAGCGCCTGAAAGCCGGTATGTATCCAGTGCTGGTACCAATCGGTCACCGCCGTCCCGTCCGCGCCGAGCGATCCCTTGAGATAGGTGAGAACGGACAGATTGTTCAGCGGGTGGATATCACATCCCACCACCGCCGCAATCTGGCGCACCCAGGCGCGATCAGCCCCCTTCGCGGGCAGCAGCGGCGGATCGGGCCAATTTTCTTCCAGATATTCCAGGATTGCGGGGCTCTGGCCCAGCACCAGGTCGCCATCCACCAGGGTCGGCACCCGCATCTGCGGATTGATGGCGCGATAGTCCGGCGTTTTCTGGCCGTCCTCGCCGGGCTTTAGATTGACCGGCACATGGTGCGCCTCAATTCCCTTGAGATTAAGGGCGATCCGCACGCGATACGCGGCGCTGGAGCGAAAATATCCATAAAGCTTCATGCCCGCACCCCTTGAACAGACCCCGCCCGCATCGGGCGGCGATCAGTCATCCGTCAGAACGCCGCGACGGATCTGATCCAGCTCGATCGATTCGAACAGCGCCTTGAAATTGCCTTCACCAAAGCCTTCATTGCCCTTGCGCTGAATGATTTCAAAAAAGATAGGACCGATCACATTCCGGGTGAATATCTGCAATAGCAGACCCTGACCTTCGGTCGGCGCACCGTCAATCAGGATTTCCCGCTGGCGCAGGGACTCAAGGTCTTCACCATGGCCGGGGATGCGCGCATCCACCTGCTCATAATAGGTGTCCGGCGTGCTCTGGAACGCCACGCCCCGTTCCCGCAGAACATCCACCGTATGGCAGATATCATCCGTGCCGAGCGCGATATGCTGAATGCCCTCGCCGTTATATTCCGCCAGATATTCCGCGATCTGGGACTTGTCGTCGGAAGACTCGTTGATGGGAATGCGGATCTTGCCGCAGGGGCTGGTCATGGCGCGGGATTTCAGGCCGGTCAGCTTGCCTTCAATGTCGAAATAGCGCACCTCCCGGAAATTGAAGATCCGCTCGTAAAAGCCGGCCCACCTGTCCATGCCGCCGCGGTCCACATTATGGGTCAGATGGTCGATATAGGTCAGCCCCGCATCCAGCGCATCCGCCCGCGCGCCCTCAATGGGGACAAAATCCACATCATAAATGCTGTTTTCGCCGTACCGGTCCACCAGATACAGGCGGCTGCCGCCGATCCCTTCAATGGCCGGAATGTTCAGCTCCATCGGCCCCACCGGGCCCTTGACAGGCGTGGCCCCAGCTTCCACCGCCGCGCTGAAGGCACGGGCCGCATCCTTGACCCGAAAGGCCATGGCGCAGGCACAAGGGCCATGATCGGCGGCAAACTGCTGGGCGAAACTGCCCCGTTCCGCATTGATGATGAAATTGATATCGCCTTGGCGATGCAGGGTCACATCCTTGGACCGGTGCCGGGCCACGGCGGGAAAGCCCAGCCGCTCGAACAGGGAACGCAGCATATCAGGGTCGGGCGCGGCATATTCAACGAATTCGAAACCGTCCAGCCCCAGGGGGTTTTCCCACAGGTCGGCGCCAGTCATGCGCGCCTCGGACGGGCTTTTGGTGGCAGTATGGCTTGCGTGCGTGGTCGTCATGGCGCACCCTTTCCTGATATGAGGGAAAACAGAAACCCCCTTGGCCTGTTGTAGACATAATAGTTACCGTTGAAACTAAGTGCAAGGGGGGAAAGGCGCGCCCTGCCTTGAGACTGGAGAAACTGTTTCATGTCCGACCACCCAGATGTCTTGCCGAAAGATTTTCCAGATGCTCCGCCGGATGCGCACGGGGAGATACGGCCCACAACCCCCGAACCGCTCAGGCTGGCGCGCTTCCTGCCCTATCGGCTGTCCATATTGTCGAACCGCATATCCGGCGCCATTGCCGAGGGCTATGAAGAGCGCTTTCAGTTGAGCCTGCCGGAATGGCGGGTCATGGCGATCCTTGGGGAAGAACCGGACCTGTCCGCCGGCGATGTGGCGCAGCGCACCGCCATGGATAAGGTGGCGGTCTCCCGCGCTGTGCGGAAACTTCTGGATGCGGGGCGGCTGGAGCGGCATTTCTCGCCGGACGACAAGCGCCGCAGCGTGCTGGCCCTGTCTCCCAAAGGCCAGGCCATATATGACGATGTGGTGCCCATCGCACAGGCTTATGAAGACAATATCCGCGCCCAGATGAGCGACGAGGAATGGCGCCTGCTGAACGATCTTCTGGACCGGCTTGAGAATATCCAGCTTACGCTGTAACGGCCCGATCCCGCCCGGCGAGGCGATCAAGGGCGGCGCGCCAGGCGGCCCCATCCCCTTGCCCGTTATTGGGGCCTTCCACCACCCGCGCGCCGCCCAGCAGAACGGACAGCGCCAGCCGCGCCCGCGCCCCGCCAAGGCCACCGGATGGAATCAGCCCTCTGGCGATCAGGTCCATTTCCGCGCCCCGATAGCCATAGGTCCCCTCCAGCACCCGGCCAAAACCGGTGCGACTGGCCAGCACCACCGGCAGCCGCGCCGCCAGTTCCACCAACCGGTCGGCGGTCGCTTCGCTCACATGGCCGGCGCCGAAGGCATCCACCACAAGGCCATCAAGCCGCGCCGGGTCCAGCGCCATCAGCCCGGCATCGCCGTCATCCAATCCCACGGACAGGCGGGCCACCCGCGCCGGTGCGCAATCCGACAGGTCAAGGCGCAGCGCGGGCACCGGCAGGGCGGCCAGATAGCAGCCCCCCTCCACCACCTGCCCCAGCGGCCCGCCATCGGCGGTAAAAGCATCCAGGCGGCTGGTATGGGCCTTCACCACCCGCGCCGGGTCATGCACCGCATTGTCCATCACCAGCACGACCGCCCCGCTGCCCGCGCGCGCCAGATGCAGGGCCGTGGCGGCGCTGTCGGCAAGATTGGCCGGGCCATCGGCCCCCGGAGCACGTGGCGGGCGCATGGCACCGGTGAATACGATCGGGCGGCTGCCATCATGGGCGAGACTGGCGAGAAAGCTGGTTTCTTCCAGCGTATCTGTACCCTGGGTAACGATGACGGCATCCGCGTCACTGCGGGCGGCGTGGGCCAGCACATCCCGCACATGATCGAGGGTGAGATTGGCACTGCCCACCCCGGCGAGCGACGTGGCCCGCACCGCCGCCATCTGGCCGACGGCGGGGGCCGCCTGCACGAGGTCCGAAGCGCTCAGGCCGGGAGAGACACCGCCATCCTTCCCCGGCACCATGGCAATGGTACCGCCAAGGGCCAACACATCGATCACCGGCTTGTTCGCCACGCACGCCTCCGCGGTTCGGGGTATCGCCCTGTCAGTTCAACAGGTCGTCAGCGGGGGTATAATCCAGTTTCTGATCGTCCGCCACGGCCTTGTAGGTGATTTTGCCGCCCGACACATTCAGCCCCGCCTTCAGGTGCGGATCGTCCTTGCACGCCTGTTTCCACCCCTTGTCGGCGATGGCCACGGCGAAGGGCAGCGTGGCATTGTTCAGGGCCAGCGTGCTGGTGCGCGCCACACCGCCGGGCATGTTGGCCACGCAATAATGCACCACTTCATCCACCACATAGGTGGGGTCTTCATGGGTGGTGGGTTTCGATGTCTCGAAGCAGCCGCCCTGATCGATCGCCACATCCACCAGCACACTGCCGCGTGGCATGTGGGACAGCATCTTGCGCGTGACCAGCTTGGGCGCGGCGGCACCGGGGATCAGCACGGCGCCCACGGTCACATCCGCCCGCAGCACATGCTCCTCCACACTGTCATCGGTGGAATAAACCGTTTTCACACGGCCCTGGAACATGTCGTCCAGTTCCTGCATCCGCTTCAGGCTGCGATCCAATATGGTCACGTCCGCGCCCAGGCCCACGGCCATGCGGGCGGCATTGGTGCCCACCACGCCGCCGCCGATCACCGTGACCTTGGCGGGTTCCACGCCGGGCACGCCGCCCAGCAGCATACCGCGACCGCCCTGCGACATTTCCAGCGCGTGCGCCGCCGCCTGAATGGACATGCGCCCCGCCACCTCGGACATGGGCGCCAGAAGCGGCAGGCCGCCGCGACCGTCCGTGACCGTCTCATAGGCGATGGCAGTACAGCCGGACTCGATCAGGCCCTGTGTCTGCTCAGGGTCCGGCGCCAGATGCAGATAGGTGAACAGGATCTGCCCCTGGCGCAGCATCCGGCATTCGGCGGGCTGGGGCTCCTTCACTTTCACGATCATGTCCGCCTGTGCGAACACGGCCTTCGCGTCGGGCGCGATGTTGGCCCCGGCGGCTTCATAATCCCCGTCGCCAAAGCCGATCTCGAAGGCGGCATTGGTTTCCACCAGCACTTCGTGACCATGCCCCACCAGTTCGCGCACGGCGATAGGGGTCAACCCCACCCGATATTCCCGGTTCTTGATTTCCTTCGGCACGCCGATACGCATCCTGATCCTCCCGATGCTGAGACTTTTCCGATCCGTCTGGATATGCGGGCATATTATCAATGCTTGCCGGATATGTCCTTGCAAAGGACTGCCCCCTGCATCACCATTTATAGCAGAAAATGCGAAATTTCTGTGATTACCAGCAAGGAAATACGAACCATGGCGTTTGACAAGATTGATCGTGCAATCATGGACAAGCTCCAGAAAGACGGGCGCATCAGCAATGCCGCACTGGCGGAGGCGGTGGGCCTGTCGGAATCCGCCTGCCTGCGCCGGGTGAAGCGGCTACAGGGCGACGGCATCATCACCCACACCGCCGCCCATCTGGACGCGGCCAGGATCGGTCTGCCCGGCAATGTGTTCGTGCGCGTCTCGCTTCAGGAACAGACGGAAGAAAACCTGGCCCGCTTCGAAGAGGCCGTGCGCGATGTGCCGGAGGTGATGGAATGCTATCTGATGAGCGGCGACGTGGATTACATGATGCGCGTGGTGGTGCGGGATGCGGCGGATTATGAGCGCGTCCACAACCGCCTGACCGGGCTGACCGGCGTGGCGCGCATTCATTCCGGCTTTGCCCTGCGCACCGTGCTGAAACGCAGCCGCCTGCCCCTGCCCGGCGATTAGGGCCGCATCGTGATTTCGGTTCCACGCCAATAGGGCGTACACTATCGCACTGGACTGATGCAGCAGGGAGGGACCCAACATGACAGACAGATCCACATTCACGCCCATCATCCGCCTGGCGGCCGTGGCCGCCATCACGGCGGGGCTTGCCTTTGTGACACAGCCGGAAGGCTTCATCACAGGCAATCCGGGCACCGCGAATGCCCAGGACGAGAGCGAAGGCAAAGGCGAAGAAGGCCGGAAGCAGGCCGAGAAAGCTCACGAAAAAGGCATGAAACAGCGCGAGGCCGCGCACGAAATGGCTCAGGCTGAAAAAGCCTATGAACGGCGTATGCACAAGGCCCAGGCCGAATATGAACGGGCCGTGGCCAAGGCCGAGCAGGAAGACGACCCGGAAAAACGCGCCGAAAAGCTGGAAAAGGCGGAACAGAAGCTGGCCGAAAAACGCCACAAGGCCGAAGAGAAAATGGCCAGGCACCGCGCCCGCCATGAAAAGCACAAGGATGGTGCCATGGCAAAACATGGGGGCAAGCACGGCGACATGCACAAGGCCAAACATGGCGACGATGGCCACCCCGGTCGCGGCAAGGGCAAGGGCGACGGCAAGCCTGATGACGACGATGACGATGACGATGATGACGATGATGACGATGATGACGATGATGACGACTACGATGATGATGACGGCTGACCGTGAAACCGTAGCGGGGCATTGATCCCCGACACCAGGGCGGCCCCGCGGGGCCGCCCCACGGGGTTGCCGCGTGCGACAGAATGCCCCGCTTCCGACACATTCCCGCCCTTTGGGGAGCATAATCCGGCGTGAGTCTCACCTCCATCGACAATCAACCTTTGGAGGAAACCATGACCGAGATCACTTTGAAGCGCCTTTTCGGGACGAGCATGATCGCCCTTGGCCTTGCCCTGGTCAGTCAGCCCCAGGATGCCTTCACCCCGTCCGCGTCCGCCGCAATGGCTCAGGATCAGGACGACAAGAAGGACGAGGACAAGAAAGAAGAAGACAGCGATGACGACGACACCCGCTTCCTGACGGCGGCTGCCGGGCCTGAGGACGACAAAAAGGAAGACGACAAAAAAGACGGCGACAAGGAAGAAGATGACGACACCCGCTCCCTGACCGCCACCGGCCCCGACGACAAGAATGACGAAAAAGACGACGAAGATGATGATGAGGACGACGACACCCTCGCCGCCTGATCGCGCATCAGGACCGGATCTTCCGAAGCTGGTCGCCCGAACGGGTGGCCGACTTTTTTAATGCGCCGCCTACCCGGCCCTCAGCCCCGCTGACCCGGATTGTTCAGGATGACCCAAAGCGCATGGATCATGCCCGGCACGAAAAACAAAAGCGTCAGAATCAGATTGAGCAGAAAGGTTCCCCCCAGCCCGAACCGCAACAGCACCGCCACCGGCGGCAGAAAAATCGCCAGAATGACGATCAGCAGATTGCCCATGATAGCCCCCTTTGAAAATGGTTTCAGGCTCTCATCCCGCTTGAAAAGATGCAACAAACGGCACCGCCGGACCACGGCGCTACCAAAGAGCCGACACTTGCTGCCCTTAAAGCAAAGCCTCGATACCCTTCCGGTCGATAACATCCAATAGTCTTTGGGCCGATCCGCCAGGCGTTTTCACGCCACGCTCCCACTGAGCGATGGCGCTGACCGTCACGCCCAGAAAAGCGGCAAAAACAGGCTGACTCATGCGGGTTTTATCGCGGATCTTGCGAATGTCCGCTTGTGTGAAAGTGCGCTTCTCAGGCAAACACAGATCATCCATCACTTTCATCGTCACCGCATCCATGGCGCCCACTGCGTGCAGGTCCCTAGCAGTAGAATGCATGTTTTCCAAAGCTTTACTCATTATCCAGCACCTTTTCGATGATTGCGCCCGTGTCTATCAACGTCCTGATCTGATCGCTCGTTGCATTAAGGAGGCTTTTGGCAACGGTTTCGAAAGCGGCTATTTCTTTCTTGGTTACATTGCTTTTGCTGCTCTTTGCGTAAATCTCAAGAAAGATGATCAAAGAACGCTGCCTATTTTCAAATGCAACAATGGTTCTGAAGCCACCACGCTTGCCAGCCCCCTTTCGAGCGACCCGCTTTTTTGCAATGCTGGCGGAAAGTCTCGCTTCATAATGGCCGGCAGCCACATCCCGCGCCGCCAGTTCAAGCGCCCTTTCTTCCACGCCCTCTCTGCGCGCATCTCGGGCAAAACTCTTCAACTTCCATATTTTCATATATCACAGACATAACACTTAGTGCTACCATTTTCGTCTTTTCCGTTCCAGATTGATTCCTCAACAACATGAAAAAGCCCCGTCACAACGGGGCTTATCCAATAAGCAAAAAATCTGGCGCACGCACAACGCCGCCCTCACCCCCGCAGCCATGCCGGGGTGGGCAGGTCTTTGGCGCGGAGGAATTCGGGGTTGAACAGCTTGCTTTGATAGCGCAGGCCGCTATCGCACAATATGGTGACGATGGTGTGCCCCGGCCCCATTTCCTTGGCCAGTTTTATGGCGCCCGCCACGTTCACGCCGGTGGAGGCGCCCACGCACAAACCTTCCCGTTGCAGCAGGTCAAAGGCGATGGGCAGGGCTTCCTGATCCGGGATCTGATAGGCGTGATCCACCACCGCACCTTCCAGATTGGCGGTGATGCGGCCCTGGCCGATGCCTTCCGAAATGCTGGTGCCCTCGGATTTCAGCTCCCCCGTGGTGTAATAGCTGTAGAGCGCCGCGCCCATCGGGTCCGCCAGGCCGATCTGGATGTCCCGGTTATAGTCCTTCAGCCCCATGGACATGCCCGCCAGCGTGCCGCCGGTGCCCACGGCGCAGATGAAGCCATCCACCTTGCCGTCGGTCTGCTGCCATACCTCCCGCGCGGTGGTCTTGATGTGGGCGTCCCGGTTGGCCACATTGTCGAACTGGTTGGCCCAGATGGTGCCGTGGGGTTCGCTCTCGGCCAGGTCCGCCGCCATGCGGCGGGCGATGTGCTGGAAATTGTTCGGGTCGCTATAGGGGGCGGCGGGCACCAGTTCCAGCTCCGCGCCCATGATGCGCAGCGTATGAATCTTTTCCTGCGACTGGGTTTCCGGCATCACGATCAGCGTGCGATAGCCCTTGGCATTGGCCACCACCGCCAGCCCGATGCCCGTATTGCCCGCCGTGCCTTCCACGATCAGCCCGCCCGGTTCCAGCGTGCCGTCGGCTTCCGCCTGTTCGATGATGTTCAGCGCGGGCCGGTCCTTCACGCTGCCGCCGGGGTTGGCATATTCCGCCTTGCCATAGATATCGCACCCGGTCAGTTCCGAGGCGTAACGCAGCTTGATGAGCGGCGTATTGCCGATTCCGGCGAGCGCACCGGTGGCTTCGGGCTTGACGGCAAGGGTCCCGTTGGCGGGCATATGTCTTTCCTCCGGCTGATAGGACGGGCGATCTTTCCCCGCCCCTTAGAAAACGTGATGCGCCCCATTTTTCAAGGACAAAAGCACTGTCGGGCAAAAGTGCGCCACCTGTTCACGGGCTTTCCCGCTCCTGCTGCGCGTCGATCCAGCGGGCCACCCGCGCGCTCAGCACATCCAGCGGCATCCCGCCCGCCGCCAGGATGCGGTCGTGGAACGCCTCGATATCGAACGCCGCGCCCAGTTCCCGTTCGGCGCGCTCCCTCAGGGCCAGTATGCGCATCTCGCCCACCTTGTAGGCCAGCGCCTGCCCCGGCCAGCTTATATAGCGGTCGGTTTCCGTGCGCACATTCAGCGGGCTGAGCGCGGAATTTTCCATCAGGCAGCGCATGGCCCGATCCCGCGACCAGCCAAAGGCGTGCATCCCCGTATCCATCACAAGGCGGCAGGCACGCCACATTTCATAGGTCAGGCGCCCGAAATGCTCATACGGGGTCTGATAGATGCCCATTTCCACGCCCAGCTTTTCCGCATACAGGCCCCAGCCCTCGCCGAAAGCGTGCGGATACAGGCCCACGCGGAAATCCGGCACGTCCTTCAATTCCCGGCTTAGCGCACTTTGATGATGATGGCCGGGCACCGCTTCATGCAATGTGAGCGCGGGAATGGCATAAAGCGGGCGGTTTTTCAGATCGTGCGTGTTCACCCAGTACATGCCCCCGCGCGGCGCATCCAGCGGTGCGCCCACATAGCGCCCGGTGGTGTAATTGGGCGCGATCTCGGCGGGGACCGGCTCCACGCCATATGGCTGGCGCGGCAATCTGCCGAAAAAGGCGGGCATCTTCAGGTCGATCCGCTTGGCCGTGCGGCTGGCAAAGGCCAGCAGGTCCGCGGCGCTGTCGGCATAAAAACGCGGATCGGTGCGCAGAAATTCAAGAAAGGCGTCGAAGCCGCCGTCAAAGCCCACCTCATCGATAATGCCCTCCATCTCCGCGCGGATACGCGCCACTTCCGCCTTGCCGCGCTCGAACACCTGTTCGGGGGTCAGGTCCAGCGTGGTATAGAAGCGCACCATGGCCCGGTAATAGGCGTCCCCCTCCGGCAGGTCGGTGGCGGCGATGCTCTCCCGCGCGGCGGGGTAATAAGTCTCCCGCATGAAGCGGTTCAGCCGTTCATAGGCGGGCATCACCTTTTCCATGATCACCCGCCGGGCGGCGTCACGCAGGCGCGCCTTTTCCGGCGCGTCGATCGACCTGGCCATGTCCTGGAACGGCCCCCAGAAGGCGCTTTCCTCCGCGCTTTCCCGGATCGGGGCGGCGAAGGTGGGCAGCAGCCCCTTCAACACCACTTTGGGCATGGTAAAGCCGGTTTCCATGCCAAGCCGCATATTGGCCATATGCTCGTCGAAATGGCGGGGAATGTCGGCCAGGCGGCTGATATAGGCATCATAGTCGGAAACGCGCCTGAACCGGCTGGACTGCCACAGCCGCAGGGGGCGGGTGTGAAAGCCGCTGTCGCTGTAAAACGGAATGCGCCAGGTGCGGAATCTCTCCGATATCAGGGTGCGTTCCAGCAGATAGGCGAACAGGTCGTAATTCAGCCGGTCTTCCCGTGACAGGGCCGCCCGGTCTATGGCCGCCAAACGCTGCTTGAAGGCGCGGGCCTGCGCGTGGCGGCGTTCATGATCCGCCGCGCTCACCGCCTTCATGCGGCTGGCCGGTGGCTGAGGTTCCCCCACCGGGCCGGTGCCGGGATTTTCCTGATAGTGGAAGGCGCGTTCGTCTTTGAAAAGCTGATGCAGCGCGGCGGTGGCGGGCGAGTCCTCCCCCGCGGCATGGGCGGGTACGGCAAAAGCCCCGAACAGCACGCTTCCCGGCACGACCATTCGCCGCAGGGCGCGACACAGGTGCCCCCACGGTGTGCGATATGCCCACAGTGTATGGTGCGCCCGGCTTTGCAATCGGCCCCGTGTGAGTGCTGTGATCATTGGTCTGCCCCCTCTCCCATTGATCCTGACTGCGGGATGTTTACCATGCTCCCCATGCAGCATCCAGCACATCGCGCAAACCGCCGGGGGGAGAACCATCATGCAGGCCGGATATCGCCTTGTCACAGGTCTTTTTGCGCTGACGGCGCTCGCCTTCTGGCAGCCGGAAAGCGGGGCCGCCATGGCCGGGCATGACACCCTGGCCACACCGGAAGAGCGCCCGGCCTATGCGCTGGCCCTGCACGGCGGCGCGGGCACCATCACGCCGGACAAGCTGACGCCGGAAACGGAAGCTGCCATCCGCGCCAAACTGGGCGAAGCGCTCGCGGCGGGGGAAGCGGTGCTGAGCGGGGGCGGCAGCGCGGTGGACGCGGTGATCGCCACCATCACCGTGCTGGAGGACAGCGCCCATTTCAATGCGGGCCGGGGCGCCGTTTTCACCCATGACGGCCACAATGAGATGGACACCGCCCTGATGGACGGCAAAACCCTGAACGCGGGGGCCGCCGCCGGGGTGCGCACGGTGAAAAACCCCATCCGGCTGGCCCGCGCCATTATGGACCACAGCGCGCATGTGATGCTGTCCGGCGCCGGGGCAGACCGGTTCGCCGCCGATCAGGGGCTGGAAACCGCCGAGCCCGGCTATTTCCGCACCGAACGGCGCTGGCGGCAATTACAGAATGCGCTGGCCGAGGGCAAGGGCGCCGTGCTGGACCATGACGGCGCACCCGGCGAAGGCCCGAATGGCGAGCCGCACAAATTCGGCACGGTGGGCGCCGTGGCGCTGGACAGGCAGGGCAATGTGGCGGCGGGCACCTCCACCGGGGGCATGACCAACAAGAAATATGGCCGCATCGGGGACAGCCCGATCATCGGCGCGGGCACTTATGCCAGCAATGAAAGCTGCGCCGTTTCCGCCACCGGGCACGGCGAATTTTTCATCCGCAAAACGGTGGCCCGCGACGTGTGCGCCATGATGGAATATGGCGGCATGAGCCTGTCAGAGGCCGCCGAACGGCTGGTGCTGAAAGACCTGATGGACATGGGCGGCGATGGCGGCATCATCGCGCTGGACCCGAAGGGAAGCATTACCCTGACCTTCAACAGCGCGGGCATGTATCGCGCCGCGGTGCGCGCCGGGGAAGCGCCGGTGATCGGCATATATGAAAAGATGGCCCCATCGGGGCGGGATGACGATCCAGCCGGATAACCCTGTTCCCGGCCCTGTTCCGATGCCAGGCCCCGCCGTGTCAGGTGGTTTTCCGGGCGCCGGACAGAAAACCGTCAATCGCGGCGTTCAGGGCCTCGGTTGTGCCTTCCAGCCGGTCGGTCACATCTTTCAGGCGATCCGCCGTCTGATTCCCCGTGGCCGCGTCATCGGCGACCTTGCGGATGCTGTCGGCCATGTCCTGTGTTCCGCCAGAGGCTTCCTCCGCATTCCGGGCAATATCCTGAAGGGCGGCCTGCTGCTGCTCCATGGCACTGCTCAGCGCGCCTGCAATGTCGTTCATGCGGTGAACCGTCTCGTTTATACTGCCGATCGCATTGGATACGGAAGCGGACACGCGCTGCACCTCGTCTATGCGGTTGCCGATTTCCCCGGTGGCGCGCGTGGTCTGGCCCGCCAGGCTTTTCACCTCCCCCGCCACCACGGCGAACCCCCGGCCCGCATCGCCCGCGCGGGCCGCTTCGATGGTGGCATTCAGGGCCAGAAGGTTGGTCTGGTCGGCGATGTCGCGGATCAGGTCGATGACCTTGCCGATATCGGCGGTGGCGGTATCGAGCGTGCGGATGGTATCCGTGGTTTCCTGCACTTCCTTTTCCGCGCCTTCGGCAATGGTGGAGGACTCCTTGATCCGCGTACTGATCTCCCCCAGGGATGTGTGCAGTTCATCGGCGGCGGTGGATATGGCCTGTACATTGGCGGCGGTCTGCTGCGCGGTAGCCGCCGCGTCCTCTGACCGGCGTGCCGTGCGCCCGGCGACCTCATGCATTTCGCGGGAAATCCCGGTCAGGGCCTCGCCCTCTTTGCGATTTTCCGCAAGCCGCGTTTCGGTCTCATCCTCGAAATCGGCAATGAGCTTTTCCAGCCGGAGACGGCGATCTTCCTGGCGGTCCAGAATCTGGCGGTAATAGGTATCAAGGGCCAGGTCCATATCCAGAAAGACCACCCGGAGCAACGCCTTGACCTGTTCCTTCACTTTTGCGGCGGACTCCCCCGCCGCCGTCAGCACCGCATCCGTCATCCGGCCAAGGGCAAAACAATATCCGCCCATATACCAGCTTTGATCCAGCCCCACATCGAAATGCGCGGTTCCGATCCGCTGCGCCCGTTCCTGATATGAGCTATCGGGCGCGCCGGAAAGCAGATATTGCCAATGTCGTTCCTGCGCCCCGCGAATGCGCTCCCGCGAGGCGGCATCGCCCAGCATCCGCGCCAGATCGGGCTGACGCGTCACATGATCGTAAAAAGCATCGAGAATGGCCGGCAGTGCCGCTTCCACCACAGGTCTGGCGGCGGCCAGGTCCTCGTAATTCTTGTCGGACAACAATAGAAAATCACGCTTGGCCGCCAATGCGTCCTGAGCCATCGTCGCCCCCTCACGCCTGCTACTCATCAAACCAGAATATTCACCCTCTGGTAGTGACCTTACGCACAGGAGCATTGAAGGATTTGACATAGATCAAAAAATTGAAGGGCCTGAGATTAACAAGGCAAAAAATACACCCTGAAAAACGCAACATTCTTGCTCTGGCGCGGCCAGCCGCACCGGCACGGAGACGCTCCCCTTTCAGGGCCCGGATCAGATTTCGTCCAGAAGATCGTCCAGCGCCGTTTCCGTGGCGGTCTCCACCGCCGGAGTCGCACTCAGCCCCACGGTCTTCGCCCTCCCCGCCGCGCGGCGCAGCGGCGGGTCCGCCACATCGGACATGGGGCGGGCCACGATGTCGTGCACCGGCTCATCCATCACCCTGTTGATCCGGGTCAGCAGGTCATAGCGGTCCACCGGCTTGGTCACCACATCCTTCATGCCAGCCTGCCGGAAGGCACTTACCTGATCGGGAAACGCATCCGCCGTACAGCCCAGCACCGGCACGGTGCCCCGTGGCGGCGGCATGGCGCGTATCCATTTGGTCGCGTCCACCCCGCCCAGTTCCGGCATGTGAATATCCATGATCACCAGGTCCACCGGGTGCTCTTCCACATAGTCGCACGCCGCAACGCCCGTCTCCACCAGCGCGATACGGTGGCCCAGTCTGCCCAGTACGCTTTCAAGAATTTTCTGGTTCAGTTCGTTGTCGTCCGCCACCAGAATGGTCAGGCTGCGCCGGGCGGTGGTGCGGGCCATGTCCAGCATCATGCGGGCGCCGCCATCGTCCCGCGCGCGGGCGGGGTCGTCCCTGAGCGTGGGAAAGGCCACCGTGAAGGTGGACCCCTTGCCCGGCTCGCTGGAAACGGAAATGTCGCCTCCCATCAGGCGGCTCAACTGCCGTGATATGGCCAGCCCCAGACCGGTTCCGCCAAAGCGCCGGGTGGTGGATGCATCCGCCTGGGAAAACTTGTCGAACAATGTCCGCTGCTTGTCCCTGGGAATACCGATCCCCGTATCCACGACGCTCAGAACCAGATCAAAGCTGCCGTCGCGCCGCTCCGCGCCCTTGTCCGCGCGCAGCGACACACCGCCCGCCTGGGTGAATTTGATGGCATTGCCCACCACGTTGAACAGCACCTGACGAAGGCGGGTCGGGTCCACGCGCACGCCATCCGGCAAATCCGGGTCCACGGCCAGGTTGAAGGCGATACCCTTGGCCTCCGCCCGCGGCGCCAGAAAGCTCTCCACCTGCTCAAGCAGGCGGCGCAAATCCACCGCGCGCAGTTCAAGCTGCATCTTGCCGGCATCCAGCTTGGAAATGTCCAGAATATCGTTGATCACGTCCAGCAGGGTTTCCGCGCTTTCCATCAGGTCAAGCACATGGCCGCGTTGCTCCGTGTCCAGGCGACTGTCCAGCAATATCTGGATCATGCCGATCACACCGTTCAGGGGGGTGCGGATCTCATGGCTCATCACGGCCAGGAATTCGGACTTGGCCAGATTGGCGGCTTCGGCCTCGTCACGGGCTTCGGCAAGCTCCTGCGCCAGTTTGCGAAACTCCGTCCGCTGTCGGGCCAGTGCCTCCGTATCGCTGCGCCGGGCATTCAGCACATCGGCCAGGCGATTTTCCAACTGGCTGTTGCGGTTCAGGCGCTGATGAATGTGATCCAGGTGATCATACAGTTTTTCCAGCGCATCGGACAGATCAGCCCGGCCACTGATCACCGGGGCTTCCAGCAGAACACTCCCCCGGCCTTCCGTTTCAAGGCTTCTGATCTGTTCCAGCGCGGCGAGCAGTTCCCGCTCCGGTGTGACATAATAGCGATCCGCCGCGATCTGCCCCGCCAGCCCCAGCAGAAAGCCGAAAACAGCCACCACAATACCTTCCGCCAGGGGCAGCATCAGCCCGGCCAGCATCCAGCAGGTCAGATAAACGCCAAGGGAAAGAATGCCAGCGCTAAGCCAGGGCAAAGGGGACAAAAGGTGTCGCATAGACCCTGCCTCCGGAAGGGGATGCCTGAACAAGCACTCGCCACAGAAGTCAAAGGTAGCAGGCCCCGGCATGTCTGGCAATCAGCACGCGGCCACAAGGCATGAATACGGTCGTCAGAACTGGGTGCGCTGAAGAAAGCCGCCATCGACCACCAGATTGGCACGGGTGATCCAGCTTGCCGCCGGACTGGCCAGAAACGTGATGGCCCGCCCCACCTCTTCCGGTGTTCCAAGGCGCCCGAAGGGCTGCCGGGCGCGCACCATTTCATAATTCTGCGGATGCTCCCGCCGGGTCTGGCCCCAGAAGCCGTCCTCTATGTGAATGGGGCCGGGGGACACCGCATTGACCCGCACGCCATACCCCGCCGCCACATCGCCCAACTGGCTGGCATAGGTGATCAGCGCCGCCTTCATGCTGTTATAGGGTGCCGGGCCGCCCATGGCTTCCAGCGGGGAAATGGATGCCAGCACCACGATGGACCCGCCACCGTCCGCAGCCATGTGATCCAGAGTGGCTTCCGCCCCGCGCACCGTGGCCATCAGGTCCACATCGAAATTGGCACGCCAGGCTTCCTCCCCCTGGCCCGCGCCCGCGCTCACATTGGGGATGAACACGTCCACCCCGCCCAGATGGGCGGCGCTGTCCTCGATCCATTGCAGATAGGATTCGGTATCCTTCACATCCAGCGTGGTGCCGGTCACGTCATGGCCATGCCCGCGCAGGGCATCCTGCCGGGCGATGACGCCCGCCTCCTCCCGCGCGCAGAACGCTACGCGGGCGCCTTCCGCGATCATGCAATCCATCACGGCGGCGCCAATGCCCCGTGTGGCCCCGGTGATCAGAACGCGCTTACCCGCAAGGCCCAGATCCATATCAGCTATCCCCGTTCATGTTGCGCCCGTCCCGTTGTGGCCCCGACCCGCAGCTTCATCCCGTGGCTTCATCCCTGGCACGCTGGCGCAGATCCTTGCGCAGCACCTTGCCCACGGGCGATTTGGGCAATTCATCCACCAAAAAGACCACCTTGGGCCGTTTATAGCCTGTCAGGTGTTCCCGGCAATGGGCCTTCACGTCCTCGGCTGTCAAGCTGTCGCCGCGAGGCACCACATAGGCCACCACGCGCTCCCCGCTTTCATCGTCCGGCGCGCCCACCACGGCGGCTTCCGACACGCCGTCCATATTGACGATCACGTCTTCCACATCCGCGGGATAGACATTGAACCCGGACACCAGGATCATATCTTTCTTGCGGTCCACGATGGACAGATAGCCCTCATCGTCGATCACGCCGATATCGCCGGTTTTCAGCCAGCCATCCTCGATCGTTTCCGCTGTGGCCTCTGGCCGGTTGAGATAACCCTGCATCACCTGCGGCCCGCGCACCCAGACCTCCCCCGCCTCGCCCGGCGGCAGGGCATTGCCCGCATCATCCACGATGCGCAGTTCGGTGCCCGGCATGGGTTTGCCGCAGGTGCCCTTTTTCGGCGGCCCGTCCAGCGGCATGGAAGTGACCACGCAGGTGCTTTCCGTCAGGCCGTAGCCTTCATAGATGGGGGCGCCGGTCAGCGCTTCCCAGCGCCGTGCGGTATCCTGATTGAGCGGCGCCGCCCCGGCAAAGCAGAAACGCAGGTTCTGCGGCGGGTTGCGGGCGAACCAGTCTTCCTGCATCAGCCCCATATACAGGGTGTTCACCCCCGGCATGGTGGTGATGTCGAAGCGGTCGAACACGGGCCGCAGATTGGCCAGCGGCCGCGGGCTCGGCACCAGGATCACATGGGTGCCGTGATGCATACTCGCCATGCCCCCCACCGCCAGCGCGAAAACATGATACAGCGGCAGCACCAGCATCATGGTTTCCTGCGCTTCCCGCATCACGGTGCTGTTGCGCAAATGCCCCTGGGACACATTGGCGGCCACATTGTAATGGCTGAGCGAGGCGCCCTTGCTGCGCCCTGTGGTGCCGCCGGTGTACTGAAAGAAGGCGGGATGGTCCCGGCTCTGCCCCCGGCGATAGTTGACCGGGTTCACGCCGCTGTCCAGATAGCGCCTGCCCTTGCGGATCACCTCCCGCATGTCCGCGTGCACATCCACGTCGAAGTTCGGCACCATGCGCTTGACATGCTTCAGCGCGAAGCCCAGCGCGTGGCGCTTCAAAGCAGGGAAGAAATCCACCAGCGACAGGCGGAACACCTTTTCCACTTTGGTGCCCGCCACCGCTTCACCCACCGTATCGGCGAACAGGTCGATCACGAAAAGAATCCGCGCGCCGCTGTCCTTCAACTGGTGATTGGTTTCCTCCGGCGTATAAAGCGGATTCACATTGGTCAGTGTCAGCCCCGCCTTCAGCACGCCGAACGCCACCACCGGATAGGCCAGCGCATTGGGTGCCTGTATCGCCACCACATCGCCCGGCGACAGGTGCAGCCCTTCCCGCAGATACACGGCCACCGCATCGGTCAGCGCGCCCAGTTCCCGAAAGGTGAGCGTGGCATTGGCCCCGTTGGGCAGCACGCAGGAAAAGGCGGGGCGATCGCCGTGCCTGTCCACGCAATTATCCACCAGATCGCCAAGATGTTCGGCGATCAGATGGTCATCGGAAAAGGCGCCCATCGTGAACGTTTGGTCGGTTTCTGTCATGGTCACTCCACTCCCAAGGGGGTGGCCCCCTCCTCCTGCCGGGATTGCCCGTGCAAACCCCGCCTCCGTGCCCGATTAGGGCATTAGTCCGCCACAGGTTCAAGCCTGTCCATCAGGTGCCCGTGATTTTCCGCGCCCGCAAGCCGTGAAAACGCCGCCCCCAGGCGTTCGCTGCTTTTCACCACCGTCTGCCAGAAATGCAGGCGCTCCGCTTGCTCCATGCGGGCGAAATCGCGCCGGTCGGGGATGCGGCCATGGGGCAGGCCGGCCACGAAGTCATCGTCCGGCACCAGCATCACCGCATCGCTCAGACGGTCTGCCGTCACCCGGCGATGCAATTTCTTGTCGAACCAGCCGGGCACCAGATAGGGGTAGAAATGCGGATAGAGAATGATGCCATCGCCCGCGTCCGGCAGATGCCCGAAGTGATAGTCGATCAACCCACCATCCCGGTACACCCCCGGCCCGGCCCCGGCGATATCGGTAATCGCCGCCATGACAAAGGGGATGGAGCCGGAGGCCATCAGCGCATCGCGGAAATTGGCCGCTGTCAGCGGCACCGAAACGGTTTCAAAGCCATCCCCGATCGCTTCGGGGGGTGGGCCGGTGTGAAACACCACCCGCTGATAATGGGCCGACAGCGCCTGCCGGGACAGCGTGTTGGCCAGCCCGGCCAGCATCAGGCCCAACCCCTCGCCAAGTGGCCGCCGACCACCCGCAAGGCCCCGCCCCCGCGCGGTCACGATGCGCAAGGGGCGCGCGCTGTTCGCCAGAATATGGGCAATGGCCTCATCCGGGAAAATCTCCGCCAGCAGGTCATAGGATGCGCGGGTGATCTCGTCCGGGCTCTGATCCGGGGTGAAACGACTGCCGGCATAGACACGGGCGAAACATTCAATGCGTGTCGCCGGGTCCGGGTCGGCGGCGGCGGCCATGCGCCACGCCCCGGCGCTGGAGCCGGTCAGCGGAATATGATGCCTTGCCGCGGGCAGAAAATCGCCGAACACAACGCTGTCCAGCCCCTTCAGCACCAGCCATTTCGGCCCGCCGGACGCCCCCACCACCTGCCGCACCAGATCGGGCACAAGGCCCTGATCCGACAGCTTTTTTCGTGCGCGCTGCCCGGCAATGATGCGCAAATCGCCCATGGGTGGCGGCCCCCTGCTCGACAACCGGCATGTGATCCGATCAAGACGCGATCAGCATAGACGGTCAGGGATTTCTTTCAAGACTGGCGAGTCCAAAAAATCAACCCTGACCGGAACCCCTCACCCCTGCGGTGTCAGGATAACCTTGCCCCTGGCATGGCGGCCCGTAAGCCGCTCATAGGCATCGGCCACCCGGTCCAGCGGGTAATGTCCGTCAATATGCGGCTTGATGCGGCCCGCCGCGTAATGGTCGAACAGGATGCGCATATTGTCCGCCTGGCCGCCCGGATTGGCGGCGGCCCAGGCGCCCCAGAACACGCCCACCAGGCTGCATTGCTTCAACAGGCACAGATTGGCGGGCACCTTGGGAATGTCGCCCGCCGCGAAGCCGATCACCAGCAGACGGCCACCGGGCGCCATGGCCCTGAGCGCCTGCTCGGTATAGTCGCTGCCCACGGGATCATAGACCACGTCCACGCCGCGACCCCCGGTCAGGTCCTTGGCGGTTTTCTTCAGGTCTTCGGTGCTGTAGGTGATCACCTTGTCGGCACCCGCGGCCCTGGCCACGGCGCCTTTCTCTTCACTGCTGGTGGCGGCGATCACGGTGGCGCCCATGGCCTTGGCCAATTCCACCGCAGCCAGCCCCACACCGCCAGCGGCCCCCAGCACAAGCACGGTTTCCCCGGCTTTCAGGTCCGCCCGCTGCTTCAGGGCGTGCAGGCTGGTGGCATAGGTGATGGTCAGGCCCGCCGCCGCGTCAAACGGCATGGCATCCGGGATCGGCACCACGGCCCCGGCGGGCACCACCGCCTGCTCGGCGAAAGCGCCGGTCAGATGGGTGAACAAAACCCGGTCGCCGGGCTTTATGCCGTCCACCTCGGCGCCCACTTCGGCCACCACCCCGGCCCCTTCGCCGCCCGGCGTAAAGGGCAGATCGGGCTGAAACTGATATTTACCCTGAATGATCAGCACGTCCGGGAAATTGACCCCCGCCGCCTTCACATCCACCAGAACGTCCTTCGGGCCGGGCCTGGGGGCGGGCACATCTTCCACCACCAGCTTTTCCGCACCGCCCAGTTCCTTGCACAAAACCGCTTTCATCTCGCTCCCCCGACAGGAATGTTGCCTGATCCGCGCCCTACAGCACTTCAAAGAGGCCCGCGGCCCCCATGCCACCGCCGACGCACATGGTCACCACCACATATTTCGCGCCCTGGCGCCTGCCTTCGATCAGGGCATGGCCCACCATGCGCGCGCCGGACATGCCATAAGGGTGACCAACGGAAATGGCACCGCCATTCACGTTCAGCCTGTCATTGGGAATGCCCAGCTTGTCGCGGCAATACAGCACCTGCACGGCGAAGGCCTCGTTCAGTTCCCACAGGCCGATATCGTCGATGGTCAGCCCGTGCTGCTTCAGCAATTTGGGGATGGCATAGACGGGGCCGATGCCCATTTCATCCGGCGCCAGCCCCGCCACGGCGATGCCGCGATACAGCCCCAGCGGCGTCAGCCCCCGGCGCTCAGCTTGCGTGCGTTCCATCACCACGCTGGCGGAGGCGCCATCCGACAACTGGCTGGCATTGCCCGCCGTGATGGTGCCACCATCGAATACCGGGTTCAGGCCCTGCAAGCCATCCAGCGTGGTGGAAGGGCGGTTGCCCTCGTCCTGCTCCAGCACCACGTCCTCGAAGCTGATCTTTTTGGTTTCCTTGTCCATCACGCCCTTTTTGGTGGGCAGGGGCACAATCTCGTCATCGAAGCGGCCCGCTTCCTGCGCGGCGGCGGTGCGCTGCTGGGATTGCAGGCCGTAGGCATCCATGGCGTCCCGGTCAATGCCATAGCGCCTGGCCACCACTTCCGCCGTTTCCAGCATGGACATATACACATCCGGCTGCATGGCGGTCAGGCTTTCATCCACAAGCTGATAGCGGTTCATATGGTCGTTCTGGACAAGGCTGATGGATTCGAGCCCGCCGCCCACGGCAATTTCCATACCATCATGCACCACCTGCTTGGCGGCGGTGGCAATGGCCATCAGGCCGCTGGCGCACTGGCGATCCATGGTCATGCCCGCAACGCTGACCGGCAGCCCGGCCTTCAGCGCGGCCAGCCGCCCGATATTGGGGCTGCTGGTGCCCTGCGGCAGGGCACAGCCCAGAATCACATCCTCCACTTCCTGGCCTTCCAGCCCGGCGCGCGCCACCGCATTCTTGATGGCGTGCCCGGCCAGCGTGGGGCTCTGGGTGGCATTGAAGGCCCCCTTATAGGCCTTGCCGATGGGGGTGCGGGCGGTGGATACGATAACGGCTTCACGCATGGTTCGGCTCCTTTTCAAGGTCGGGTCTGTTTCAGGCGCCCGGACCAGCGGCCCGCGCGTCGGCCAGGTCAGGAAATCTGCACACCCGCGGCCTTCGCCGCCTTGGTCAGGAACTTCATGGTCTGCTCCCCGCCATGCTGATATTCCTTCGCCCCGGCCATGTCGTTGATGGTGTCCAGCGCGGCGCGCACCGCTTCCGGGCTGCGCGCGCTCTCTTCCAGGAAGATGCCCTCGCTCTCCTGAATGACGGTGCGGGCAAAACCGCCCGCCCCGGCACATAATATGGTGCGGTTCGGCGCGTCCCGATCGCACAGGGTCACAAGCCCGGTGGACACATCCTCCGGCCTGACAAGATCCAGCGCCGCCTGCGGCATCAGGTCTTCGGTCATGCGGGTGGCCGCCACCGGGGCCAGCGCATTCACACGGATATTGTACTTGCCGCCTTCCAGCACAAGCGTGTTCATCAGGCCGATCAGACCCATCTTGGCGGCGCCGTAATTGCTCTGGCCGAAATTGCCGTAAAGGCCGCTGGACGATGTGGTCATGACGATGCGGCCATAAGCCTGCTGGCGCATGATGTCCCACACCGCGCTGGTGCAGTTAGCGGACCCCTGAAGGTGCACGTTCAGCACAAAGGCGAAATCGTCCATGGTCATCTTGGCGAAGCTGCGGTCACGCAGCACACCCGCATTGTTCACCAGTATGTCCACCCGCCCCCAGGCGTTCATGGCCTTTTCGACCATGGCCGACACCTGGTCCGTTTTCGTTACGTCCGCGCCGTCCGCCAGCGCCGTGCCGCCCGCCGCCTCGATCTCGGCCACCACTTTCTGCGCGGCGCCGGGGTCCCCGCCCGCGCCGGTCACGTCGCCGCCCAGATCGTTCACCACCACCTTCGCCCCGCGCGCGGCCAGCGCCAGCGCATGGGTGCGGCCAAGGCCGCCGCCCGCGCCCGTGACTATGGCCACCTGATCATCAAACCGAATGCTCATAAATCCGTCCTCTCGTTAAACAATGCGCCCAGATCGGCCCAGGCCACCTGTATTCAGCCTCCCTGAAGTCAGGCCACCTGAATCATGGTCAGCCACTGGGCGGTGAGCGCGGGGCGCTCCTCCCCCTCGATCTCCATGGTCACGTCCTGCCGGATCAGCAGGCGGCCCGCGCCCTTGTCCTGCACGTCGCCGATGGTAACGCGCAGGCGAATGCGGCTGTCCACCTTCACCGGGGCAAGAAAGCGCACCTTCTCGAAGCCGTAATTCAGCCCCATCACCGTGCCCTCGACCCTCAGCGTCGCCCCGTCGATCAGATAGGACAGCATGGACAGGGTCAGAAACCCATGGGCGATGGTGGTGCCGAACGGCGTTTTCGCCGCCGCTTCCCGGTCCACATGGATGAACTGATGATCCTTCGTCACGTCGGCAAAGGCATTGATGCGGTCCTGATCAATCGGGAACCAGTCGCTGACCCCCACTTCCTGGCCCACATAGGTCGCCACGTCTTCCGGTTTGACCGTCTTGCTCATGGCCGTCCTCTCCCCTCCGGCACGCTGCTTAAACGTTGTGCTTGCGATATGTTGCCTTCAACTCGTCACGCGCGATCACCATACGGTGCACCGCGTCCGGGCCATCCGCATAGCGCAAGGTGCGCTGAGCGTGCCACATAGGGGCGAAGGGGAAATCCTGGCTGATCCCGGCGCCGCCGTGCATCTGCATGGCCTCGTCGATCACCTTCAGCGACATGCGCGGGGCCACCACCTTGATCTGCGAAATATAGGGCCCCGCCTTGATGGCACCGATCGTATCCATCATGTGCGCCGCCTTCAGGCACAGCAGGCGCGCCTGCTCGATCTCGATGCGGCATTCGGCGATGATGTCGTAATTGGCGCCCAGCTTGGCCAGCGGACGACCGAACGCCTCCCGCTCCAGCGCACGGCGGCACATCAGGCCCAGCGCCCGTTCCGCCGCACCGATGGAGCGCATACAGTGATGGATGCGCCCCGGCCCCAGGCGGCCCTGTGCCACCTCGAACCCGGCGCCGCGATGATGAACCAGATTGTCTTTAGGTACCCGCACATCGTTGAAACGGATATGCATGTGCCCGTGCGGCGCGTCGTCATGGCCAAACACCATCATGGGGCGCAGAATCTCCACGCCGGGGGCGTCCCGTTCCACCAGGATCATGGAATGGCGATTGTGCCGGGGCGCGTCCTCCCCCTCCGTGCGGAGCATGGTGATGAACACCTTGCAGCGGCTGTCCCCCGCGCCGGAAGCCCACCATTTCTCGCCATTGATGACCCATTCATCGCCATCCAGCCGGGCTTCCACCGACAGATTGGTGGCATCGCTCGATGCCACGCCCGGTTCCGTCATCACATAAGCGGATCGGATGGTGCCATCGAGCAGCGGTTTCAGCCATTTTTCCTTCTGCTCGGCGCTGCCATAGCGTTCCAGCACCTCCATATTGCCGGTATCGGGCGCGGAGCAGTTGAACACCTCGCTGGCAAGTTGGGACCGGCCCAGTTCCTCGGCGATATAGGCATATTCCACCGTGGTCAGGCCAAAGCCCCGCTCGCTGTCCGTCAGCCAGAAATTCCACAGCCCTTCCCGCTTGGCCTGATCCTTCAGCCCGTCCAGGATTTCCGTCATGCGGGGGGTCAGGGTCCAGCGATCCTGGGCCCTTTCCACCTCGGCATGGTATTCTTCCTCCACCGGGATGATGTTCTCGTCGATAATGGTCCTGATGCGGTCCCGCACCTCGCGGCCACGCTCGCTCAACCCCAGATCCATGGTCATGACCCCTGCTCCCTCTGTTGGGCGCGCCTATCCGGCGGCCTGTTCCCGTGCATGGCGTTCCTGAAAATGCGCCCGGATGCCCTTGCGGTCCAGCTTGCCGCTGGCGATCAGGGGCAGCGGTTCGCGCTGAATCCAGATGGTCTCCGGCAGCTTGAAGGGGGCCAGATGCCTGCCCGCCTCATCCAGAATGGCTTGCGGCGTCAGGGCCGGGTCATCGCTCACCACCACGGCCCCCACGCGCTCCCCAAGGCGGGCATCCGGCAGGCCGAACACCATCACGTCCGCCACCCCCGGCACGGCGTGCAACACCGCCTCCACCTCCAGCGAGGCGATATTCTCCCCGCCGCGAATGATGATGTCCTTCATCCGGTCCACAATGTACAGATAGCCTTCCGCGTCCAGCACGCCCACGTCGCCGGTATGGAACCAGCCATCGGTCACGGCGGCGGCGGTGGCATCCGGGTCGCGCCAGTAGCCGCGCATATTGGCGACGGACTTGATCCACACCTCACCGCGCTCGCCGGTTGGCACGTCCCGCCCGTCGGGGCCAACAATGCGGGCCTCCACCAGCGGGAAAGTGGGCTTGCCGGTGCTGCCGGGCCGCTTCACATATTCGTCGCCGAACAATATGGCGCCGAGGGCGGTGGTCTCCGTCAGGCCATAGCCGATGCCGGGAAAGGCATTGGCGAAAGCCTGCTCTATCACCGGCACATGGTCCTTTGGACGCGCCGCGCCGCCGCCGCCGATCTGGCTGAGCGTGCTGGTGTCATAGCTGTTCAGGTCCGGGTGGGTGGCCAGTTCATAGGACATGGTGGGCACACCGGTGAAGGATGTGACGCCCTCCCGCTCGATCAGGCGCAGGGCCTCGCCCGCGTCCCATTTGTGCATACAGATCATCTTGCGCCCCAGCACCATGGACACCAGCGCCACCGGCAGCAGGCCGGTCACATGAAAGAACGGCACCGCCACCAGCGCCACGGGCTGGTCATCCGGGTCCGGTTTGGCCCCCGCCACCGTCAACAGGCCGAGCGCCATGACGACCCAGTTCATCAGCACGGATACCACCGCCCGGTGCGTGCTGACCGCCGCCTTGGGCGTACCGGTGGAGCCGGACGTGAACAGCATCATGGCGTCATCATCGGGGGCAATGTCCACATCCGGCCAGCGCATGGGCGCCTTGTCCGCGATCAGATCCGCGAAGCGATGGGCGGTCACGCCGTCCGGCACGGCATCCCGCGCCACGATCAGTTTCAGGTCCAGCTTGTCCTGCAAGGGGGCCAGGCGCTTTGCCCGGTCCGCATCCACCACCAGAATGGTGCAACCGGAAAGCCGGATCGCCTTTTCCAGCTCTTCCGTGCCCCACCAGGCATTCATGGCGCTGATGATGCCGCCCGCCCCGGCTATCCCCAGATAGGCCATCAGCCATTCCGGGTAATTGCGCATGACCAGCCCCACGGGCGTGCCCTTTTCCAGCCCCAGATCGTCCACCAGCGCACGGCCCAGCCGGGCGGCGCGGTCGATCGTTTGCTGAAAGGTGAAGCGGTCCTCGCCATATATCAGGCACTCCCGCTCCGGCTGGCGCAGCATCAGGGCCGTAGCATCGCGCAGATTGGCGGGCTGATTGGCAAAGGCGGTATAATCCACCCCGTCAAGGCGCACCGTGGTGGTGGCGAAAAGCGGCACCTTGTCCACAAGCGCACGCATCACACTGTCCAGCGGCGTGCCGGGTGGAACGGTTGGCAGGTCCAGTTGATCCAGCATGACCTTCTCCCCCGAATTACTGGCGTGGCGCGGGGCTCAGTACCCGCTCAGGGCGGCGAAGCGGTCGGCATGATAGCCATAATCGCCGTAAAGCTGCTGTATCACCCGCGCCCGCTTCAGATAAAAACCGATGTCATATTCGTCGGTCATGCCGATGCCGCCATGCATCTGAATGGCTTCATTGGTGGCAAGCACCGCCGCCTTGCACGCCTTGGCCTTGGCCAGCGACGCGAACCAGCCCACATCGCCGCCCTGATCGGCCATTTGCAGGCCCTTGAGCACGGCGGAGCGCGCGCCCTCCACTTCGCTGAACAGATGGGCCACACGGTGCTGAAGCGCCTGAAAGGCACCGATGGTGGTATCGAACTGCTTGCGTTCCTTCAGATAGGTCAGGGTCTGGTCCATCGCTTCAAGCGACACGCCCACAAGCTCGGCGGCCAGCACCATATTGACCCGATCCAGCGCCGCGCTCAGCACGGCATGGCCCTTGCCCGGCGCGCCCAGCGTGCCGCGCGGCGCCACCCCTTCAAAGGTGAGCTTGCCCCAGTGGCGGCTGTCCACGCTCACCACCCGGTCACGGATCAGGTGATCGGCGCCGCCATCCACCAGATAAAGCGTCAGGCCGCCCGCATCCCCCGGCGCGCCGGACTCGCGGGCCGCCACAACGATCAGATCGGCGGTGCAGGCATCGGGCACAAAGGTCTTGAGACCCTTGAGTGTGCCGCCCGCCACGCTCATGGCGGTTTTATCCGGCGCGAAATGGGGCGTTTCATCCAGCGCCAGGGTCATGGTGACCTCGCCGGACGCCAGCTTCGGCAACAGATCGGCTTGTGCCGCCGCATCGCCGGATTCACGTAAAAGCGCCGCGCCCACCACGCCGGTGGCGAAAAACGGGCTGGCGGAAAGCCGACGGCCCATTTCCTCCATCACGATGCCGGCGCCCACATAGCCGAAGCCGGTGCCGCCATGGTCTTCCGAAACCAGCAGACCGGCAAAGCCCATGTCCACCATTTCCTGCCAGAGTTCGGGCTTGTAACCGCGCTCATCGCCATCATCGCGCAATTGGCGAAGCTGGCTGACCGGCGCCTTTTCCGCCAGAAACCCGGCGGCGGATTCCTTGAGAAGCTGCTGCTCCTCGCTCAAGACCAGAGCCATCGGCCCCTCCCCTCGGTCGGTTCATGGTGCGGCGGGCTCCCCACCCGCCGCGCGTGATCTCTGGCGCCTTATGCGCTCGGCAGTTCCAGAATGCGCTTGGCGATGATGTTGAGCATCACCTCGCTGGTGCCGCCCTCGATGGAATTGGCCTTGGTTCTGAGCCAGGCGCGCGGCACCTCCCCGTCATTGGAGAACTGACCTTCCCACTCGAAGGCTTCCGAGCCATGGATGCGCATGATCAGTTCGTGCCGGTCCTTGTTCAGCTCCGTGCCATAATATTTCAGCATGGAGGAATAGGCCCCCAGCCCGGCACCCGCCTTCGCCTCGTCATTGGCGCGCTCCATGGTGTACATAAAGGCGGCAGCGTCGATCTCATGGGCGGCCATGTCCGTGCGCAGGAACGGGTCCGCTATCCGACCCTCGCCCAGGCGCTCTTTGGCGATGGCGTTGAGCGGCCTGGGAATGCGGGTGTCGCCGATCATGGCGCGCTCATGGGTGAGCAGATATTTGGCAATGGTCCAGCCGTCGCCTTCCTTGCCCACCAGATTTTCCTTGGGCACCTTCACGCCGTCCATGAAGGTCTCGCAGAAGGGGGAAGTGCCGGAAATCAGCTTGATGGGCCGGGTGGACACGCCCTCGCTCTCCATATCGAACAGCAGGAAGCTGATGCCGGTGTGCTTTTCCTTCGATGTGCGCACAAGGCAGAAGATCATGTCGGACTTGTCGGCGTAGGAGGTCCACACCTTCTGACCGGTGACCACATAATGGTCGCCCGCATCCTCCGCCCTTGTGCGCAGGCTTGCCAGGTCCGAGCCCGCGCCCGGCTCGCTATAGCCCTGGCACCAGCGGATTTCACCACGCGCAATGCGGGGCAGATGTTCTTTCTTCTGCTCCTCATTGCCGAATTTCAAAAGCGCGGGGCCAAGCATCCAGATACCGAAACTGTCCAGCGGCGAGCGCGCATTGATGCGCTTCATCTCCGCCCTCAGGATCTTGTCCTCTTCCCGACTGAGACCGCCGCCGCCATACTCCTTCGGCCAGGTGGGCACGGTCCAGCCCTTGGCGGCCATGCGCTCCAGCCACAGCTTCTGATCCTCGCTCTGAAACCGGAAATGGCGCCCGCCCCAGCAGATGTCCTTCTCACCGGACATGGGCGTGCGCATGGACTGCGGGCAGTTGTCCGCCAGCCATTCCCGCACATGGGTGCGGAAAGCATCCAGGTCGCTCATGATCGTCTCCCTCTCGTCGAATGGCCCGACCGGCCCTTTCGAACTCCCAATATGGTCATATCGTTTTTAAGACCGTACAGTCCATAATTATCTTTAAACGGGCGGCACGATGTCCCACACTGTTGTCAGGGAGATACGGGAAACCACGAGGGGGAAAGCCCATGACCATGGGGGAAAAAGCACCCGGACGGCTGGACATTCCAAGCCTGAAAAACACCGTCAGCGCCGAGGAATGGGCCGTGCGCGTCCATTTGGCCGCCGCCTATCGCCTGGTGGCGCTGATGGGCTGGGACGATCTGATCTACACCCATATTTCAGCCCGCGTGCCGGGCGGGGATCACCATTTCCTGATGAACCCGCTGGGCCTGACCTTTGACGAAATCACCGCGTCCAGCCTTGTGAAGGTGGACCTGAGCGGCACCAAGGTGATGGACAGCCCGTTCGAGGTAAACAAGGCGGGATTCGTCATTCACGGCGCCCTGCACGCCGCGCGGGAAGACGCCCACTGCGTGATGCATCTGCACACCGATTACGGCATTGCCGTTTCCAACCAGAAGGACGGCCTGAAGCCACATGCCCAGACCAACATCATAGCGGGGCTGAGCGTCGCCTATCACGATTTCGAGGGGCTGGCCGTGCGGGAGGACGAACAGGCCCGCCTGGTGGCCGACATGGGCGATGCCCGCGCCCTGATTCTGCGCAATCACGGCACGCTGACCGTGGGGCCGAGCGTGGCACAGGCATTCGAGCTGATGCACTTTCTGGAAAAGGCGTGCCGCATCCAGGTTCTGACCGAAAGCACCGGCGCCCCGCTTGTCATGCCCGACCGGCAGGCGATCGACAACACCGTGCGGGACGTGCTCTCGGTGGCGGGCGGCGACGGCGCGGATCGGCTGGTCTGGCCCGCCCTGCTGCGGCGCCTGGACCGGATCGACACCAGCTTTCGGGAATGAGCGCGCCCATGAACCAGATGCAGACCTTTCTGACCGGGCTTGGCGTGGAACGGCTGGACCGGCTGCTGTTTCGCGGTGAACCCAACAAGTGGCAGGGCGGCCATGTCTATGGCGGCCATGTGGTGGCGCAGGCACTGGAAGCCGCGGGCCTGACCGTGGACGCGCCCTATCGTCTGCACGCCATGCACAGCTATTTCCTGCGCCCGGGCCGGTCGGACATGCCCATTCTCTATGATGTGGAAGCCATGCGCGACGGGCGCTCCTTCGCCACGCGGCGCGTGGTGGCGGTGCAGGACGGCAAATCGATCTTTTCCGCCGCCTTCAACTATCATGTGCCGGAAGACGGGCTGAGCCACCAGATCGATATGCCGGACGTGCCGCCGCCCGAAGACCTGGGCGACGACGAAACCTATTATGCGCGCATATTGCGCCATCTGGCGGCCAAAACCGGCAAAAGCCAGGAGCGCCCCTATCTGCCCTTCGAGATGCGCTCGGTGGACCGCATGGATGTGGAAAACCTGACGCCAAAAGACCCGGTCTGCGGTTACTGGCTGAAACTGAAGGAACCGCTCGCCGCGGACGGGGCGCTTCATGCCCGGCTACTGGCCTATATTTCTGATTTCAATTTCCTGTCCGCCAATCTGCGCCCGCATGGAATGGTGCCGCGCCATCCCCGGCTGAAAACGCTGGCCAGTCTGGACCATGCCATGTGGTTCCACGCCCATGACATCTCGCTGAACGACTGGGTTTACTACAAGACCGAGGGATACTGGACCGGCGACGCCCGCGGGCTGGCGCGCGGGGCGATCTATAGCCGCGCGGGCACCCTGATCGCCTCCACCGCGCAGGAAAGCCTGCTGCGCCTGAAAGACCCGGACAACACCACGCCCGAAGGGGCCGATCAAGCACAAGGAGGCCCGTCATGACCCCGGACACCGCCCCGCAGGACACCGATGCCGAAACCCTGACCCGCCTGCTGAATGCCCAGCGCAGCGCCCATCTGGCGGACGGCCCGCCCGACCTGGCCACGCGGCGGGACAGGCTGAAACGCGCACTGGCCCTGCTGATGGCCAATCGGGATCGCTTCACGCAGGCAATATCGGACGATTTCGGCGAACGGGCGACGGAGACCACCCTGTTCGCGGACGTGGTGCCCAGCGTGACGGCGCTCAAGCAGGCGCTGGCCCAGACGGGCGGCTGGATGAAGCCGGAGCGGCGCCCCCTGCAATTCCCGCTGGGCCTGCTGGGCGCGCGGGCGGAGGTACGGCCCCAGCCCAAGGGTGTGGTGGGCCTGATCACGCCGTGGAATTTCCCGCTGACCATGGTGTTCGTGCCGCTGGCGCAGATGCTGGCGGCGGGCAACCGGGTAATGATCAAACCGTCGGAGCACACGCCCCGCACCAGTCAGCTTTTCAAGGCATTGTTCGCGGACGCCTTCACGCCGGAGGAAGTGGCCGTCACCCCCGGCGGCGTGCCCACCAGCCAGGCCTTTTCCGCGCAGCCCTTCGACCATCTGATGTTCACCGGCGCGCCGAATGTGGGTAAGCTGATCATGGCCGCGGCCAGCCGGAACCTGACCCCCGTAACGCTGGAACTGGGCGGCAAAAGCCCGGTGGTGCTGGGTGAAAGCGCGGACATGGCCATGGCCGCCGAGCGCATCGCCACCATGAAGCTGCTGAACGCGGGCCAGATATGCCTGGCGCCGGATTATGTCACCCTCGCCCCCGGTCAGCGGGAAGCCTTCGTTCAGGCTTATGAGGCAAAGGCGGCGGCCATGTATCCAACGCTGATGGAAAACGGACAGTACACCTCCATCATATCGCCCCGCCACCGGGAACGGCTGGAAGAAACCCTGCAAGACGCCCGCGACAAGGGCGCTGATGTGCGCGTCATCAACCCGGCGGGGGAAACCTTCACCGGCCAGAACAAGGCCAACAAGGTGCCCCCGGCGCTGGTGCTGAACCCAACGGACGACATGCGCATCATGCAGGAGGAAATCTTCGGCCCGCTGCTGCCCGTGCGCACCCATGACCATGTGGATGCGGCGGTGGACCATATCAACGCCCGGCCCCGCCCGCTGGCGCTGTATTATTTCGGCAATGACAAGCAGGAAGAAGACCGGGTGCTGGCCCGCACCACATCCGGCGGCGTCACGGTGAATGACTGCCTGTGGCACGGCGGACATGAAACCCTGCCCTTTGGCGGCGTGGGAAACAGCGGCATGGGCCGCTATCACGGCGTGGACGGCTTCCGGGAATTTTCCCACCTTCGGGCCGTACTGCGCCACCCGAAACGGATCAGCGTGGGCCGCCTGTTCGGCGTCGTGCCGCCCTATGGCAAGCGCCTGCAACAGACCGCGAAGCGCCTGATCGGGCGGTGAGCCACATCAAAGCGAGGGGGAACAGTCCATGGACGTGAAAGACAGGGTCATCATCATCACCGGCGGCGCCAGCGGTATCGGCGCCGCGCTGGGCCGCCTTTTCGTAGAGGAAGGCGCGGCCCATGTGGCGCTGGCGGACCTGGACCGGCCCGGCGCCGAGGCGGTGGCCCATGAGATCGGCGACCGTGCCAGCGCCCACGGACTGGACGTGACCGATGCCGCCGCCGTGAAGGCACTGGTGGACACGGTGGAAGCCAATCACGGCCCGGTGGGGCTGTATGTGTCCAATGCGGGCATCCTGGTGGCGGACACGCCGGATTTCACCATTTTCAGCGCGTCGGACGCGGACTGGCGGAAAAGCTGGGATGTGAATGTGCACGCCCATCTTCACGCCTGCCGCGCCGTGCTGCCCGGCATGTTGGCGCGCGGCGAAGGCGGTTTCCTGATCACCGCCAGCGCGGCGGGGCTGCTGTCCCAGATCGGGGCCAGCGCCTATTCCGCCACCAAGCACGCCGCCGTGGGCTTTGCGGAAAGCCTGGCCATCACGCACGGGGACGACGGCATCTATGTGGCGGCGCTATGCCCGCAGGCGGTGGAATCGAAAATGAGCGCCGGGGCGGAAGACTCCAGCGCCGCGCTGGACGGCGTCATGCCCGGCCCGGAAATGGCCCGCCGCACGCTGGACCAGATGCGCGAGGGGCGCTTCATGATCCGCCCGCACGAGCAGGTGGAACAGTATTTCCAGGCCAAGGCGGCGGACTATGACCGCTGGGTTGGCGCCATGCGCAAGCTGCGCCGCAAGCAGATGGAACGCACCGGGCGGCCAATCTGACATCATCGAATCAACCGGAACCAACGGGAGGGGAGCCCCAATGGACTATACAAAACTGATGGACTTCACCGGCAAGGTGGTGCTGGTCAGCGGCGCCAGTCGCGGCATCGGGGAAGCGATCGTGCGCGCCTTCGCCGCCAATGGCGCGGATGTGATCGTCTCCTCCCGCCGTCAGGAAAGCTGCGATGCGGTGGCGGAAAGCATCGTTGAAGCGGGCGGCAAGGCGGCGGCAAAGGCCGCCCATGCGGGCCATATGGACGAGATCACGGCCCTGATGCAGTGGGTGGAGGCCACCTATGGCCGGCTGGACGTGCTGGTCAATTGCGGCGGCACCAACCCCCATTTCGGCCTGATCGGCGACACCCCCGAATCCGCCTTCGACAAAACGGTGGACGTGAATGTGAAGGGGCCATTCTATCTGTCGGCGGCGGCGGTGAAAATGATGGAAAAACAGGGCGGCGGCGCCATTGTGAACGTGGCCTCCATCAATGGCATCAGCCCCGGCCAGTGGCAGGGCATCTATTCCATGACCAAGGCGGCCCTGATCAACATGACCAAGGCATATGCCCATGAATATGGCGACAAGGGCATCCGCGTGAACGCCATCTGCCCCGGCCTTGTGGAAACGAAGATGACCAGCGCGCTCACCAGCAACCCGGACATCATGGAGACCATCACCAGCCGCTTCGCCATCAAGCGCCCCGGCCAGCCGGACGACATGGTGGGCGGCACGCTCTATCTGGCCAGCGACGCGGCGGCCTTCACCACCGGCACCACGCTGGTGATGGATGGCGGCTACAGCGCCTGATCCGGCGCGAAAACAAAGGGGAGGCTCGCATGGAAAAAAGCCTGAACAAGACCATCGACGTGCGCGAGGGCGAGGAGCTGGACCCCGGCGCCGTGGACCGCGCCATGAAGGACCGTATCGAGGGGCTGACCGGCACGCCGGACATCCGCCAGTTCGCCAGCGGCCATTCCAATCTCACCTATTCCGTGCGCTATGGGGACCGCGCCTTCGTGCTGCGCCGCCCGCCCTTTGGCACCAAGCCCAAATCCGGCCACAGCATGATCCGCGAATACCGCGTGATGGCGGCGCTGAAGCCGGTCTTCCCGGCGGTGCCCCATACCTATTTCCACATGACCGAGGAAGAAAGCCCGCTGGGCGCCGAATTCTATGTGATGGAACAGGTGGAGGGCGTGAAACTGGGCCGGGACATCCCGGCGGACTGGCACTTCGGACCAAAAGAGAACCGCAAGCTGTGCGACACCTTCTTCAACACGCTGATCGACCTGCACAATGTGGATTACAAGGCGATCGGGCTGGATGATTTCGGCAAGCCGGAAGGCTATGTGGAACGCCAGATCAGCGGCTGGAACCGCCGCTATGAACGCGCGCTGACGGACGATGTGGAACCTTTTGAGGACGTGCGCCAGTGGCTGGAGGAAAAGCGCCCCGCCGGCGAGGTGGGCCACGCCATCCTGCACGGCGATTACCGGCTGGACAATGTGATCCTGAACCGGGACAACCCCTTCCGCATCGAGGCGATCCTGGACTGGGAGATCAGCGCGCTGGGCGATCCGCTGATGGACCTGGGCAACACGCTGGCCTATTGGTCGGACGATGACGACCCGGACGAGATCAAGGCCATGCGGATGCAGCCCTGCCTGAATGAGGGCATGATGACCCGTGCCGAAATCTGCGAGCTTTACGCCCGCCGCACCGGCCACGACCTGTCCAACTTCGATTTCTACCTGGTCTACGGCGTCTTCCGCCTCGCCGTGATCCTGCAACAGATCTATGTGCGCTACAAACTGGGCCAGACCCAGAACCCCGCCTTCAAGGGCTTCGGCCAACAGGTCACAATCCTCGGCAATCACGCCAGACGGCTGATCGAGAAATCGGGGATGTAGAGGTGTTTACCCCTCACGCCTGAGCGCTTCGCGCTACGGCTCCGCGAGGGCGCCGCACTTGCGGCGGGGCGCGGTCGCGCGCTTTATCTTACCGCTCACGCCTGAGCGCTTCGCGCTACGGCTCCGCGAGGGCGCCGCACTTGCGGCGGGGCGCGGTCGCGCCCGTCGGATGGGTCTGTGCCTGGGCTTACGGATACAATTCCGTCACCGTCCAGCCGTCGCCGGCTTCTGTCAGGTCGTATTGATGGCGGTCGTGCAGGCGGTATTTGCGGTCGCGCCAGAATTCGAAGCGGTGGGGGATGACGCGCACGCCGGTCCAGCGTTCGGGGCGGGGGATTTCGCCGCTGGCGCCGAATTTGGCCGTATATCGGGCGATTTCCTTTTCAAACTCGAAGCGGCCTTCCATGGGGCGGCTCTGTTTCGATGCCCAGGCACCGATGCGGCTGGTGCGCGGGCGGGAGTGGAAATAGGCGTCCGCTTCCGCATCGGGCACGATTTCCGTCCGCCCTTCGATCCGCACCTGGCGGCGCAGGGATTTCCAGTGGAACAGCAGGGCCGCCTGGCCGTTGGCCTCCACCTCGCCACCCTTGCGACTGTCCAGATTGGTGTAGAAAACGAATCCGCGCGGGTCATACCCCTTCAGCAGCACCATGCGCAGGCTGGGCTGCCCCCCCGGATGCGCGGTGGCGAGCGCCATGGCGTTGGGGTCGTTGATTTCGCTATTCTCCGCCTCGGCAAACCACTGGCCGAACAGCGTGAAAGGGGCGTCAAAGGGTTTTTCCGTCTCGTTCATCATGCATCCCTGTCTGTTCCATCTTGCCCATACCCACAGCATCTAGTACGCCACGGATCGAACCCACAATATTCGTTGTGTCGCGCCCCCCGGATGACCTAAACTGGGCCACCCCCGGCGCGGGGGCCCGCAACAACATCCGCAATGAGTAGATCATAAAGCCAATGCGTGATCCCTACACCATATTGGGCGTGGACAGGAATGCCAGCCAGGAGGCTATCAAGAAAGCCTATCGGCAGCTTGCCAAGGAATTGCACCCGGATCGCAACAAGGACCGGCCCGGCGTGGCGGATCGCTTCAAGGAGGTGTCCGGCGCCTATGCCATTCTTGGCAGCGAGGAACAGCGCCGCCGCTATGACCGTGGCGAGATCGACGGCCATGGTAATGAACGCACCACCGCCGATGCGGGCTTCGAGGCGGCGGGCGCCGGGGCACGGGCGCGGGACCCCTTTGGCCGGGATTTCCGGCGCGGCACCGGGCCGGGCGGCACGGGCGGCGGCGGATTCGATTTCGACGACGCGGAGGACGTTTTCAGCGAATTTTTCCGCTATACCGGCGCCGGGCGCAAAACCGGCGCGGGCAGTCGGGCGGGCGCGGGCGCCGGGCGGCGGCGCAGCAGCGGCGCCAAGGGCCGTGCCCCGCACCAGCGCGGCATCGATATCACCTATGAACTGACCATCGGCTTCGAAGAGGCGATCCGCGGCACCACCCGCCGCCTGACCCTGAACGATGGCCGCAATATGGACATCACCATCCCCCCCGGCATCCGCAGCGGCCAGGTGATCCGCCTTGCCGGTCAGGGCGGCGAAGGGCTGGGCGGCGCCCCCAAGGGCGATGCGCTGGTGGAAATCCGTGTGGCGGCCCACCCCTATTACACCCGCAAGGGCAACGACATCCTGCTGGACCTGCCCATATCGCTGGATGAAGCGGTACTGGGCGGCGACATCGCGGTGCCCACACCGCGCGGCACGCTGACCGTGCGCATCCCGCGCGGCTGTTCCACCGGTCGGCGGCTGCGGCTCAAGGGCAAGGGCGTCAAGGGCCGGGATTTCGAGGGCAACATGTATGTGACCCTGAAAGTCATGCTGCCCAAGGAGCGGGACAAGGAACTGGAAGCCCTTATCAAGCAATGGTCCGGCGGCAACGGCCCCGCGCTGCGTCGTCAGGCCGGTTTGAGCTGATCGTGGTCGGCGGCCCGCACAAGGCGCCCGAACCATCCCCCCTGACGGCCTTCCTGTGGGCATTATGGCGCACGATCCGCGCCCATGGCCGCATCTGGCGGGACGCGGCCCGGCTTTTCATCACCCGCGACGGCCCCATGGCGGCGGGCAATATGGCCTTTCTGGCCATGCTGTCCCTGTTTCCCTTCGTCATCTTTCTGGTGGCGGTAAGCGGCTTTCTGGGCCAGACCGATCAGGGCCTCAGGGCGATCGAATTCGCCTTTTCCGTGCTGCCCGGCGAAGTCACCGCCGTACTGGACGGCCCCATTCAGGGCATCATCAACAACACCCGGCCCGACCTGTTGACCGGCTCCATCCTGTTCGCCCTGTGGGCCGCCGCGAACGGCGTGGAAGCAGCGCGGGACGCCATATTGCGCATCTATGGCAAGGACAATGCCGCCGCCATGTGGCAGAGACGGCTGGAAAGCCTGGGTCTGGTGATCGTGGGCGCAGTGCTGGCCATCATCGCCATGTCCATACTGGTGATTGGCCCGGCCCTGATCAGCGCCGCGCGGTCCCTGTTTCCCGACAGCCTCAATTCCGGTCTGACAACCCTTTGGGCGCTGCTGAAATTCGGCGTCAGCCCGGCACTTCTGACCCTTGGCCTTTACGGCGTCTATCTGGCGCTCACCCCGCGCAAGCTGGGCCGCGCCCGCCGCCTGCCCGGCACGCTGTTCACGCTGGCCGTGCTGCTGGCGGGGTCGCGCGGGCTCGGCGCCTATCTGGCCTCGGCGGGCACCTATGACGTGACCTATGGCTCGCTGGCGGGGGTGGTGATCACCCTGCTCTTCTGTTTCGTGCTCTCGCTGGGCTTTGTTTTCGGCGCGGCGCTCAATGCCACTTATGAAAGCCATATCCGCCGCCGCCGGGGGCAGAAACCGCTCGCCGTGCTGATGGAACTGGGCGGCTTCTGGGACCCGGACACCCGCGACCCGGATCAGCCGAACAGGCCGGCGGGCGGCGGCGACAATTGACGGCACCGGCCAGTGCTGTAGGATCGCGGCCAAACCGGTGCGTTCACGCACTTGAAAAGATAAAGGATGGGATATCGATGACAGGATTGATGAAAGGGAAACGCGGCCTGATCATGGGGGTTGCCAATGACCGCTCCATGGCCTGGGGCATCGCCAAAAAATGCGCCGAGGAAGGCGCCGAACTGGCCTTCACCTACCAGGGGGAGACACTGGCCCGCCGCGTTGGCCCTCTGGCGGAAAGCGTGGGCGCGGATTTCGTCGAGCCCTGTGATGTCTCGGACAGTGAAAGCATCAGCGGCCTGTTCGACAAGCTGGCCAACAAGTGGGACCGGCTGGATTTCATCGTCCATGCCATCGGCTTTTCCGACAAGTCCGAACTGCGCGGGCGCTTCATCGATACCAGCCGGGAAAATTTCCTCAACACCATGAACATCTCGGCCTATTCCTTTGTCGCCGTGGCGCAGGAAGCGGAAAAGATGATGCATGAGGGCGGCTCCATGCTGACCTTGACCTATTACGGCTCCGACAAGACCGTGCCCCACTATAATGTAATGGGGCTGGCCAAGGCGGCGCTGGAATCCGCCACCCGCTATATGGCTCGCGATCTGGGGGAAAAGAACATCCGCGTGAACGCCCTGTCCGCCGGGCCGATCAAGACGCTGGCCGCTTCCGGCATCGGCGATGTGCGGATGCTGCTGAAATACAATGAACTGAACGCCCCCATGCGGCGCAACATCACCCTGGATGACGTGGCCGGGGCCGGGGTTTACATGCTGTCGAACCTGTCGTCCGGTGTGACGGGCGAAGTGCATTTCGTGGATTGCGGCTTCAATACCACCTGTATGCCCACCGATGAAGCGGTGATGAAACGCGCCATAGACGGCTAGGAAAAGCCCATGTCAGTGAATAGTTTCGGGCATTTGTTACGCATGACCACCTGGGGCGAAAGCCACGGGCCGGCCATCGGCTGCACGCTGGACGGTGTGCCGCCCCGCATACCGCTGGACGAAAGCTTCATCCAGCATTTCCTGGACCAGCGCCGCCCCGGGCAGAGCCGCTACACCACACAGCGCAAGGAACCGGACAAGGTGCGCATCCTGTCCGGTGTCTTTGAAGGGCAGACCACCGGCACGCCGATCCAGTTGATGATCGAAAATGCGGATCAGCGCAGCAAGGATTATGGCAATATCGCCGAGACTTATCGCCCCGGCCATGCGGACTATACCTATGATGCCAAATACGGCATCCGCGATTATCGCGGCGGGGGCCGGTCCAGCGCGCGGGAAACGGCCAGCCGGGTCGCCGCCGGGGCAGTTGCGCGCCGGGTGCTGGAAACGGTGCTGGATGCGCCGGTAACCATTCGCGCGGCGATGATCCAGATGGGCACCGATGCGGTGGACCTGCTCGATGTCAACTGGGATCAGGTGGCCCGGAACCCGTTCTTCTGCCCCGATGCGGAAACCGCCACACGCTGGGCCCACAGCCTGGATGAGCTGCGCAAAAACGGCAATTCCGTGGGCGCCGTCATTCAGGTGGAAGCCATCGGCCTGCCCGCCGGTCTGGGCGCACCGGTCTATGCCAAGCTGGATGGGGACCTGGCCGCCGGGCTCATGTCCATCAATGCGGTGAAGGGGGTGGAGATCGGCGCGGGCATGGCCGCCGCCAGCCTGACCGGACGCGACAATGCGGACGAAATGGAACCGGGCGCGGACGGCAACCCCGTTTTTCTGTCCAACAAGGCGGGCGGCATACTGGGCGGCATTTCCACCGGCCAGCCACTGATCGCCCGTTTTTCGGTCAAGCCCACAAGTTCCATCCTGATGCCGCGCAAATCGGTCACCCGCAGCGGGGAAGCCACGGAAGTGGTCACCAAGGGGCGGCATGACCCCTGCGTGGGCATCCGGGCCGTGCCCGTGGCGGAAGCCATGATGGCGCTGGTGCTGGCGGACCATGCCATGCTCCACCGCGCACAGTGCGGTAGCTAAACAGGCACCCATGCGGGCGCCCGTGCCCGCCAACAGTGCCCGTTGACCCTGCCTGGCCACGCCCGATTGCGGGTGCGCGGGTCAGCCTGCCCACCCTGCCTTGATGCCATGAAAAAGCGGCTGCCCCGATGTGGGACAGCCGCTTTGAAGATACAGGATCGACGAAAGGCTGCTATTCCGCCGCGGCGGGGCCACCCGTGGCGTTCTCGTCGTCCTCGCGGCCATGGGACTGGGCTTCATCAATATCCTTGAGGAAGCTTTGCACCACGGTCTTCAGTTCGTCGCTCTTGCTGGAGAGGATATCCGAAGCCTGATCCACATCTTCGGACGCGGATCGGTTTTCCTGCACACCGTCCTTCAGCCCCTGAATGTTGCTGGTCACGGTATCCGTGCTGGACGCGGCCTCCCCCGCGCTCTGGGAGATTTCCGACGTGCTGGAATTCTGCTCCTCCACGGCGGACGCAATGGTGCCGGCGATCTCGTTCGTTTCCTCGAACACCTTCAGCATCACCTCCATATCCTTGGAAGCATCCAGGCCCATCTTCTGCACGGTGGTAATCTGGCTGCGGATATCCTCGGTCGCCTTTGCGGTCTGGGTCGCCAGATTCTTCACCTCGCTCGCCACCACGGCAAAGCCGCGCCCGGCATCGCCCGCCCGCGCCGCCTCGATCGTGGCGTTGAGCGCAAGCAGATTGGTCTGTTCCGCAATGTCGTTGATCAACTGCACCACGTCGTCGATCTTGGTCACATTGCTGGCCAGTTCCTGCACAAGGCTGTTGGTGCTCTGGGCCTTGGTGGTGGCATCCCGCGTCATTTCCGCCGAGCGGGACACCTGGCGGCTGATCTCCTGGATGGAAGCGGACATTTCCTCCGACGCCGCCGCAACGCTTTGCACATTGCTGGCCGCCTGTTCCGCGGCCGCCGCCACTTCGGAGCTCTTGGCCTCGCTGTCCCCGGCGATTTCCGTCATCTTGCTGGATGCGCTCTTCAGGTCCGCGGAAGATTGCGTCAGCGCCGCCAACACGTCCGCCACGCTGCCTTCAAAGCTGTTGATGGCCTTTTCCAGCATTTTCTGGCGCCGGGCCGTGCGTTCCGCCTGCTTGCGCTCCTCGCGGGCCTTTTCCTCCATGCGTTCGCGCTCCCGGCGTTCTTCCTCTTCCTTGCGCTGCTGCTCTTCCTCTTCCTTGCGTTTCTGTTCGGCACGCAGGCGGGCCTGCTCCTCAAGCCCGTCACGGAAGGCTTTCAGCCCGTCCGCGATCCGGGACAGGGTGGCATCCCTAGGCTGGGGAATGTCCACATTGGTATCGCCGGTGGCCAGCGTATCCATGACAGCCACCTGACGATTGATAGGGTTCACCACCATCCGGGCCACGAACAGGCAGACAATCACGATCACCAGGCCAATACCCGCCAGCAATATGATCAGATTGATGGTGAAGACATCGGAAATCTGATCCTCTGCCGCGCCCTGCATGGCATTGCGGGCCTTGGTGAGATTCACGTTCACCGCCGCCATCAGGTCGGTTGCGGTCTCGTCCATCTTGCCCAGCGCACCCTCCAGGGCATTGAGACGGGGCGCCTCCTCGAAGCGGAAATTGGTGCTGGCGCCGTCGAAATCACCCGCCCCCATCAGGGCAATCGTGCGGTCATTGGCCTCCGTGAACATCTCAAGGCGCCGTTCCATGGACCGGGCCAGCCGCATGACCACGGCAAAGGCACGCCGGGCATCCAGCGGCAGGCTGCCCGCCGCCTTCCCGTCCGTCAGAGTCACCGCCGGGTCTTTCGACACGAATCCTTCCCGGTCCAGCAGAGTCATCATGGTCTCGCTATTGGACGACAGGCGACCGATGACGGCTTTCAATTCGGATATCTCGGATCGGGTCTGGCTAGTCATGTCAGCGTTCTGCGTCATCAGGGCGGTCTGGTGAACGCGGCTGACGGCGCTGGCCTGTCGAATAGCCTGCGCCATGCTCTGCCGCAGTTCGGATACGGCGTCTTCCACCTTGGCATTGCGCGCCTGCAAGGCTGTAACGGACTCCCGGCTTTCACTCACCACCGAGTTCACCTGCCCGTTGCCGATCAGATTGGCCATGCCCAGAAGCACCGCCGGCAGCACTGAAATGGCCAGTATCTTGCCGTGCAGGCCGGCCATCAGTTCTTTCATTTTCTCCCACATGCTCATTCTCCCCCAGGTCCGTTTCCGGCCCGGTCCTTCTATGGGATGTTAAATCGCGGACAGAATCCGGTTCGTGGTGATCAGCACATCAACAACATTGGACGGCGTTTTGCCCGACTGGGATGGCGGCATCTCGGTTTGTTCGGAAACTCCGGCGGAAATCTTCGCCGCGTTCAGGTCCGCCAGAATGTCCCCCATAAGGCGCATCACGGAATTGGGCGTGATGGTGCCGGGCCGCGCGGGGCGCACCACGCCCGCCGGGATCGAAAGCTTGCCGGAATCGGTCAGGGCGGACAGGGTGTCCAGCACGGTCATACTCGCATCATAGGCATCAGCCGGCACTTTCCCGGTAGTGGTCAGCGCCAGGTCAACCCCCGCGTCTCCACCCTTGATGGCCCGGTGGAGACTGCGGGCGTCTTCCAGCAGCATCAGGGCCAGTTGATAAACATCATTGGGCACCGTGGCGGGCATATCCATGCCGAGCAGAAGTTGCTCGCTATAGGTCAGAGCCTCAAAAACATCCGTCGGCGTGACATTGGACCGCTTTTCCGGCTCCGCCACGGTTTTGGCCAGAAAATAGGCGGGCTTCACATCCCGAAGGTCGGACAGGAAAGTTTCGGTCAGTTCCAGCACTTCGCCGGGTGTGATCTGGCGCAGGGGCAGCGGCTCCGGAGTCTTGCGCGGTTCACCGCTGAGCCAGCGGAAAAGCTGTAACTGCATATAGGTGCTGCGCAGTTTCTGATACACATGGCGCGGCTGACGCGTGCGCATATTCTCTCGGCCCTTGTCGGGTATGTCCCGCAGGGAGGCGCGATACATCAGCTTCAATTCCCCATTGATGCGATCCACCACCTGAAGCACCGCCCCGGAATCGGCGGCCTGAGCATGGGCTGCGGGCGCCGTCACGGACTGCCCCATCAGCACACCCCCCGCCAGCCCGGCGCCGAGCATGAGCGCGCGGAGCGCCTTAGCCGCACCGCTGGCGGCACACCGCCGCGGTCGGGACAGAACGATCAATCGCAGAGCGTCCATCATGGTCGCCTCTCCTGTTTGCCTAAAAATGCATCATCCATTGGACATAGCCGAAGTCGGCATTGCCCCCCACGCCAGCGGGGTTGGTGTCGTCAATGAAGCCCGCGCCCCAGAATTTGGACCAGCCGATCATCAGCCCCATGCGGGATGGCAGCTTGATCTTGGCCACCACGTCCAGTTCCTCCCCCACATGGCTGCCGGCCTGCCCGGTGGGATCACGGCGAATGATGGCGCCGCCCGCGTTGTACAGGCCGTCCCGACTGTCCGCGAGATGGAAGCTGTGTAGCTGCGGCGCCAATGTTAGCCAGTCAGTGGGCTGGAAACTGGTCTTGAAGCTGCCCGCCTTGATGTTCTGCCGGGCCACCAGATCGATCAGGCCGAGCCAGGCATGGGCCAGCGGGAAATGCTGGCGAAAGGTGCCGTGCACGCCGTCATTCGGCTGGCCGTCACCGCTGGCATAATCATAATAGAGCCACGCCTTGGGCTTCCAGTCGCTGAACGCGCCAAAGTCATAGCCAAGCCCCAAGGTGAGCATTTCCGCATTGTGATCCTGCCCGCCCAGATTGCCGCGCTGAATGGCGGCTTCCATTTCACCCAGCAGATTGCCGAAACGGCCATTCCAGCGCACGCCGTGGGTGAACAGGTGGAAATTGTCCGTGGGCAGGCCGGTCTCTTCCAGGCTCAGGCTGTACAGGTCGAAGCTGTGAGCCCCCAGATCCAGCGTGGCATAGGCGCCGAGGAAATCGACGCTGTCATTGGTGTCGTTGAAGCCGGTCTTTTCCACTTCGCGCGGGCGCACGGCGAACAGGCTTACATCCAGCGTGTCCCCCTCCCCCAGCGGGCGGCTGATATTGGCGCGGAACCCGTCAAAGGTGCGGCGGGTATTGCCCCAGTCCAGCGGCGAGATCAGGCGCTGATTGCCGAACAACAGCTCCTGCCGCCCGGCGCGCAGGGTCACATCGCTTTCACCGGCGGCAAAGGACACGTCCACAAAGCCGTTCAGCAGATCGTGGCGGTCCACCTCAATGCCGCGATTGGGCAGGGATTCACCGGTGGCGGCGGCATCGATCCCCTCCACATAGACGCGCACATGATCACCCACTTCCAGATTGCCATACACGCGCAGGCGGCTGAGCAGAAACTCATTGTCCAGCCCGTTCAGGCGGGTCAGGCCGTGATTGTTCTCGTCGTGATAGCGCAGGCGATACTGCCCGCCTAGATCCAGCGTGACATTTTCCGCCAGTTTCATGCGCTTGAAGCGGTCGGTCAGCCCGACCAGCGGGTCGTCGCTTTCGTTGTGCGCCCGGCAGGCCCCCTCAAGATAGCCGAAGTCATTGGCGTAGAACACGCCCTTGTAAGGGTTGCCGGGCTTGGGGCATGTGTCTGTCCCCGTCGGCTTTTCAACGCTTTCGCCAGCATGTCCTTCAGTATCCATTGACCCGGCGGGCGCTTGCGCCTGCGTCGGCAGACCAGCGCACAGCATAAACGACAGGGCAGCCACACCCCGGAAAGACGACCCTGGAAAGAGGCGCATATAATTATTTCCCTTAAAGAAATGGTTAACCATTACTTCCCTCATAAGCCCTTTTTTTATGCAACTGATGGATACATGTGCAGCGATAACCCTGTAACCGCCACATATTCAGAACCTTTTAACTACAAATTCCCAGTTTTAGGAATCACTGAATCATCACGGAAACGTTACCGTATCTTTTATTAAAGAATCGCTAATATGAGGAAATGTTAAGGAAATTTATTTCTGAAAAACCGGGGCACGATCGCCTGATCAGAAAGCCGGGCGGATCAGGCCCGCACCAGCGCCGCCACCAGTTCCACATGGGGGGACCAGACGAACTGGGCCACCGGCTGCACCCAAGCCAGGCGATAGCCGCCCGCCACGAGCGACGCCGCATCCCTAGCAAAGCTCGCGGGGTTGCAGCTCACGGCGGCGATGTGATCCGGCCCAGCCTGTGCCAACTGGCGGGCCAGCGCCGGGGCGCCGGATCGGGGCGGATCAAACACGGCCCCGGTCACACCCTTGAAAGCGCTTGCGGGCGAGGGGCGGCGTTCCAGATCGCGGGTTTCCGTTTTGATGGGATAATGGTCGCCTGAAAGGCCCTTTGCCGCCGCCTTCAGGGCCGCAAGGGCAGTGGTGCTACCCTCCACGGCGCGCACCGGTTGGGTGCGGGACAGCGGCAGAGTGAAAGTGCCAAGCCCCGCATGAAAATCCAGCACCGGTTCTCCGCTCGCGATTTCCAGCGCCGCGCGCACCCCGTCGATAAGGGCCGCCTCCCCGTCCGCCGTGGCCTGAATGAAAGCGCCGGGCGGCACGGTGATCGCCACACCGCCGGGATGGATCATGGGGTCCGACCCATCCCGCACGTCCTCAGTGGCCCCGTCCGATTCCCAGCGGATATGGGATACCGGTGTCTGGGCGCAAAAGGCCGCCAGACGCTGCCGCCCTCGCGCGTCCAGCGGGCGGGGGGCGCGCACCTGCATCGCCACCACACCATCCGCATCGGTCAGATGAAGGTGCAGTCGGCCCTGCGGCGGCACCAGCGGCGGCAGAAGTTTCCGCAAAAGCGGCAACAGGGCTTCCAGAACCGGGGTCAGCAAGGGGCACCGGCGCACATCCACCAGATCATGGCTGGCGCGCCCGTGATAGCCGATCGCCACGGGCGCCGTACGGTTCCGCCCCTGCTTGCGCGCCACCAGGCCCACCCGTCGCCGCGTTCCCGGCGGGGACAGGTGGCACGGCTTCAAGGGCGCTTCCAGCCCTTCGGCGGCCAGCGCGTCCGTGATCCGTCGCTCGGCGAAGGCGGCCCGCATTGCATCATCGGCATGTTGCAGGCGACAGCCCCCGCACGGGCCGAAATGCGGGCATGGCGGGGTCACGCGTTCCGGCGCGGGGCGCGTTATCGCCGCCACAACGGCGCGGGCGGGCGGGCCGTCTTCCACCACATGCGCGCGCACCTGTTCCCCCGGCAAGGCCCCGAACACCATCACCGCACGACCATCGGGAAGCGTCGCCACGCCGTCCCCATCCCGCCCCAGGTCGCGCACGGTCAGGGTCACGTCACTCACCGGCTTCCCCTGCCCGATCCGCCACGATCAGAAATTCCCGGTTGCCTTCGGGGCCGGTAATGGGGCTGGCGCACACATCGCGCACCCGCCATCCGGGCAGATGGTTCAGCCAGTGGCGCATATCGGCCACCACCGCATCATGCAGCCCCGGATCACGCACCACGCCGCCCTTTCCCACCTGGTCCCGCCCCACCTCGAACTGCGGCTTTATCAAGGCCACCAGCAACGCCCCCGGCGCGGCCAGCGCAAGGGCGGCGGGCAGCACTGTCTTCAGCGATATGAAACTGGCATCACAGACAATGGCCCCCACCGGTTCCGGGATCAGGCGGGAATCCAGATAGCGGGCATTGGTGCGCTCCAGCACATGCACGCGCGGGTCCTGCCGCAGCGACCAGGCCAGTTGGCCATGCCCCACATCCACCGCATAGACACGGGCCGCACCATGGGCCAGCGTCACATCGGTAAACCCGCCGGTGGAGGCCCCCACATCCACCACCACCCGGTCGGTGAAATCCAGATCGAAGGCATCCACCGCGCCCTTCAGCTTCAGCCCGCCCCGACTGACCCAGGGATGATCGCGCCCACGCACCTCCAGCGGCGCATCCTGCGGCAGGCTGTGGCCCGGCTTGGTCAGCCTGGTATCCCCGCTGAACACGGACCCCGCCATCACCAGCGCCTGCGCGCGCGCCCGGCTTTCCACCAGGCCGCGATCCACCAGCAGCCGATCCAGCCGCTGGCGCGGCACCTTGGGGGAAGACGATCTGGCCATGAGTGCGCCCTAATAACCGACGGGCCTGGCGCCGGACACATCGTCCAGCACATCATTGCGTTGCAGCGCCTTCAGCACGGTGCGCACCATGGCGGTGGCATCAAGGCCCGCTTCCTCCACCATGCCTTCCGGCTTGCCATGCTCGATGAAGGCATCGGGCATCTTCATGGTGCGCAGGCGCAAGTCGCCGTCCAACAGGCCGTTTTCCGCCAGATAATCGGACACATGGGCCCCAAAGCCGCCAATGGACCCTTCTTCCACCGTCAGCAGAAGATCATGGCTGGCGGCCAGATCGCGGATCAGGGCGTGGTCCAGCGGCTTGACGAAGCGGGCGTCCGCCACGGTGGTGGAAAGCCCCCGGCTTTCCAGCCTTTCCGCCGCCACAAGGGCATCGGCCAGGCGGCTGCCCAGCGACAGGATTGCCACCTTCTTGCCATGGCGCACGATGCGGCCCTTGCCGATTTCCAGCACCGTCCCTTTTCCCGGCAGGTCCACGCCCACGCCCTCGCCGCGCGGATAGCGCAGGGCGATGGGGCCGCTGTCATGGGCGGCGGCGGTGGCCACCATATGGCGAAGCTCCGCCTCGTCCGCGGCGGCCATCACCACCATGTTCGGCAGGGTGGCCAGATAGGTGACATCGAAACTGCCCGCATGGGTGGGGCCGTCCGCCCCCACATAGCCCGCCCGGTCAATGGCGAAGCGCACCGGCAGATTCTGGATCGCCACATCATGAACGATCTGGTCATAGGCGCGTTGCAAAAAGGTGGAATAGATGGCGGCAAAGGGACGGGCTCCCTCGCTCGCCAGCCCGGCGGCAAAGGTCACGGCGTGCTGCTCGGCAATGCCCACGTCAAAAAAGCGGTCGGGGTGTTCCTTTTCGAACAGGTCCAGCCCGGTACCGCCCGGCATGGCCGCCGTAATCGCCATGATGCGCTCATCCGTCCGCGCCAGATCGGTCAGGGTTTCGGCGAACACCTTGGTATAGCTGGGCGCGGCGGGTTTGGCGGGCTTCTTCTGCTCCCCGGTGACCACGTCGAAGGTCTTGACCGCGTGATATTTTTCCCTGTGCGGATCGGCAAAGGGATGCCCCTTGCCCTTTTCCGTCACCACATGCACCAGAATGGGGCCGTCCTTGGCGTCCCGCACATTTTCCAGCACCGGCAGCAGGTGATCCAGATTGTGCCCGTCGATCGGCCCCACATAATAGAAGCCGAGTTCGTCGAACAGCGTGCCGCCGGTGGCGATGCCGCGGGCGTATTCCTCCGCCCTGCGGGCGGTGTCCGCCAGATGGCGGGGCAGTCGGTCCACCAGCTTCTTGCCCATATCCCTCAGCGACAGGAAGGAGCGGCTGGACAGGATACGCGCCAGATAGGCGCTCATGGCACCCACGGCGGGCGCGATGGACATGTCATTGTCGTTCAGGATCACCACCAGCCGGTTGCCGGCTTCATGGGCATTGTTCATGGCCTCATAGGCCATGCCCGCGCTGATGGCGCCGTCCCCGATCACGGCAATGGCCTTTTCCGGCCTGCCGGACAGGCGACTGGCCGTGGCCATGCCCAGCGCCGCCGAAATGGAGGTGGAGGAATGCCCGGCCCCAAAGGGATCATAGGGGCTTTCCTTGCGCTTGGTGAAGGGGGAAAGCCCGCCCGGCTGGCGGATGGTGCGCATGGCATCCCGCCGCCCGGTGAGAATCTTGTGCGGATAGGCCTGATGGCCCACATCCCAGATCAGCTTGTCGTCAGGCGTGTTGAACACATAATGCAGCGCCGTGGTCAGTTCCACCACGCCGAGCCCGGCGCCGAAATGCCCCCCGGTCACCGACACGGACGCGATCAGGTCCTGGCGCAGTTCATCCGCCAGTTGGCGCAAGTCATTCCGCGAAAGGCCGCGCAGGTCCGCGGGGCTCTCGATCCGGTCCAAAAGCGGTGTGTCTGGTCTTGCGGTCACGCCTGATCTTTCCTGTGTTCACGCGGCAGGTGCCGCCCCTCAAGCTCTGAAGCCGTGAAACCCTTCCCCGGTGATGTAACGCACCTTCGCGCCCACTCAAGGGTTGGTGCGCCCATGGGCAAACGTCGCGGCCTTCTTACCCTTAACGCTGTCGGTGAATGGCAAAGGCGGGCACCACACGCAGCAGGGTGGCCCGATCGTCGAACATGGTCAAATGATCCATGGCCTGCTTTGCCAGATGCCGGGCCTGCTGGCGGGCGCGATCCACCCCCATCATGCCCACCAGCGTGGCCTTGCCCGCGTCCGCATCCTTGGCCAGGCGCTTGCCCACTGCTTCTTCGTCGCCTTCCACGTCCAGCAGGTCATCGGCGATCTGGAAAGCCAGCCCCAGATCATGGGCAAAGCCCTGAAGCGCCTGATGCTCGGCCCGGCCAGCGCCCGCCATGATCGCCCCCGCTTCCGCGGAAAAGCGGATCAGCGCGCCGGTCTTCATCTGTTGCAGGCGAAAAACAAAGGCTTCGTTCAGATCCAGCTCCGCGGCCATCAGATCGATCATCTGGCCGCCCACCATGCCATGATGGCCCGACGCCACCGCCAGCGCCCGCACCAGCCGGGTGCGCACCGCCGGGTCGTCATGGGTGTCGTCATGGGCCAGAATGTCAAAGGCTAGGCTTTGCAGCCCGTCCCCGGCCAGAATGGCGGTGGCCTCGTCAAAGGCCTTGTGCACGGTGGGCTGACCCCGGCGCAGGTCGTCATCGTCCATGGCGGGCAGATCGTCATGAATCAGCGAATAGCAGTGAATGCATTCCACCGCCGCCGCCACGCGCAGCGCCTGCTCCCGGTTGATGTGGAAAATATCGGCCCCCGCCATCACCAGAAAGGGCCTGAGCCGCTTGCCGCCGGAAAACACGCTGTGGCGCATGGCCTCCACCACGCGCGCCTCAGGCCCGTCGGGCACTGTCAGAAGCGGGTCCAGCACCCGTTCCACGGCAGCGGCTGTGGTGGCCATGGCTTTGGTCAGCGCGGCCACTTCCGCCCGGCAATCATCCAGCGACAGGCTCATGCTTCATTGTCCATATCCAGCGGCTCGGTGCCCTGAGGGGTGCCGTCCCCGTCCAGCGTGATCTTTTCGATCCGGGCTTCCGCCGCCTTCAGCTTGTCTTCGCAATGCGCCTTCAGCCGATTGCCGCGGGTGTAGAGCCTTATGCTGTCTTCCAGCGGGGCACTGCCCGATTCCAGTTGATTGACCACCTGTTCCAGCGCCTTCATGGCCTGTTCGAAACTCATGGTGGCAATGTCACTGTCATCATTCTGCCCGGCGGTGGGCGTGTCGGCATCACTCATGGTTTGACCGTCCCGCTTGTGATTGGCTGTATCAGGTTGCTCTGGCCGCCTTTATAGGCGGATGGCGGGGGCCCTGTCGAGGCTTGACGAGACACCTTGGAACCACGTCGAGGCTTGACGAGACACCTTGGAACCACGCCGAGGCCTGACGAGACACCTTAGTGGCCCCGCCGATCGGTCATACTGTCCCCGCCGCCATGGCAAGGGCGGGCAGCCCCTCGCCGGGCAGGGCGCGAATGCGGGGCATGAGCTGGTCCGGGTCCAGCCGCCCGGTGGCCACATAATGATCCACTGGCCCGCCGCGATCCCGCGCCACGAGCCCCACGGCCATGAGCAGATTGAGATGGGCCACCGCCTCCCCCAGCGCCAGGAAGAAATCAAGGCCCTTGATCTCCCGCCGATAAAGCGCCGGAAAGCACGCCACCACCGAACACGGCCCGGCTTGAAGGTGTCGCCACAGATCCGCCAGCTTTTCCAGATGGCCCTGGCTCAGATCGTACAGGCGCCGGTGCAGGCCGCGAAACACCCGGCCATGGCTGGGCAGCACCAGTGGGTCGCCGGGAATGTCCTGCAATCGCTCAAGGCTGAGAAGCCAGTGCGCCAGCGGGTTGGCGTCCGGTTCACGGGCATAGACGGATACATTGCTGGTGATTCCCGGCAGCACCTGATCCCCGGACAGGAAAAGCGGCTCATCCAGACAGGCCAGGCAGGCATGTTCCGGGCTGTGGCCGCGCCCGATCACCACCTGCCAGCGGCGCCCGGCCAGCGTCAGCACCTGCCCGTCCGCCAGCCGGTGATAGCTGGACGGCAGCGCGCTGACGCCCTTCTTGTAATTGCCATAGCCATGGGCGCGGATCATGCTTTCCATCTGTGGATCAACCCCGGCCCGAAGCAGAAAGGCGATCTCGTTTTCCGGCAGGGCGTGGCTGGCCCCGAACCAGAGCAGATGGGCCAGCAGATATTCCGCCTGCGGCATGTGGAAATGCGGCGTGGCAGCCAGATCGGCGCTGCCGTGGCGATCCACCAGCCAGCCGGCCAGCCCCACATGGTCCGGGTGCATATGGGTGGCAATCACCCGCGTCACGGGCTTGTCCCCCAGCACGGCCTGTTCCAGTGCCGCCCAGGCGTCCCGCCCGCGATTGCCCTGCGCGCCCGTATCCACGATGGTCCAGCCGTCACCATCATCGAACAGATAGACATTGATATGGTCCAGCGCCCAGGGCAGCGGAATACGTGCCCAGTAAATGCCCTTGGCCACAGGAATGGCGCAGGCGGGCGCCGGAGCCGTGCCCAGCGGATAGCTCAGCCGCTCCACCCCGTCGCGGGCGCGGGCGCCCTGCCGGTGGTCGCGAATTTCCGGGTTGGCGGAGTGCGCCTCAAACCCCGGCTTGCCGCGAGCTGCCATGATGTTGCCCCATCCTGTCATTGTTGCGCAGGGTTGCCGCGCGACCAAGCCCGACCGCCCCGGTGTCTGCCCCTCAGGCGCGTTTCAGGCGCGTTCGAAATCCTCCGGCGCCAGCGCCATCAGGCTGCCGGCGCCCGCCTTGACCGGCCCGGCCAGCGCCACGGCGGGCGGCAGAATCTGGCCCAGATAGAAACGTGCCGTTTCCAGCTTGGCCTTCAAAAAGGCGGGGTCGCCCTCCGCCGCGGCAAGGCGCCGTTCCGCCTCCACGGCCTGACGGGCCAGAAGATAGCCGCCCAGCACGGTGGCGAACAGCCGCAGATAGGGCGTGGCCGCCGCGCCGGTGTCGGTGATCCGCTCAATGCCATTGGCGAACAGGGTTTCGCTGGTGTCGCGCAGCGTTTCCACCGCCCGGACCAGCCCGTCCGCCTGATCCGCCATGGCGCGGTCAAGGCCCCCGGCGAAGTCCGCCATTTCATCGATCAGGGCCTTCCAGTGGGCGCCGCCGTCCATATTCAGCTTGCGGCCCACCAGATCCAGCGCCTGAATGCCGTTGGTGCCCTCGTAAATGGGGGCGATGCGGGCATCCCGGTAATGCTGTGCCACGCCGGTTTCCTCCACATAGCCCATGCCGCCGAACACCTGAATGGCAAGGGATGTGTTTTCCACCCCCACATCGGTCCCATACGCCTTGGACAGCGGGGTCAGCAGGTCCGCCTCCCCCTGTGCCGCCGCGCGGGCTTCCGGGTCGGTCAGCCTGTGCGCCCGGTCCATGGCCCAGGCATTGCGATAGATGATGGCGCGGGTGGCCTCCGTGGTGGCGCGCATGGTCATCAGCATCCGCCGCACGTCCGGGTGGCGAATGATCGCCACCGGTTCGGGTGTGCGCGCGCCCAGCGCCGCCGACTGCACCCGGTCCTTCGCGTACCAGACCGCCGCCTGATAGGCGCGCTCGGAAATGGCGGTACCCTGAAGCCCCACGCCCACGCGGGCATGGTTCATCATGGTGAACATGTTGCGCATACCCTTGTTTTCCTCCCCCACCAGATAGCCGACGCAATCGCCGTTTTCACCAAAGGCCATGGTGCAGGTGGGGCTGGCATGGATGCCCAGCTTGTGTTCCAGCCCCACCAGGCGCACATCGTTGCGCGCGCCGGGCGAGCCATCGGCATTCACCAGATATTTCGGCACCAGAAACATGGAAATGCCCTTGGTGCCCTTGGGCGCGTCCGGCAGCCGGGCCAGCACAAGATGAACGATGTTTTCCGCCAGATCGTGTTCGCCCCAGGTGATGTAGATTTTCTGCCCGGTGATCCGGTAGCTGCCATCGTCCGCCCGCTCGGCGCGGGTCTTGAGCGCGCCCACGTCCGACCCGGCGCCCGGCTCCGTCAGGTTCATCGTGCCGGACCATTCCCCGGAAATCAGTCGGGAAAGATAGGTCTGCTTCTGATCCTCGGTCCCGTGGGCGGAAAGCGCCTCGATCGCGCCGGACGACAGCAGCGGGTTGAGGCTGTAGGCCATATTGGCACTGGTGACCATTTCGGTCACCGCCATGGCCAGCGTGCCCGGCAGGCCCTGCCCGCCATAATCGGGATCGAAGGCCAGCGTGGGCCAGCCACCATCCACATAGGCCCTGTGCATGGCCTTGAAAGCGTCCGGCGTGCGCACGCCGTCGCCGTCCCGCACGGCGCCTTCCGCGTCCCCCACGGCATTGGTGGGGGCGATCACCTCACCGGCCAGCCTGCCCGCTTCCGACAGCACGGCTGAGACCAGGTCTTCCCCCGCTTCCTCGAAGCCCGGCACAGACGGCCATTGCGCCATACCCCCGACGGTTTCCAGTTGAAAGGCGATGTCCTGAAGCGGTGCCTTATAGTCGGTCATGGCTGTTCCCTCCCGAGGCTTCAAATATGGCCCGGCCCGTGCTAGAGCCTTGCACGCATCATATATTCCCGGCGGAGACTTTGGACAAACTGGACGCGACTGTCCAGAAATTCCGGTTCAGCGGATCGCCGGTGGTTCTGTCGCCCCGACCGGCGCCCGGTTCAGAACCCCGTTCAGGATAAGGGAAACCATGTCAAAGGCCAGCACCAAGCGCAGCCAGAGCCGCCTTCGCAGCGGCAGCGACCCCGCCGCCATCCGGGAAGCCGAACAGGTGCTCAGCCGGGGCGGCCTTGTGGGGCTGCCCACCGAAACCGTGTACGGTCTGGCGGCGGATGCCCGCAACCCGCGCGCCGTGGCCGCCATTTTCAAGGCCAAGGGCCGGCCCGACCACAATCCGCTGATCTGCCATGTGAGCGGGCGGGACATGGCCACCACCCTGGCCGAGGCAAACGATGCCGCGGAAGCCCTGATGGGCGCTTTCTGGCCAGGGCCGCTGACCCTGGTTCTGCCACACAGGGCGGACAGCGGCCTTGCCCCCGCCGTGACAGCCGGGCTGCCCACCGTGGCCGTGCGCCAGCCCGGTCATGACGTGGCAGCGGCCCTGATCAGCACCTTTGGCGGGCCGCTGGCCGCCCCCAGCGCCAACCCGTCGGGCCGCCTGTCCCCCACCCGCGCGGCGGATGTGCTGGACGGTCTCGGCAACAAGGTGGACCTTGTGCTTGATGGCGGCCCCTGCACCGGCGGCATCGAGTCCACCATTGTGGGCGTGGACCATGACCGGCTGGTGCTGTTGCGTCCCGGCCTGGTGACCAGCGGGGAACTGGCGGCGGTGGGCCATCTGCCGGTGGTGAGCCGCGACGGCGACACCATCACGGCACCGGGCCAGGCCGCCAGCCATTATGCGCCCCATGCCCCGGTCGTGCTGGATCGGGAAAGCGCCTCACCGCCCGACGTGCTGATCGGCTTCGACGACGTGCCCGGCCTGCCCGAAGGGTTGACACTATCCCCCACCGGCAATCTGGAAGAAGCCGCCCACAGCCTTTTTGCCACCCTTCGACAGGCCGACGGGCTGATCGGCGAAGGCGGACGCATCCATGTGGCCCCGATCCCGGCAAGCGGCATCGGCCTGGCGATCCGGGACCGGCTGATCCGCGCCGCCGCCCCCCGCCCAACCGAGGAAACAGACCGGATCGGGGACGCGGGCAAGGCGGGGGAAAACCCGTGACCGCGCCCACCGACAGCCAACTTCAGGATCTGAAATCCCTGGCCGGGGATGGCGGCTGGCAGGACGACCCGCACACCCTCGCCCCCCATCTGAGGGAATGGCGCGATCGCTGGCAGGGCAGCGCGCCGCTGATGCTGATGCCGGACACCACCGACCGCCTGTCCGCCCTGCTGGCCTATTGCCACCTCCACCGGCTCGCCGTTGTGCCGCAGGGCGGCAATACCGGGTTGGTGGGCGCCAGCCTGCCGGGGCTGGAAGGGGCGCCCGGCAGCCTGCTGATCAGCACCCGACGGATGCGAAGCGCGGCACAGGTGGACGAACAGGGCCTGACCCTGACCGCCGGTGCCGGGCTGACAGTGGCGGAAATCCAGAACGCGGCGGCGGCCCGCGATCTGCTGTTTCCGCTGTCATTGGCCAGCGAGGGCAGTTGCACCCTGGGCGGTGTGATCGCCACCAATGCCGGTGGCATCCATGTGATCCGCCACGGCACCATGCGCCGCTTGCTGATCGGCGTGGAAGCGGTGCTGGCGGACGGCACGGTGGTGAATGAACTGAGCCCGCTGATGAAGAACAATACGGGCTATCATCTGAGCCAGTTGCTGTGCGGCGCGGAAGGCACGCTGGGCGTGGTCAGCCGGGCCAGCGTGCATCTGGCACCGCGGCCCCGGCAGGAAGCCAGCTTCTGGGCCGGGGTGCGGGATGCGCCGTCCGCGCTGGCGCTGCTGGGCCGCTTGCGCCGTGCCTTTCCGGGCCGCGTGGAGGCGTTTGAGGTGATGGCCGCCAGCCTGCTGCGCATGGCGCTTGCCCATCAGCCGGGCGCCCGCGCACCGCTTGCGGACGCCCATCCCTGGCATGTTATCGCCACGGTGAGCGGCGATGACGACACCCTGACCGACCATCTGGCCGAGATGCTGGACGCCAGCCGCGCGGACGGCATTCTGACGGATGCCACCCTTGCCTTCAGCGGCGAACAGGCCGCCGCGCTCTGGGCCCTGCGGGAGGGGCTGTCGGCGGCGCAAAAGGCCGAGGGCGCCAGCATCAAGCATGATATCGCCCTGCCCGTGGCCCGCGTGCCCGCCTTTCTGGACAAGGCGATCCCCATGGTGGAAGCCCTGGTCCCCGGCAGCACCGCGACCCCGTTCGGCCATTTGGGGGACGGCAATATCCACTTCAACCTGATGCAGCCGCCCGGCATGGACCGGGACAGCTTTCTTGGTCTGTGGGACGATGTGTCCGCCATGGTGCATGATCTGGTGGCGGAACTGGGCGGCAGCCTGTCCGCCGAGCACGGCATAGGCCGCCTGAAGCGCGGGGAACTGGCCCGCCTGGGCGATCCGGGGCGGCTGTCCGCCATGCGCGCGATCAAGCAGGCGCTGGACCCCCACGGCATTCTCAATCCGGGTGTGCTGCTGTGAAAGGCCGCGAAGGCCGGGCGCCTCAGCCGTCCCCGTCCGCCAGGGAGATCAGGCGGGGGCGGTCCTCCACATGAATGGTGTGGGCCTGCTGAATGACGATAATGCCTTCCCGCTTCAAACGGGAAAAGGCGCGGCTGACGGTTTCCAGCGTCAGCCCCAGAAAATCGGCAATGTCCGCGCGGGTCATGGGCAGGGTCAACTGGCCCGGCAGGCTGTCTGACATGGAGGCCCGGTCCAACTGATGCACCAGAAAGCTGGCCACCCGCTCCAGCGCGGTCTTGCGGCCCAGGGAAAAGACCAGATCCTGCATATCGTCCAGCATACCCGCCGTCAGATGATGGAACTGCCGCTCCAGCGCCGGGTTTTCCTGGCACAGGCGCATCAGATCGTCGCGGGCGAAGCGGCACACTTTCACATCGGTCAGGGCGTCCGCCGACAGGCTATACTCGGATCGGCTGGTGTGGCCCAGATAATCGCCGGTACCGAGAAAGCCCATGATCTGCCGCCGCCCGTCCGCGCCAACACGGGACAGGCGCAGCGTGCCATCCACCACATTATAAACGTGAGAGGTGCTGTCCCCTTCAAAGAACAGGCTTTCCCCCCGTTGCAGCGTGACCCCGGTGGAAACCGCATTGAGCCGGGGCAGCAGCCGGTCTTCCATGCCGGCACACAACATGCGTGGCCGAGCCGGGCAGGACAGGCAGTCCGCCACCGTATTGCCGCCTTTTATGCCGATGGACACCATGAAGCGCCCCTTTCCCGCGCGGCACGCCATGGCCCGGCACGCCGCCTTAAGATTTCCCGATCAAAATACACCTGGCCGAAGCCATAGTTTACAGGGCTTTGACAGCCTCTTCAAACCGCGCCTCGTCCGCCTCGTCAATCCACAGATGGGGGGCCAGCCGCAAGGTCTGCCCGCGCAGGGATGCCGATACGCCGCGCTCTTTCAAAGCCGCCAGCAGCGCCGGGCCGCGATCGCCGCAATGAATGCCCGTCATGTGCGGGCCGCGCAGGGATTCGGCAATGGGGCCAAGCCCCGCCGCCTCGGCCACCGCCCCAAGGCGTGTATTGATGGCGTTCAGGCTTTCCGCCACATTGCCCACGCCCCATTCCAGAAGCTGGCGCAACCCTTCATGGAAGATGGGCGCCAGAATGAAATTCGACCGCTCCCCCACATCGAAGCGCCGGGCGCCGGGCTGATAATCGTCCTTGTAATCCACCAGTCCGGCGAAATCCTCGCTGTCCCGGCGCACGATCCAGTTCTGTTCCAGCGCCGTGCCATGCTGATGGCGCGGCGCCACATACATCAGGCCCATCCCATAAGGGCCAAGCAGCCATTTATAGCCTGCGGCCACGGCGAAATCCGGGTCCACCGCCCCGGCATCAAAGGGCATGGCCCCCAAAGACTGGGTAAGGTCCAGCACCAGCGCACCGCCAGCAGCCCGAACGGCCTGGCCAATGGCCACCAGATCCAGCCTGGCGCCGGACGACCAGTGCACATGCGGCAGGGCGGCGATCGCCAGGTGATCCCCCAGCGCGACCACCCGCTCCAGCACGGCGCGCGTCCAGTCATCGTCCGACGGCGGCGCCACGGTCACAAGCTCCGCCCCCACCTCCGCGGTTCGCGCGCGCCATTCATAGACATTGGACGGGAACTGGCCTTCCAGCACCAGCACCGCCTGCCCCTTTTCGATCGGCAGATTGCGGGCGGCGGTGGCAATGCCATAGCTGGCGGCGGGAACAATGGCCAGATCATCCGCCGTGCAGTTGAAAATACTGGCGCCCTGGCCCCGGATCGCTTCCGTGGTGGTGAAAAAGTCATCCGGCCCCACCATCCAGGGTGTCCCGTTCATGGCAAGGGCGCCCTGCCCGGCGGCCTGCTGGCCAAGGGTCAGCGGGGTCATATAGGCGGCATTGAGATAGCAAAGATCGCGCGGCATCTGAAAATGCGCGCGCATGGATGGCAGGATCACGGACAAGCCCCCCGATTTGACGCGCCCGCCAGAGGCGACCACGGTTTCTTGTACCGGAAACAGTAAAGGAATACTTACCCGTCTGACAAGATGTGTCGAAGCCCGGCCAGACAGCGCGGGGTGCCCCGTGGCCGGCCTGCTAGGGATGCCCGGTCGGGCGCTCGTGAAACGGTATCAGGAATTGCGGAACAGCCGCTCGAACGCAATCACCAGAACGCCGCGCACCGAATTGGAAAAGCCCGCCCGGTCCAGCATGGTGCCCAGCGCCGCCTTGTCCCCCCTGGACAGGCGCTTGGCCACATCCTGCAAGGGCCGCCCCAGAAGCACGGCCAGCGCGCTCATGAACAGGCGCGTATTGCCATTTTGAAGATAGCCCAGCAGCACATCGGACGTGATGCCCCCCACGGCCTTCAGGTCGCCCATATAGCGGGCCACTTCCCGATCCGGCGCCGCTTCCAGTGTACGGGCGACCACCTGCCGGGTGGCCACGGAAGTCAGATAGCTGGCATAATCATCGGCCAACTGGAATTTTTCCATCAGATACCGGCTGTATCGCTCGGATACCTTGAAGATGATGCGCTCCGCCAGGCTGGCGGGAAAATCCGACCGTTCGGCCATCTTCTCCAGCAGGGCCGCCTCTTCCGGGAAGCGCCCGATGACCCGGCGAAAGCCGCGCTCCGCCACGGTTGCGGTGCCATTTTCCATCAGGGTTTCCACCGCGTTCTCGCCCGCCACATCACACAGCGCATAGGCCACCCGCTCGCCCAGCGCGGCGCGGCTGGCTATGGCTTCCTGTGCACCCGCGCCGCCCGACCGCACAATGTCTTCAAGGATTGCATCGTCCACCGCCTCGGAAATCATGAGGAACGGCATGGCCACCTGATCCAGGTCCGCCGCCAGGCTGCGCACCAGATCATCGGGCAGGAAAACACAGTGGCGCAGTTCCCGCGACAGGGCTTCACGCACGGAAATGGAGGCATCGGCCACCAGCATACGGGCCAGTTCCAACCCGGCTTCACGGTCGGACGCGCCGGGATTGCCGGACAGCAGCCGCCCAACCTTTTCGGAAATTTCCACCCGTGCGACCAGGTCCACGTCCCGAAGATGCTCTATGGATGTCAAAGGGCGCGTCGCGCTCATGTGGGGGCCTTTGTCAAACAGGGTCTTTGCAGTGGTGAAAGGCGACCGCCCGATTTTCGCATGTGGACGGCCCGGTCCAACGTGCCCTGACATTTACCGGGCGACGGGCCGCCTGTCCAACAAAACCAATGCCAACTACCCCTCAATTCTCCGTGACTCCTTGTGTCAACGGGGTCAATCCGGCTTGGAAACGAGCGGCATTATCCACATAGATTCGAGCCGATGCGGCGATCATCGCGCGTTCCGATTCGGACAGGGCCCGCACCACTCTGGCGGGGGTGCCCATGATCAACATGCCGGGCGGAAAGGATTTGCCCTCGGTGATCAGGCTGCCCGCGCCCACCAGACAGCCTTCCCCGACCTCAGCCCCATTGAGAACGGTGCTGCCCATACCCACAAGGGCCCTGTCGCCAATGGTGCAGCCATGCAGGATCACCTTGTGGCCGATGGTCACGTCCCGCCCTATGACAAGCGGCTGGCCGGGGTCCGTATGGCACACGCTGCCGTCCTGAATATTGCTTCGGGCGCCCAGCGTGATCGGCTCATTGTCGCCGCGCAGCACGGCCCCGAACCACACACTGGCGGCTTCGGCCAGTTCCACCCGGCCAATCACATGGGCGCCCGGCGCCACCCAGGCGCCGGGCGCCATGCTCGGCGCGGTGCCGTCCAGATCATAGAGCATACTTGTCTTCTCCCCCTTTGCGGTCTAGCAGGGGATCAGCTTAGCCTTGCACCAAAGCCCCTGCCAAGCACCGGGGAGCAGGCCGCCCCACCGGAAGGACAACCGGACAAGACCATGCACGCCACATCACCCCCCCTCGCCCCGTCCTCCCTTGCACTGGAGACCGCCCGGCTGGACTGGAGCGACCACAGCCCCCATGCAAGCGCCTATGGCGACTGCTATTACAATCCGGCGGACGGGCTGGGGGAAAGCCGTTTCACCTTTCTGGACGGGGTGGAGCTGGACCGGATCATCCGAGCCCGGCAACACCCTGTCATCATGGAAACCGGCTTTGGAACGGGCCTCAATTTCCTTGCCAGTTGGGCGGCATGGCGGGATCATCCGGCACGGGGCGACCACCTGACCTTCCTGTCGGTGGAAGCCCACCCCCTCAGCCGGGCCGACCTGGCCCGCGCCCACCGGGCCTTTCCCGAACTGGCCCCGCTGTCACAGCGCCTGATCGCCGCCTGGCCGCCGCCAAGCCGGGGGGTGTATCACTGCCCGCTTGGCCCGGACGTAACGCTGATCCTGTCCTTCGGGGAGGCCGAGAGCGCCCTTCAGGCGCTTTCCGGCGAAGCGGATGCCTGGTATCTGGACGGCTTCGCCCCAAGCCGCAACCCCGCCATGTGGCGGGACAGCGTGCTGGACCAGATCGCCCGCCTGTCGCGCCCCGGCACACGGGTCGCCACCTTCACCGCCGCCGGTTTCGTGCGGCGGGGGCTTGCCGCGCGCGGGTTCGAGATGCGTAAGGCCCCCGGTTTCGGGGACAAGCGGGAACGGCTGCTGGGCGCCATGGCCACACCGGCTCCGCAGGCACTGCCACCGGACCCGGCCCCCGAATGGGCCATGCCCGCCCCGCCGGCAATGCCCGCTGACGTGCTGGTGATCGGCGGCGGCATCGCCGGGGCCTGTGTGGCGGCGGCGTGCCATCGCCGGGGGCTGTCGGTCACACTGCTGGAAGAAGGGGGCTCCGACGGGGCGAGCCGGGTTCCCGCCGCCGTTCTGGCGCCCCGTTTCGTGCTGGACGACGGGGCAACCGCCCGCTTCACCGTGTCCGCCTTTCATCAGGCGGTCACCGGCGGCGTGCCGCTATCGGGGCCACCGGGGCTGCATCTGAAGGACACGCCGGATCGGTGCGCCCGCCTGCAAAGCCATCTGGGATGGGGGGCGGACTGGCTACAAGAGACGGGGGACGGCCTGCATCTGCCCCTTGCCGGTACCGTGGAGGGCGGAAACGCCTGTGACAGCCTTTTGGCGGGCATCGACCGGCGCCGTGCCTCAGTGGCCCGCTTGACCCCGCAGGACGGGCGCTGGCAGGCGCTGAACAGCCAGGGCGCCATACTGGCAACGGCGGACGCGGTGGTGGTGGCGGGCGGCATGGCCAGCGGCGACCTGTTGCAGGCGCCCGCCGATCTGCTGCCGCTCAGGCCGGTGAGCGGGCAGGTGGCCCGGTTTCAGACCCGCGCCTGTCCCGGCCTCGCCCCGCACAGCCTGCATGATGACGGCTATATCTCCGCCGATGTGGATGGCTGGCGCCTTGTGGGCAGCACCTTTGACCCGCTGCCACCGCACAGCCGCGCGGCCCTGCCCCCCACGGCGGAGCGCCGCGCCCGGCTGCTGGATCGGTTGATGGACTGGCTTCCGGGTGACCCCGCCGCGCCCCGGCCTGACAGGCCCGGCGACGACCAGACATGTGACGACCGGCCATGCCGCGACTGGACCGGCCTGCGCGCCGCCACGCCGGATCATCTGCCCCTTGCCGGGCCGGTACCGGACTGGCAGGCCCTTGCCGAGCGCTATGCCCCGCTGAGCCGGGATGCCACGCGCACCGGGCTTGGCCCGCCGCCCTGCCGGAAGGGGCTGTATCTGCTGACCGGGCTCGGCGCCAAGGGGTTCCAGACCGCGCCGCTTCTGGGCGCGCTGATCGCCGCCCAGATAACCGGGGCGCCCCTGCCCGTGGAGCGTGCCGCCCTGCCCCATCTGGCCCCGCAGCGCTTTGTGGTCCGTGCCATCAAACGCAACAAGCCGCCGGCCTTATGATGCAGCCAGGGAAGCCCAGGCACGGATGCGCTTTTATGGCTCAATCGCCGTCCAACAGACGTTCGCTGGACAGGCGGCGCACCGTATAACCAAGCGCCAGCACCGCCCCAAGGGTGGACGCGATAATGGCAACCCCCACATGGGTCCAACTGGCCGAGCCGGTCAGGATCAGCCGGTTCAGGCTTTCCATGTCGGCGAACAGCGGCAGCATGTGCACCACATCCGGCAACTTGTCATTGGCATAGAGCTTGATATAGCCCGCCACCAGCGGCAGCACCATGATCATGCCCATATAGGACTGGCCTTCCTTGAAACTTTTCACGCTGATGCTCACCGCCATCAGCAGAGCCGCCACGAATGCCGACAGCGGCAACAACTGAAGAATGATCGGCGGCAGCACGGCAAAGGAAACCGGCGGCAGCACCGCGGCCGCCGCATCCGGTGCCAGCGCCATGGCCGCGATCAGCAGCGCGGCGCTGAGCGCCGAGCCCACAAAGCCGAAACTGAGCACCATCAGAAACTTGCCGCTCACCAGCGCCCTTGGCGCCACCGGCTGGGCCAGCAGGGATTGCAGGCTTTTGCGTTCCCGTTCCCCGGCCAGTGTATCCAGCGCCACGGACATGGCGGCGGAAAAAGGCGCCACGAAGAACAGAAGCACCATGGCCCGCGCGATGAAACGATTGATCAGGCTTTCGCTGGCCACATCCCCCGCCACCGGATTGAGCGGCTGACCAAGGCCGGCGGGCACCCCCCGCGCGATCAGGCGGTGGCGCGCCATCAGGCTGCCATATTGCTGGATCGCGGACATGATGCGGCGGCCTTTTTCCAGCCCCTCGCGGGCGCCTTCGTCCACATAGACGGGAATGTCCAGCCGCTGACCGCCCCGGATCGTGACCGGGGCATCAGCCGGAATCCGAACAAGCGCGTGCACGCCTTCCGGCAGGCTGTCCGGGATCGAGGCCGCGCCGCCCTGCCCATTGTCATCAGCGCGAGCACGGCGCTCCACCGCGAAGCCCTGATTGACCAGATGCTGTTCCAGGCCCGGCATCAGGTCCGCCCCCACCAGCATCGCCATGGGCGGGCTGTCCGCCCCCTTGTTCAGGGTGACCAGAAAGCCGATGAAAAAGGCCAGCAGGGGCGTGCCGATGATAAAGGAAAACACGGCGATCAGGGTGCGCCGGTCCCGCAGCATGTCGCGCATTTCCTTGCCATAGATCGCCCGCACCTGAGAGCGGAAAGTGGCCTGTGTCATGCCCTGCTCTCCTCTTTGGCTGCCCGGTTTTCGGGGCCGCTGTCCGCCCCGGCGGCAGCACGGGAAAAGGCCACGAACGCTTCCTCAAGGTCCGGCTCGCCGCTTTCCCGCACCAGTTCGTCCGGGCTGCCTTCGGCGCATTTGCGGCCCGCCGCCATCATCACCACATGATCGCTCAGGCGCTGCACTTCCGCCATCACATGGCTGGACAGCAGAATACAGTGCCCGGCATCGCGCAAATCAGACAGGATACGGCGCAGCAGGCGTATGCTCATCACGTCCAGCCCACGGGTGGGTTCATCCAGCACGATATTGCGCGGCCTGTGAATGATGGCACGGGCCAGCGCCACCTTCATGCGCTGACCGCTGGAAAAACCTTCCGTGCGCCGGTCCACGATGTCGCTGATTTCCAGCAGGGCAACCACATGCTCGATAGCGGCATCCAGGTCAGACCCGCCCATGCCATGCAGCCGGGCGAAATAGGCCAGATGCTCCCGCGTGGTCAGCCGCGCATAAAGCCCGAAATTATCCGGGAACACGCCCAGCCGGGCCTGCGCCGCCAGGGTATCCGTCGCCATCACATGGCCATCCACCAGCACCTGCCCGCTGTCCGGCGTCAACAGGCCGGATACCGCCCTGAGTGTGGTGGTCTTGCCGGACCCGTTGGCCCCCAGCAATGTGGTGATCGCCCCGTCGGCGGCGGTGAAATGCATGTCCGAAACAGCCTGCACCGCGCCGAATGCCTTGGAAATACCGTTCACGCGGATCATGGGCGCGCCTCCATCCCGATAAGAACGGCCTTGTCCGATGCCTCCGGCGGTTCCGGGGCGGGCACGGTGCGGCCATTGGGGCCCAGAAAGGGCTTCAGCCGAGCGCGGGTACCGGCGCAGTCGGGGCTGTCGTCATCGCCGCCGTCAAAGGCCGCGCGGGCGTCCGGCTCGGCCAGAAAACGCACGATCGCATCCCCCACGCAGGGCACGGTGCTGGCAATATGGCCGGTGCCGGGCACCACCTTGTGAGCGCCGTTTTCCAGCCCCCCCAGCAGATGCGCGCCCATGTCCGGCGGGGTGATCGGGTCCAGATCACCGGACAGCAGCAGGGCGGGCAGATCGCTTTCCAGCGGCTCGGCCTGATCGGCGGGCAGCCGGGAAAACGGCGTATAATCCCACCCCGCGCAGGCGGCGGCCCAGAATTCATAGAAGCTGCCCCGTGTGAAGCTGTCCCGGCCCGCGGCGCGCGCCTCCTCGGCGGTGATGCGGTCCAGCTCATCCCCGCACAGAACGGACAGGGTCGCCCCGAAATAAAGCGGCTGATGCGGCAGAACGCGCCCTTCGCTGAACAGGCCCGCCAGCGGTGTCAGGTCGCCTTCCGCCGCGCGGGCGATCACATAAGGCAGGGTCGCGGTGCCTTCCATCTGATACAGCGCCCCGCGCAGGCCGTTGGCCACCAGAAACAGCGGCAGCGGCTGCGTGTCCACGTCCCGCGTCATGGGGTCGGGGCCGGAAAAGGCCAGTTCGCCCGCCGCCGCCCGGTCCATCAGCCGGTCCAGCCGGTCGCCAAGGTCGGGATAACGATCCCGGCAAGGCTCGAATGCCGCACAGTCCGCCAGCAGGCGATCCATGGCCCGCCCGGCGGCCTTTGGCGCGAAACGGAACAGTTTGCGATCCGGCGGCGCGATGGAATCGGCAATGAAGGCGCGCACATGATCCGGGAAGCGCTTCACATAATGGCTGATCACCCGCGTGCCATAAGACCCGCCCCACAGATTGACGCTGCCATATCCCAGCCGGTCCAGCACGGCGCGAAAATCCTGAACGGCGTTTTCCTGCGTGAAGGCGGCCACATCCAGGTCAAAACCCGCGCGGCACGCCCTGACCGCGTCCGTCAGCGCGGACAGGCTGTTCACGTCCGTCTCAAGATCACATTGCAGGGGCGTGGAGCGGCCCGTGCCGCGCTGATCAATCAGCACGATATCGCGGCTGTCGCGCACGGCATCGAATATGCGATCCACCAGCGGCGCCAGTTCGCTGGCCGCCTGCCCCGGCCCGCCAGCCAGTATCACCAGCGGATCGGGTTGTGGCCGGGCGGAACGGGCGGGCAGCACGGCGGCAAAGACCGATACCGTTTCCGCGCCCGGCCCGGCATGGTGCAGCGGCAGATCGAACCGATAGCAGTCCACCGCGTCCTTCAGGCCATCCAGATAGCAGGGCTTCGCCGCCGGGCGCCCCTGATCCTGCGCCGACGCCCCGCCCTGTGGCAATCCTGCCAGCATGAGCAGGACGATCCCCAATAATCGCACCACCTGATCGCCCCCCGATCCGAACCATGCCATAAAACCATGTGTGCGTACTTTGCGAAGTGCCCACCCGCCCGTCAATGCCTGTTGTCGCCGTTAAACCAAAAGCAGTGCCGCAGCCCGTGCGGCTTTTGGTCCGATTTGGCGTACGGCAACCGCTTTCCCCCTTCAAATTCGGGTCCACAGGCTTTATCTAACGGGGTGACATGCTGTGCCGGGCCGGTAATGCCCGTGGTGTAATGCGAAGGACCCCCTCTTATGACCATTGACTGGCAGGCTTTCACACCGTGGCAATCCCTGGCCGGTGGCGCCCTTGTGGGCTTCGCCGCCGTGGCCCTGATGATGACGCTGGGCCGGATCATGGGAATCAGCGGCATCACCACGGGCGCCATGCGCGCGCCGGACAAGGGCTGGCGCATCGCCTTTCTGGCCGGCACGGTTGCCGCACCGCTGGTCTATCAGTTCGGCTTGCAGCAGCCGCTGATCGTGAATGTGACCAACAGCCCGGAGCTGCTGGCGATCGGCGGGCTATTGGTGGGTATCGGCACACGGGTGGGCAGCGGCTGCACCAGCGGTCATGGCATATGCGGCCTGTCCCGCTTTTCCCTGCGTTCGCTGGTGGCCGTCATCACTTTCATCGCCACCGCCATGCTGACCGTATATCTGCTTAAATAAAGGGGCTTTCACGCCATGCGAACCATTCTTTTCGCGCTCGTCTCCGGCCTGATATTCGGCCTTGGCCTGGCCCTGTCGGGCATGGCCAACCCGGAAAAGGTCATCGGCTTTCTGGACATTACCGGCCGCTGGGACCCGTCGCTCGTCATGGTGATGGTGGGGGGCATTCTGGTCAGCCTTGTGGGCTATCGGCTCGCCTTCCGGCAACAGGCCCCGCTGTGCGCCGCCCGCTTCGACATCCCCACCAAGCGCGGCATCGATCCGCAGCTCATCATTGGTGCGGGGCTGTTCGGGGTCGGCTGGGGGCTGGTGGGGCTTTGCCCCGGCCCGGCCTGGACCATGCTGGCCACCCAGCCACGGGAAGCCCTGCTGTTCATCACCATGATGCTGGTGGGCCTGTTCGTGACGGACAAATATGCCAGCCCGCGCCGGGAGGCCTGAGCCCATGGCACAAACCCCCGCGGTGGAGATCATCGAGGTGGGCCCGCGCGACGGCCTGCAAAACGAAAAGATCCCCTTCGCCACGGCGGACAAGCTGAGCCTGATCGGCGGCGCCCTGGATGCGGGCGTCAGGCGGATCGAGGTGGCGAGCTTCGTCCACCCAAGGCTGGTGCCCCAGATGGCGGACGCGGAGGACGTGGTGGCCGCCCTGCCCGACCGGCCCGACGTGACCTATATCGGTCTGGTGCTGAACAAGCGCGGCCTGCTCCGCGCGCTCGCCACCCGCGAAGGCGGCAGGCGCGGCGTGGACGAGGCGGGCGCCGTGGCCGTGTGCAGCGATGGCTTTGGCCAGCGCAATCAGGGCCGCACCCGGCTGGAAGCGGTGGAAGACGCCACCGGCATTGTCAGCCTTGCAAAACAGGAAGGCATGAGCGCGCAGATCACGCTGTCCACCGCTTTCGGTTGCCCGTTTGACGGCCCGGTGGCCCCGGAAACCGTGGTGGACACGGCAAAGCGGCTGGCGGAAGCGGAGCCGAAGGAACTGGCGCTTGCGGACACCATCGGCGTGGCCGTGCCCGCCCAGGTCACGGACCTTGTGGGCCGCGTGCGGGAGGCGGTGGGGGACATTCCCCTGCGCGCCCATTTTCACAACACCCGCAATACCGGCATCGCCAATGCCTGGGCCGCCTATGAAGCGGGCGTGACCCGGCTCGATGCTTCCATCGCGGGGCTGGGCGGCTGCCCCTTCGCGCCGAAAGCCACCGGCAATATCGCCACCGAGGACCTTGTCTATCTGCTGCAAAGAAGCGGCGTGGACACCGGCCTGTCCCTGGACGGCCTGATCCACACGGCCACCTTCGTGGAAGGCGTGCTGGGCCTCCCCACCCCCGGCCAGGTCTCCAAAGCCGGGGGCTTTCCGGGGTCGGCCTAACGGCACAGCAGGAGCAGGGTCAGGTCGTCGTCAAGGGCGAGGTGGTCATCGCCGAATATATCCGTCATCAGGCGGGGCAGCACCGGCTCTTTTTCGGCGGCATCCATCAGCGCCGCGACACGGCGGGCAATCTCCGCCCCGTCCCCCATATGGCCGGATCGGTCGGGGGATTCCATCAGCGCGTCCGAATACAGGAACAGGCTTTCGCCGGGGCTCAGCCGGTCATGGCGAACGGGGCGCTCCGTTTCCGGGGCAATACCCAGCGGCAGGCCGCTGCCATCCAGGAAGCGCGCCCCGTCACCGGCGAGGATGATCGGCGGGGGCGTACCGGCGGCCACATAGTCGAGAGCGCCGCTTTCCCCGTCCAGCACCAGAAAGAGCATGGTAGCGAACTGCTCTTCCCCGAAGCTGCGGGAAAGCGCGCGGTCCAGCGCGGTCATGAAGGCATCGGGCCTGTCCGCCAGATGGGCGCAGTTGGCGATGGCGGTGTGGACACGAAAGGTGTTCATGGCCGCGCCCACGCCGTGCCCGGCAATATCCAGCACATAAAGCGCCACGCGCCCGTCCGGCAGGGGCCAGCCGCCCCAGAGATCGCCGCCAAGCGCTTCGGACGCCTGATAGAGCGATTCCAGCCGGGCGCCAAGCCGCTGTTCCATGTCGCGCACCTGCTCCGAGCGCGGCAACAGGCTGTGCTGCATGTGGCGGGCCAGCGCCAGTTCGGTTTCCATGCGGGCGCGATAATCCCTGAGATCGGCGATCAGCGCGCGGTTTTCCACATGCATCCGAACCCGTGCCACCAGCTCGGCGCGGTTGATGGGCTTGCTGATGAAGTCGGTTCCCCCGGCGGCAAACACCGCCGAACGTTCATCCGCATCACCGAAAGCGCTCTGCACCACCACGGGCAGATCGGCGAATGCCGGGTCATCCCGCAGCGCGCGACACACCGCCAGCCCGTCCATACGCGGCATGGCAATGTCCAGCACCACCAGATCGGGCCGGGTGGCGCCGATGCGGTCCAGCGCCACATCGCCGTCTTCGGCATAGTCGATATGGGTGAAGCCCGCCTGTTCCAGCGTTTCCCCGATCAGGCGACGCATCAGGGGCATATCGTCCACCACCATGATACGCGCCGCGCCAATGGCATCGGCCAGCCGCCCATTCGTGGTCGTGATGGTATCCCGATCGGTGGCCACAGCCGGTCCTTTTCCCAGGGGTTCGCGGGTTTCACGATCTGACACGCCATATACGGTTTGCAGCGCGCGATGGATGGTTTATGCCTTTTTCATCCTATACCCCACTGATTCGGCCCGGTCGATAGCAGCGGGAAGATGCCGGGAGCGAAAGGAACGCGCAATGAAAACCGTTTTTGTTCAGATCAAATGTCAGCTTGGCCGCACTTATGACGTGGCCGCCGCCATCGCCGACACGGTGGAGGAGGTGCGCAGTGTCCATTCCACATCGGGCCAGTTCGATCTTCTGGCGCAGTTCCAGTTGAGCGACGATCAGGAAATCGGACGTTTCGTCACCACCCGCATTCAGACCCTGCCCGGCATCCGCGATACCTATACCATCATCGGCCTGAACGCCTTCACGGCGGACGGCCCGAAAGGCGGCCCGGACGCGCTCTGACCAGCCCCAATCCGATCAGCTACAGTCCGATCAGCCCCAGAGCGCAGCATCCGGCGCGGCCCACCGGCCCGGCCCGGCGGCGGCCAGCGAATGCGCCCGATCCCGGCTGAGCAGCAGCGGCCCGTCCAGGTCCGCCAGCACCGGCGCGCCCGGCACGCTCGATGCCAGCACCAGCCCCGGCGCCATGGCCAGCGACGTGCCCAGCATGGACCCCACCATCAAGGTCATGCCCAGCTCCGCCGCCCGATCCGCCAGTCTCAGCGCTTCGGTCAGGCCGCCGGTCTTGTCCAGCTTCAGATTGATGCCGTCATAGCGGTCCTTGAGAGTCGGCAGATCGCCCGGCCCGTGAATGCTCTCATCGGCGAAAACGGGCACGGGGCGGTCGATCTCCGCCAGGGCCGCATCGGCGCCCGCGGGCAGTGGTTGTTCCACCAGCCGCACCCCGGCATCCGCCAGCGCGGCCAGCAGCACCGGCAGATCCCCGGCGCCCCAGCCCTCATTGGCATCCACGATCAGCGCCGCATCCGGTGCCGCATCACGCACCGCCCCAACCCGCGCCAGATCGGACAGGCCGCGCCCCAGCTTCAGCTTCACAAGGGCAAGCCCGCGCCCCGCCGCATCCCGCGCCGCAGCGGCCATGGCATCCGGCGTATCGAGGCTGATGGTGAAGGCGGTGGCCAGCGGCGCGGGCGCGGCAACGCCCAGCAGATCCCAGACCCGCCTGCCCGCCCGCTTGGCGGCCAGATCCCAGAGCGCACAATCCAGCGCGTTGCGCGCCGGGGGACTGAGCCGGGGTGCGCCCGGCCCGTGCAGGTCCGCCGGTGTGGAAAGCCCGGCTTCCAGCGCTTGATGCACCTCATCCACCACGGCTTCGGCGCTGTGGCCATAACGGTCATTGGGCTGGCATTCACCCTGGCCGGAAAAGGTGCCGTCATGCAGGCTGACCCGCACCACCGTCACCGTCTCCCGCCGTGAACGGGCGATCACGAAAGGCACCCTGAGCGGCCAGTGTTCCGCCACCGCCCCGCCCTTCACGGGCGGGCCGCCCGGAAAGGCGCCGCTGGTCCCCGCCAATGTCATGTGGCGGCCTTGCGCGCCAGCCGCGCAAACAACACGGATTGCCAGACCAGCACCAGCAGCACCAGCACCGCCCCCACCAGAAAAGGCATGGCATCGGCGGACTGGAACAACACGCCGGAGGCCAGCGGCCCGGCGCTGCGGCCCAGCGCCTGCATGGCATTGAACTGCCCCATGACCAGGCCGCGCTCACCCGATCCCGCCTGATGGGAGGCCAGGCTCGCCATGGTGGGGTTGAAACAGGCCACGCCCAGACCCACCAGCGTCATGGCCGCCAGCACGCTTGCCAGGCCATCCGCCAGCGCCAGACCGGCCAGCCCCAGCCCCATCATCAGCGCCCCGGCGCGGGCCACAGGGCGCTCGCCCATGCGCCGGGCGATCCGGGGCACCACGCCGCCCTGCATCAGCGCCATGATCAGCCCCACATAGGTGAACAGCCGCCCCAGTTCACGCGGCCCCCAACCAAGGCGCCCTTCCAGCAGCAGGGGCAGGCTGGGTTCCATCAGGGACAGGCTGACCGTGAACAGCAGCACCATCAGGCCGAGCCGGGCCAGCAGGGGCCGGGATGTCATGATCGCCAGCCCCTTCAGCCGCCCCACCGGCAGGCCGGTGCCCGCATGGCTGTGGCTTTCCCGGAAATTCACCAGCACCAGCATCAGGGCCAGGCCGCTGACCGCGGCACTGGCAAAGGCGGGCACGATGATGCTGGCCTCGTCGGCGGACTCCCCCGCCAGATAGCCGCCAAGCGCGGGGCCAAAGACAAAGGCAAGCCCGATTGCCGCGCCGATCAGCCCCATGCCACGCGCCCTGTTTTCCACACCGGTTCTGTCGGCGGCGGCAGCAAACAGCACGGCCAGGCTGCCCGCCATGGCCCCCGCCATTGCCAGCGCCAGCAGCATCAGCGGCAGACTGTCCGCCGCCACCCGGCTCATGAACAGATAGGCCCCGAAACTGCCGCCCAGGCACAACAGCAGCACGGGCTTGCGCCCAAGCCGGTCGGACAGCCCGCCCCAAAGCGGCCCGAACAGGAACTGGGCCAGGCTGTAGGCCGCCAGCATGGGGGTGGCCAGCGCCGGGCTGGCGCCAAGATTCTGAAGCACGAAGACGATGCTGGGCAGCAGCAGGGAAAACCCCGCCATAACAAAAAATGCGGTCAGGAAAAGAATGAGCACGCGGTGCGCCTCCGGGCAGCGTTCATGGGACCCGCTGTTTAGCGTGCCGCCCGCCCGTACCGCAAGTGGCTGTGGCAAGACGAACCGCGCCGACGCCAGCACCCGCACGGGGCCAGGCCCCTTCAGGCGCGGCAAGGCGGGATCATACCGCGCTGGAATGTCGCGCCCCGCCCCCCGTCGCGGCGGCCATGAAATAGGCATCGAACCGGCTGGCCACCACCCGCACCAGTGCGCGGGCCGGGCCGGGCACCCGCACGGTGCGCCCGTCCAGCCTGCACAGTCCATCCGCCGCCAGGGGCACCAGATCGGCAAGGCCGCCGTCCAGATGATCGTCCCGAAAGCCGGCAAGGCGGCATTCATGGCCCACGTCCACCTTGAAATCGCACATCAGGCGCTCGATCACCCGCCGGCGCAAACGGTCCTCCGCGGAAACGGCAATGCCCTTCACCGTGGCCAGTGTGCCCGACTCGATGACCCGGCGATAGCTGCCGATATCCACGGCATTCTGCACATACCCCGCCCCAGGAGAGCCGATCGCGGAAGCCCCGAAGGCGATCAGGGTATCCGAATCATCCGTGGTGAAGCCCTGGAAATTCCGCCGCAGATCACCGGTCACGGCGGCGGTGGCCATGGCATCCCCGGCGCGGGCGAAATGGTCGAACCCCACCGGTTCATAGCCGCACTCCGCCAGCAGGCGGTTCACGGCGGCGCGCTGGTCAAAGCGGGCATCGCCGTCCGGCAGGGCCGTTTCATCGATCAGGCGCTGATGTTTCTTGAACCAGGGCACATGGGCATAGCCGAACACGGCAAGCCGATCCGGGTTCAACCCCACCGCCAGGCGGGCGGTTTCCTCCACGCTCGCCACGGTCTGTCCCGGCAGCCCCACCATCAGGTCAAAGGCGATATGGTCGATGCCCACCGCCCGCAGCCGGGCCACCGCCGCTGCCACCTGTTCATAGGGCTGTACGCGGTTGATGGCCTTTTGCACATGGCCGTCAAAGTCCTGCACGCCCAGCGACACCCGTGTCACCCCCATTCGGCGGAGCGTGTCCACGCAGTCCCCGTCCAGCGTGCGGGGGTCCGCTTCCAGCGCCACTTCCGCCGTGGGCAGCAGGGTGAAATGGCGCTTCAGGGCGGCCATCAGCCCCAGCAGGTGATCGCGGGACAGAAATGTCGGGGTGCCGCCGCCAAAGTGCACCGCCGCCACCGGCGGACACGCGCCCGCCACTCCCCTTGCCAGGTGCTGGCCCACGCGGGCGATCTCCGTCTCCAGCGCGGCCACATAGGGGGCGGCTCGATCGGTCCTGTTGGCCACCACCGTGTTGCAGCCGCAATACCAGCAAAGCTGGCGGCAGAACGGTATGTGCAGATACAGCGAAAGCGGCCCGTCTGGCCGGGCCTGCGAAAGCCAGGCCGCATAGGTATCCGCCGTGACGCCACCATGAAAATGGGGCGCCGTGGGGTAGCTGGTATAACGGGGAACCGATTCCGCCGCATAGGGTGTGAGTCGTGCCTGCATGACGCGGGAAGGTATCCGCCGCGCCCATCGCACGCCTTGACCTGGATCAGAAAACCACGCCCTGAATCAGAAAACGGCGCCGCCCCCGGCGCCCGCCTTTATTCGCCCGCAAGCTGGGCCTTGGCTTCCCTCATGAAGTCTTCCAGCTTTTTTTCCAGACGGTGGCGGGAAATCTCAACCTTGCGCTCGGCCAGATCGGCTTCCACGGCGCGGAAAACGTCTTCGTCGCCGGCTTCCTTGAGATCCTCGGTGACCATGCGTTCGCCATACAGCCGGGCTTCCGCCTCCCCCAGGCCGATGGATTCGGCAACCCACTGCCCGAACAGGCGGTTTCGGCGGGCACGCGCGCGGAACTGCATTTCTTCGTCATGCGCGAACTTGTCTTCGAATGCCTTTTCGCGGCTGCTGAAAGAGGTCATGGTAGCGGTCCTCGATATTGCGGGCACGCTGGCCCGGCGGATGATCCGGGCGCGACACCCGGTGTTGATGACATTTCGACCCCACCGCCCCGGCGCCCTGCCGGTCGGCCCTGTGGGTCGTTTCAGCACCTTACTAAGCCGTCAGCGGGCCGGGTGCAAGCGCATGAAGAAGGGATTGAGCCTGCCCGACCTTTCGCCTATGGTCCCGCCAGACCGGTTCAGGCGCCACGGGCCGACGTGGCCCCTTATCCAAAAGGAAACGCCCACCCATGTCCCGCCGCAAGAAGATTTATGAAGGCAAGGCCAAAATTCTCTATGAAGGCCCGGACCCCGGTACCATCATCCAGTATTTCAAGGACGATGCCACCGCCTTCAACAATCAGAAGAAGGGCACGCTGTCCGGCAAGGGCGTGATCAACAATCACATCAGCGAGCATATCTTCACGGCGCTGACTACGCTGGGCATTCCCACCCATTTCATCAAGCGCCTGAACATGCGCGAACAACTGGTGCGCGCGGTGGAAATCATCCCCGTGGAGGTGATCGTGCGCAACCTGGCGGCGGGCAGCCTGGCCAGTCGCCTGGGGCTGGAAGAAGGCACGGTCCTGCCCCGCCCCATCATCGAGTTCTGCTACAAGTCCGACGCGCTGAACGACCCGCTGGTGACGGACGAGCACATTCTCGCCTTCGGCTGGGCAGACGAGGTGGAGCTGGACGAAATGGCCCATATGGCGCTCAGGATCAACGATATGCTGTTTGGCCTGTTCGCCGCCATTTCCGTGCGCCTGGTGGATTTCAAGCTGGAATTTGGCCGCCATTACGAGGCGGAAGACCTGCACACCGTGATCCTGGCGGACGAGATCAGCCCCGACGGCTGCCGCCTGTGGGACATGAAAACCGGCGAAAAGCTGGACAAGGACCGCTTCCGCCGCGATCTCGGCGGGGAAATGGACGCCTATCAGGAAGTGGCGCGGCGACTCGGCATTCTGCCCAGCGCCGATATCGCCGAATTCGCCGATCACCAACGCAAATGACCGCGCGCCCCCGGCGCCGGTGGCGTCGGTGGGGCGGCGGCACCATCAAGGGCCGGAGGAAGAGCCGATGAAGGCGCGCATACATATCACACTGAAATCCGGGGTGCTGGACCCGCAGGGCAAGGCCATCGCCCATGCGCTGGGGGATCTGGGCTTCATGGGCGTGGTGGACGCCCGCCAGGGCAAGCTGATCGAACTGGACCTGGAAACGGACGACCGCGCCAAGGCGCAGGCGGACGTGGAAGCCATGTGCGAGGCCCTGCTCGCCAATACGGTGATCGAAAATTACCACATCACGCTGGACTGACCGGACGCGGGCGGAGCAACACTCATGAAAACAGCCGTCATCACCTTTCCCGGCTCCAATTGCGACCGGGACATGACCACGGCGCTGACCCGTGTGACGGGGCGCGAGCCGCTGGCCGTCTGGCACGGCGATGCGGATTTTGACGCGGTGGACCTGATCGCCCTGCCGGGGGGCTTTTCCTTTGGCGACTATCTGCGCTGCGGCGCCATTTCCGCGCGCTCGCCGGTGATGAAGGAAGTGGTCCGCCGGGCTGGCCGGGGCGTGCCGGTGCTGGGCGTGTGCAACGGTTTCCAGATTCTGCTGGAAGCGGGCCTGCTGCCGGGCGCGCTGATGCGCAATGCGGGACTGGGCTTCATATGCCGCCGGGTGCCGCTGACCGTGACCAACGCCACCAGCCTGTTCACCCGCGCCTATGAGGCCGGGGACAGCATCGATCTGCCGGTGGCCCACCATGACGGCAATTACACGGCGGACGCCGATACCCGCGCGCGCCTGCATGACGAGGGGCGGGTGGCCTTCACCTATGGCACCGACATCAATGGCTCGGACGACCGGATCGCGGGCATATTGAACGCGGCGGGCACGGTGCTCGGCATGATGCCCCACCCGGAACGCGCGGTGGACCCGGCGCTGGCCCCCGATGGCCGCACAGACGGCGTGCCGCTGTTTGAAAGCCTTGTCCGCAGCCTGAGCGAGAAAGCCTGATTCCCATGAACGCAACCAGCCACACATCCCGGCCCGACGCGGCCCTGATCGCCGAACACGGCCTGACCGCAGCGGAATATGAGCGCATCGAGGCGGCCATGGGGCGCGCCCCCAATCTGCTGGAACTGGGCATTTATTCCGTGATGTGGTCCGAGCACTGCTCCTACAAGTCGTCGCGCCGCCATCTGAAAACCCTGCCCACCACGGGGGACGTGGTGATTCAGGGGCCGGGCGAAAATGCGGGCGTGGTGGACATTGGCGACGGGCTGGCCGCCATCTTCAAGATGGAAAGCCACAATCACCCCAGTTTCATCGAACCCTATCAGGGCGCGGCCACCGGTGTCGGCGGCATATTGCGCGACGTGTTCACCATGGGCGCGCGCCCGGTGGCCAACATGAACGCCCTGCGCTTCGGCGCGCCGGATCATCCGCGCACCCGGCACCTCGTTTCCGGCGTGGTGTCCGGCATTGGCGGTTATGGCAATTGTGTGGGTGTGCCCACCGTGGGCGGCGAAACCAATTTCGACGCCCGCTATAACGGCAATATTCTGGTCAATGCCATGACAGTGGGCGTGGCGCCCGCTGACCGGATCTTCTATTCCGCCGCCGCGGGCGTGGGCAATCCGGTGGTCTATGTGGGCTCGAAAACGGGGCGGGACGGCATTCACGGCGCCACCATGGCATCCGCCGAATTTTCCGAGGACACGGAAGAAAAACGCCCCACCGTTCAGGTGGGCGACCCGTTCACCGAAAAGCTGCTGATCGAAGCCTGTCTGGAACTGATGGCCACCGACGCCATCATCGCCATTCAGGACATGGGGGCGGCGGGGCTCACCTCGTCCAGCGTGGAAATGGCCTCCAAGGGCGAAGTGGGCATCCATCTGGATCTGGACCGCGTGCCCCAGCGCGAGGCGGACATGCAGCCCTATGAAATGATGCTGTCCGAAAGCCAGGAACGTATGCTGATGGTCCTGAAACCGGGCCGGGAAGATGTGGCAAAGGCCATTTTCGACAAGTGGCAACTGGATTTCGCCGTGATCGGGGAAATCACCGACAGCCGCCGTCTGGACCTGAGCTTCAAGGGGGAGCAGGTGGGCAGCCTGCCCATTGACAGCCTGGTGGAAGACGCGCCCGACTATGACCGCCCCAGCGCGCCGCGCACACCGCCCCAGCCGATGCAGGTGCCGCGCCTGATGGATGACGGCGAAGCGCTGACCCGGCTGATGGGCGGGCCGCATCTGTGTTCCCGCCGCTGGATATGGGAACAGTATGACCATATGGTGATGGCGGACACGGTTCAGGAACCGGGTGGCGACGCGGCGGTGGTGCGCGTGCATGGCACGGACAAGGGCCTGGCCATCACCACGGACGTGACGCCCCGCTATTGCGAAAACGACCCGGTCACGGGCGGCGCGCAGGCGGTGGCCGAAAGCTGGCGCAACCTGACCGCGGTGGGGGCAAAACCGCTGGCCATCACCAACTGTCTGAATTTCGGCAACCCGGAACGGCCAGAAATCATGGCCCAGATCACCGGCTGCATCGAGGGCATGGGCAAGGCGGGCCGCGCGCTGGATTATCCGGTGGTGTCCGGCAATGTGAGCCTTTACAACGAAACCGGCGGGGAGGCGATCCTGCCCACCCCGGCCATTGGCGGCGTGGGGCTTGTAAAGGATATCGCCCGCATGGCCCGCGCCCGCTTCACGGATGACGGCCAGGCCCTGATCCTGGTCGGGGATACCCGCAATGAGCTGGGCGCCAGCCTGTATGCCCGTGCGCTTGGCGGCCCGCTGGACGGCGCGCCGCCCCACGTGGACTTTGACGAAGAGCGCCGCAATGGCGACTTTGTGCGCCGCCTGATCGAAGCGGGCACCCTGACCTGCTGCCACGACCTGTCCGATGGCGGGCTGGCGGCGGCGGTGGCGGACATGGCGCTGGCCGGCGGTATCGGCGCCACCGTGGCGCTTGCGGGCGACCTGCCGGACCATGTGCAGCTTTTCTCGGAAAGTCAGGCGCGCTATCTGCTGGCAGTGGCCCCGGCACAGGCGGGGGCCATACTGTCACAGGCGGAGCAGCAGGGCGTGCCCGCCACCCGCATCGGCGAAACCGGCGGCGACCGGCTGGTTTTCAGCAATGATCGGGACGTGATCGCACTGGACCTTGACGCGCTGCGCCAATCACACGAATCCTATCTGCCCGCGCTGATGAGCCGAAGCGACTGATCCCGCCCCTTGGCGGCGCACATTGGGGAGACGGCCATGATCAAGAGCCTGATGTTCGCCCTCTGGCGCCGCCTGCTGGCCAGTCACCGGGGCCGTGCCCTGCTGCTTGAAACGCTTGAGGAGCCGCTGACCCGGCCCCGCATGGACCCGGCGAGCCCGCCCTTCGCCCTGCCCGATCCGCCGCGCCCCACCCCCTCGCAACCGACGGATATCCCGGATGCACCAGGGGCACGATCCGCGCCGGTGTTCATGACGGGGCGGTTCCGATCCGGCTCCACCTATCTGTGGTCACTGGCCGCCGCCACGGAAGGCGTCACCGCCTATTACGAGCCGCTGAACGAACGCTGCTGGGTGGCCGGGCCGGATGGTCGCGGCGTGGACGCCACGCACCACGGCGTAAGCCGCTATGACGCGGCCTATGATGGGCTCGATGATCTGGTGTCGCTGTTTTCCCGGCAATGGTCGTTCCAGCGCCTTTACATGGATGCGGCGGACGGCGACCCGGCGCTGGAACGCTATATCAACGCCCTGATCACCCGCGCGCCGGGCCGGGCGGTGCTGCAATTCAACCGGGCGGATTTCCGCCTGGGCTGGCTGAAAAGCCGCTTCCCCGATGCCCGGCTGATCCATCTGCGGCGGGACCCGCGCGACAGCTTCCTGTCCATGCTGGGCCGGGACAGCGCGGTAACACGCGAAACCCGGCTCGCGGATTTCGGCCCCCATGACCGTTTCTATCTTGCGCCATGGGCGGCGGACCTGAAGCGCACCTTCCCCTTTCTGGCCCTGATGCCGGACAGCCACCCCTATGCCCTGCACTATCTGATATGGCGGCTGTCGGATGCGGCGGGCCGGGCGGCGGCGCATGTGAGCATCACCTATGAAGCCCTGATCGACAGGCCGGAAGACACGCTGGGCGCCATAGAGCGCGCCACCGGGCTGGACCTGTCGGGGGCCGCGGCCCGGCAGGGCAGCCACCCGGCGCGGCGCGACAAATGGCGGGATTTCGCCGACCATGACTGGTTCACGGCACAGGAATCCGCCATGGACCGGCTGCTGGCCGCCACCTTCGGGGCGCAGGCATGAAAGCCCCCCGCATCCTGCTGATATCGGACAATCTGCCGCCGGTGATCGGCGGGTCCGGCGTGGTCTATGACGCGCTCGCCCGCGCCCTGCCGGAAAACATGGTGGTATTGACCAGCACACACACCCCCGACGGCACCGAAAAACCCGGCTGGCGCGCGGTGGATCAGGGCGCCCCCTATCGCTGCCATCGCTGGCGCCATGTGCGCCTGCGCCAGGGCGGCGGCCTGATCGGCAGGCTGCGGGACCTGTGGCAGATGGCGCTGGTTTCGCTGAAGGTCTGGCGGCTGGCCGGGCAGGAGCGGGCGGACGTAATCGTGATCGGCGAACTGGTCAGCCTGGGCTGGCTGGCGCTGGCCCTGAAGCGCCTTGGCCGCCGCCCGGTGGTGATCTATACCCATACGGAAGAAGTCACGCAGGCCATGGCGGATCGGCTGGGCGGGCTGCGCCCCCGCGTTTTGGGCGCGGCGGATCATGTGGTGGCGGTCAGCCGCTATTGCGCGCGGGCCGTGCGCACACTTGCGGGGCTGGCGGGGGCGCGAATCAGCGTCATCAGCAATGGCGTGGACCTTGGCTTCTTCACCCCCGGCGCACCGGAACGGGACGTGCGCGCCCCCCACGGGCTGACGGCGGAACACCGGCTGATCGTCGCCGCCGGGCGCCATGTGCCACGCAAGGGGTTCGACCGGCTGATCGAGGCCATGCCCGCCATAACGGCCCGCCACCCGGACAGCCACCTGCTGCTGGTGGGCGACGGCCCGCAAACCGCCGACCTGAAAGCATTGGCGGCGGACACATGCCCCGATCATGTGCATTTCACCGGGCCGCTGGACCGGGCCACGCTGAGGGATCATTACCGGACGGCCACCCTGTTCGCCATGCCCAACCGCACCATGCCGGACGGCGACACGGAAGGCTTCGGCCTGGTGTTTCTGGAAGCCGCCGCCTGCGGTGTTCCGTCGGTGGGCGGCCTTGGCGGCGGCGCGGTGGAAGCCATCCGCCATGAGCGCACAGGGCTTTCCATCGACGGCACGGACATAGCGGCCATCGCCAAGGCGATCACGCGCCTTCTCGGCGATGAGCGGGACCGTCGGCGCCTGGCGGACGGGGCGCTCGCCCATGCCCGTAGCCAGGGCTGGGCCGACAAGGCCGCCGAGTTTCAAACCATCATGGCCGACCTTGTGGCCGACCCGGCGCACCGGCGCCGCTAAGACCGCGCAAGAACCGCCAGAATCCGGGCTTCCAGCCCGTCGGGGCGGCCCGTCAACCACCAGATCCCCAGAAGCCCGGCGCCATAGGCCATGGCACCGGCGGGCACCAGCATCAAAAGCTGCAAGGCGGACACATTGGTCCAGCCAGCCACCAGCGGCATCAGCGCCAACACCGTCGCGGCCATGCCGGTGGCGGCCAGAGCCGTGCGGGCCAATGCCGCCCCCAAATGCCGCCAGTCCACCGGCATTCGAATCGCCAGCACCACCAGCAGCGCCAGCGTCACGAAAGCATCCATGCCCGACTTGGCCAGCGCCACCCCCACCAGACCAGCGCCGTGAAAAGCGGGCAACAGCAGGGCCACATAACCCAGCAGGCGGGCCACCTTGATGCCGGTCACCGTGGCAAGGCGCCCTTCCACCACCATGATCTGGGTGGCCGCCGAGGACAGCCCCTCGAACGCCAGGGCCGGGGCCAGCGCCACCAGAACCGGCACGGCCCCGGCATAGTCATCACCGAGCAATGCGCGGACAAACGGATCGGCCACCAGCGCCGCCCCCACCGCCGAGGGCACCGCCAGCGCGCCGAAGCTGCCAAGGGCCAGCGAAAACAGCCGCCCGCGCCGCGCCGGATCATGCCCGCGCGCCTGTCGCAGGCCCGGCAACAGGGCGCGGCCCACCGGCATGATCAAAAGCTGATGCGGCACCAGCGCCAGATCCTTGGCCAGCGAAAACAGCCCCATGGGCGCCACACCCGCCAGACGGCCAAGCAGCAGGCGATCCGACCGCCCGCTGGCCATATCCGCCAGCACTTCGCCCAGCGACCAGCGGGACACCCCCCACAGGGCGCGGAACAGCGACCGTGTCACCGCCCCGGCGGGCCGTGGGGCCAGGGCGTATGACAGGCCCACCCGCACCATGGCCGCCACCAGCGCCCCCAGAATCACCCCCCAGAAAGAGCGCAGCCACAGGGTCAGCGCGATGGTGGCGGCGATCCGGGCAGCCCCCACGGCCACTTCGAACGCCGCATCCCGCCGCCAGCGCATGTCCCGTTGCAGGCTGACCACGCCGGGGTTTTCCAGCCCTTCCAGCACCACCACGGCGGCAATGGCCATCAGCCCGGCTTCCAGTGCGGCCACCTGATAAAAATCCGCCAGCGCGGGCGCGGAAAGCCAGACAATCGCCCCTAGCGCCAAAGCCAGCCCCACCCGCAGGCGCCGCGCGGCGGCAAAATGGGCGGGGGTCACGCTGTTCAGCCGCACCAGCGGCGCGCGGGTGACCGTATCCACCAGCATTCGGGGCAGCACCAGCAACGACATGACAATGGCGATCAGCCCGAAATCGGCGGGCACCAGCACGCGGGCCAGCACCGCCACATTGATCACGCCCGCCCCGCGCAGCGCCAACCGCATTCCCATCATCCAGGCGGCACCACCGATCACGCGGCGCCCCACGGCGCTGTCGCCGCCCATGGTCAGGCCCGGATCGGATCGCCCCTGCTCGGCGCCCGGAACACGCTGGTGGTCTGTCATGCTTCTGCCCTGCTGCTGCACGCCGTCAACATCCGGCGCCCTATCCTGTTTCTGTCTTGCCCGCTCCGGGCCTGTGGGGCAAGGTCTGGCCGGTCATGCGCAACCGGATTTCAAGGCAATGCTTGCACAGCGCCCCGGCCATGCCATATGCCCTTTGACACGGATTTATGCGGGAGAGCACATCATGGCGATGACGGCAGACGACATCGAAACCCTGATCAAGGACGCCCTGCCCGGCGCCGAAGTCAGCATAGAAGACCTGCGCGGCGACGGCGATCATTACGCGGCCCGCGTGGTCTATGAGGGATTTCGCGGCCTTTCACGGGTACAGCAGCACCAGATGGTCTATAAAAGCCTGAAAGGCCGCATGGGCGAGGAACTGCACGCGCTCGCCCTGCAAACCGCCACGCCCGACTGATCGCGCCAATGGGCGAAACACCGAAAAAACGGATTTGCTCTTGTCAGAGGGCGCCCGGAAACTTAACTGTTTTGGTATGATTTATTCGGGCGCGGTCCATCCGCCCTTTTCCAACATGCGAGGTATCCAGCCATGAGCCAACACCCCCCCATTTTCGAACGCATCCAGAATTATGTGAACACGAACGACGTGGTTCTGTTCATGAAAGGCACGCCGGTCTTTCCCCAGTGCGGCTTTTCCAGCGTGGTGGCCCAGGTTCTGTCCCATATGGACGTGCCCTATGAAAGCTACAATGTTCTGGATGACCCGGAACTGCGCCAGGGCATCAAGGACTTTTCCGACTGGGCGACCATCCCCCAGCTTTATGTGAAGGGGGAGTTCGTCGGCGGCTGCGACATCATCCGCGAAATGTTCGAAGCGGGCGAATTGCAGCAATTGATGAAAGACAAGGGCATCGCCGCCTGAGCCGGTTTCCGGCACACTTTTTTAGCAGCCGATCGGGCGCCGATCGGCTGTTTTTCTGAGTCTAACCGATTTGCGCCTGAACCAGTGCGCCTGAACGAGGATCGCCCCATGCAGTACCGCCCGCTTGGCACCAGTGATATTTCCGTCAGCCTGATCTGTCTCGGCACCATGACATGGGGCGAACAGAACAGCGAAGCCGAAGGCCACCGCCAGATCGATATGGCGCTGGATCACGGCGTCAATTTCCTCGACACGGCGGAAATGTATCCGATCCCCGCGCGGGAGGAGACCTATGGCCGAACCGAGCAGATCATCGGTTCCTGGCTGAAGAAAACCGGGCGCCGGGACGATGTGGTGATCGCCACCAAGGTACTGGGCCGGTCGGGCTTTCCCTATGTGCGCCCGGACATGGACGACGGCCAGTGCCGCCTGAACGCCCAACAGATCCGCGCGGCTGTGGATGGCAGCCTGAAACGCCTTGGAACCGATGTGATCGACCTGTACCAACTGCACTGGCCAGAACGGCCCGCCAATTTCTTTGGCCGTCTGCGCTACAAGCACAAGGAAGACCCGGACGCCATCGCCATAGAGGAAACGCTGGAAGCGCTGGCGGACCTGGTGAAAGAAGGCAAGATCCGCACCATCGGCTTTTCCAATGAAACCGCCTGGGGCACCATGCACGCCCTGCATCTGGCGGAACAAAAGGGCCTGCCCCGCGTTCAGAGCGTGCAGAACCCCTATAACCTGCTCAATCGCAGCTTTGAGGTGGCGCAGGCGGAAGTGGCCATGCGCGAAAAGTGCGGCCTGCTGGCCTATTCCCCGCTGGCCTTCGGCGTGCTCAGCGGCAAATATCTGGACGGGCACAAGCCGGAAGGCGCCCGGCTCACCCTGTTCGGGGACAAGTTCCCCCGCTACACCTCGCCGCGCGGCGTGGAAGCCACCCGGCGCTATGTGGCACTGGCGCGGGAACACGGGCTGGACCCGGCGCAAATGGCCAACGCCTTCGTCAACCAGCAGCCCTTCGTGACCGCCAATATCATCGGCGCGCGCACGGATGACCAACTCAAGGCCGCCCTTGAAACAGCAGACATGACGCTGGACCGCGCCCTTCTGGACCGGATCGACGCCATTGAGGACGACCTGACATTTCCGTGTCCTTGATATCGCTCACGCAAGCGCGCTATCGCGCGCGCTCCGCGGGGGCGCCGCACTTGCGGCGGGCCACGCTTGTGGCCTCCGCTCATCCCGCGTAGTGGCGGGATGGCGGTAGAGGCGACGCCGGTGCGGGATTTGTTTACCGCTCACGCAAGCGCGCTATCGCGCGCGCTCCGCGGGGGCGCCGCACTTGCGGCGGGCCACGGTCGTGGCCTCCGCTCATCCCGCGTAGTGGCGGGATGGCGGTAGAGGCGACGCCGGTGCGGGATTTGTTTACCGCTCACGCAGGCGTGCTACGCGCGCGCTCCGCGGGGGCGCCGCACTTGCGGCGGGGCGCGGTCGCGCCCTCCGGCGCTGCCGTGGGGCAGCACCGGTAGGGGCGGCGCTGGGGCGGTGATATGCCTTCCGGGTCGCCCTAAAAGGAGCGGAAGACTGAGATCACAACGCCCGTATCGGCATTGCTGCCCGCGGCGTTTTGCGCGCCAATCAGCGTGGCGCCCACATTGAAGCCTTCCAGGCTGGTGCTGAAGCCGACACCCCAGTCCACCTTGTCATTGCCGAACGCGCCATCTTCATAGCCGATATTGCCGTTCAGCGAGATGCCGCTGTCCGCCAGCGGATATGAACCATTGGCCGACAGATAGATATTGTCCTGGCCACCAATATTGCCCTGATCCCAGTTGTAATTGACCCCGGCACCCAGTGACCCGGCGCCCACCGACACACTCATGGAGCTGTACAGCTCCCAGTAATTGGTGTTCTTGCCGCCGGGGAAGGTGTAGAAAATAACCCCGTTGGTCCAACTCACATCCTCCGACAGATTGGCCGTGTAGGACGCCGTGAAATCCAGTTCCGTGCCCGCGCCGTTGAAATCGTCAATGCTGGACGACCACACATTGAGCGAAAAGCCGCTTTCATGGCTGGCGGTGACCGAGCCCTGAAGCGCCACATCCTCATCCGTCAGCGAAAGACCCCGGAACCGGTAATCGCTCACCAGCCCCACCGAGCCGGAATAAGCGACACTGTTGTCCGCCGCCCCCGCTGCGCTGACCGGCACCAGCACCGCCCCCAAAGCGGCACCCAGCGCGACAGCGGTAAACATCCCAACCTTCGGAAAACGGAACGGATTGCGCCCGTTCCCTTGCTCCAAACACCCCATTTTTAGTCTCCTTCAAGCATATCCGCCAAAGTCGGCGACTTTGATCACGGGATACACTTGCATGGGGTGGGCCAACTAAATAATTTAGTAAAATCAGGCACTTATAGATTTTTCACGCTGCCCTGCACAAAAAATCCTGCCTAAAATTTAGGCAAAAGTTAAAGAAACAATCAATATTGTTTACCGTGACAATTGAAACTTTATATCAGAATCAAGGTGCTGACCGATTGATCAGGAAAGCTGCCGACCAAAAAGCCATTCCTCCGTCTCGGACGGGTCGTGCAGCAGCCTGGTATCGGGGCACCGCTGATACCCTTCCCGTTGATAGAAGGCGTGCGCGCGGGTGAACCGGCTGTCCGACCAGGCGATCATTTCCCTGGCACCGCGCTTGCGCGCCCGGCTTTCCACCAGTTGCAACAGGGTGATGCCAAGGCCGGACCCCCTGAGCGGGGCCGCCACATAAAGCCGCTTCACCTCGAAAACCCGATCATCCACCGGGGCATAGGCCACACAGGCGACAATCCGGTCATCCTCCTCCACCACGAAGCCCTCCCCGCCCGCGGCGGACAGGGTAGTGGCGAACCGCTCCAGGTCCCGATCAATCCCCGGCAGGTCCAGCACCACGCCGGGATATTCGCTGAAACAGTCCCCGATCAGCGCCACCAGCCCGTCACGGTCCCCGTCCCGCGCCCGGCGCATCACAAGGTCACTCTTTTCCGGCATTGCCGCCCCCTTCATCCACGCTGCCGAGCCCCGGCACCGCGCCCACATGCTCGCTTCTTTGATCCAGCCAGTCCTGCCGCCAGGCAAAGACCGTTTCCACCCCCCGGATCTCGTCATCGGTCAGGTCTGGATGCCATGCTTCCGCAATCAGAACAATCCGCAACCGGTCACTGTCGTTGCGCGCCTCGTGATCGAAGCTGTCATCGAACGCCAGAATCTCCCCCTCATGCCAGGACCGCCAGCGATCGCCCACCCGAATCCGGCACCGTTCCGGCACGATCAAGGGAAGATGCACTGTCAGGCGGCTGTTGGCGAGCCCGTAATGTGGCGGAATGTGTTGACCCGGCCTGAGCAGCGACAGGAACACCTCAAGCGGATGGTCGCCGCGACGCACCAGCGGCATCCGGCGCAGCACCGCATCGGTTTCCGGCAGCAGGTCCAGCACCTCCGGGTTGGGCTGCCCGCCCCGGTACAAATCCAGCGCCGTCCAGTTCAGCGACCCTTCCAGATGGGCGAAACTCTCATCCAGTCCCATGCCCGCCTCAAGATAGGGGCGCCCGGCGCGTTCCAGCGTGGTCAGCGCGCGGGTCACTTCCGCCTTTACGGCCCCGCTGGCGGCCTCCACCGTCTCGGCCCAGGGCATGTGTCGCCGCTCGGCAAAGGTGATCGGCGCCAGATCGGGAATATAAAACACATGGGGCCGCTGATCGGCATGGGCGAAGCGCACCGGCCCGTATCGTTCATGATCGTGGGTTTGCGGCCAGACGGCGCGGCGCAGCCGGTCCAGTGCCGTCGCCGACGTGCCCGCCGCCACCAGGCTGTCAAGCGCGGCATGGTGCAAATCCGTGAAATGGCGGCGCAGCAGGCCATCCGCCAGCGCCGCGCGGCGCCGGGTTTCTTCGGCCACGCCGGGCATCTCCGCCGGGCGGGCAAAGCGGGGGTCCAGGTCTCGCGCCTCGGACATCAGGGCCAGCCCGGCGCGCTGCTCCGCCGCCTGCCCGGCGGCCCCTTCATGCAGATACGCCCCGGCATAAAGCCGTGTCAGGGCATTTTTCGGGTCCAGCCGGAGCGCGCGGCCATAGGCGCGGATCGCCCCCTGCCGCGTGCCCACCTGCTCTTCCACCACCGCCAGCCGGTACCATGTGGCGGCATGATCCGGCCCGTTTTCGGCCAGGCGCTGCAACAGGTCCAGCCCGGTTGCATGATCGCCGCCGTTAAACGCCCGGTCCACCGCGTCGGCCAGGGCCGGTGCGAAAGACGGATTATGGCTGAGCGCCCGATCCAGCGATTGATGGGCGGCGGCGGCCTGCCCCTCGGCCAGGGCCTTGCGCGCGCGCCGCCAGTCCTGTTCAGCGGCAGCCGCCCCCTCCAGCGAGGCACCGAGAAAGGCCAGGCTCTCGCTCCGTGCCCGGCGCCAGGCGTCATAATCCTCCGCCGCCGTCATCACCGCCTGTTTTTCCGCCGCGCTCAGGCCCGGATGCCACACTTCAAAGATCAGGGTCACGCGGCGATCACCCCCCTCATTGGCGGCGCTGTGCAAAAAGGTGTCGTCAAAGGCCAGGGGCGCCCCCGCCGCCACCGGACGGCGCTCCTCCGCCACGGTCACATGGCAGCCGTCCGGCACGATGATGGGCAGGTGCACGGTCAGCCGGGCATTATTGGTGCCATAGTGGGGCGGGATGGTCGTGTTCGGGGCCAACAGGGAAAAGAACACCTCCACCGGCGCCCCGTTCAGGCGGTACAGGTCCAGCCCCTCAAGCGCCTCAAGGGTGCGGGGAAAGCGCTCAGCCAGCGGCGTGGCATTGGCATTGTTGTACAGGTGAAGCGCGCCCCAGTCCTCCCGCCCGGCCAGATCGGACCAGCGCGCATCCTTGCCCAGATGGGCCGCCACATACGGCGCCGCCGCGCCGGGGTCCAGCGCGGCCCGCACCTCCGCCACAATGGCGGGAAAGGCGGCCACCAGATCATCCATGCCCGTCAGTTCTTCGCCCGCCACCCACGGCCTGGCGGGCAGCGCGGGCAAAAAGAACTGGGCGGGTCTGCGGCCATGCGGATCGTCGGCCCACACCTCCTCCGGCAGACCCTGGCGCCATTCCGCCCCCGCCAGCGCCCCGGTGAGCCCGCCCGCGGCATCCCGGCAGCCCTTGGGCGCACAGGCCACGATCCGATCCTTGAGATAGCGATGCAGAAAGGGGGCGGCCTCGGCCACGGCATGGCTCAGGGCGGGCTCCCCCTCCCGGCGCACACGGTCCAGCGTTTCGGGGGCCAAGCCCTCCAGCGCCAGCGACAGCAGGCTGGCGGCATGGTCCCGCGCCCCGGCGGCCCGCGCCGCCTCCCCGGCATATACGGCCAGCGTGCGGTCGCTCGGCGTCAGGCTGAGCGCGGTTTTCAAGGCGTTCCACGCGGCATCGGCCTGCCCCGCGCGCAGCAGCGCCTGACCCAGCGAGCGCCAGCCCGCGCCGTCCAGCGGATATGCCTTCAGATAGCCCCGTATGGCCGCCGCTGCGCCCGCATGATCCCCGCCCCGGAACGCCGCCGCGGACAGGAACTGCCAGCTCTCGCCCCGGTCGGGCTGGCGGGCGACAATCCGCCGATGCAGCGCCGCCGCGCCGGCTTCGTCGCCACGCCGCGCGGCATCGTTCGCCTGGCGGATCAGGTCCGCCAGAGGCGCTTGGGCACCGCTTTGCCGTTCGCCCGGCGATGTCATGCAGCCCTGCCCCCTGTGATTTGGCCTGTGATCCGCCCGCGCGGCACGGCCCGATCAGTCCCTGATGACGGCCTGGCCGCACATCAGGCGACCATCCGGCATGGCCACCAGGCGGGGTTCGCCGTACAGGCTGTAGCCCGCCTCCAGCGCGTCGCTGACCCGCTGGCAGAAACGGTCATCATCTTCCCCGGTTATGAAGCGGTATTTCTTCGGGTTGTCATCGGCCATGAAACGGGCTCTCCTGTTGTCATACTGGTTCTGCCTTAGCAGCTTGTAACGCACCGTGCGAGGGCCGCCACACAAAAAAAGCCGCCCGGCAACAGCCGGACGGCCCAAATCTCGCAGCGGCGCCGGAAGGCGCCCGCACGCCTTAGCGGGAGTAGAATTCCACCACCAGGTTCGGCTCCATCACCACCGGATAGGGCACGTCCTCAAGGTGCGGAACGCGGTTATAGGTAACCTTGAAACCTTCCGTGGTCAGATAGTCCGGCACTTCCCGTTCGGGGCTTTGACCGGCTTCGATCACCATGGGAATTTCGCGGGCCTTTTCGCGCACTTCCACCACATCGCCGGGCTTCACCTGGCGGGACGGAATGTTACAGCGCACGCCGTTCACCAGCACATGGCCGTGATTGACGAACTGGCGCGCGGCAAAAACCGTGGGCACGTACATGGCGCGATACACGATCGCATCCAGACGGCTTTCCAGAATGCCGATCAGGTTCTCGCCCGTGTCACCCCGGCGGCGATCCGCCCAGGTGTAATAACGGTGGAACTGCTTTTCGGTGATATTGCCATAATAGCCCTTCAGCTTCTGCTTGGCACGCAGTTGAACGCCGAAGTCGGACAGCTTGCTTTTGCGGCGCTGGCCGTGCTGGCCGGGGCCATAGGACCGCACATTGGCCGGGGACTTGGCGCGCCCCCAGACATTTTCGCCCATGCGGCGGTCAATCTTGTATTTGGCACTGATGCGTTTGGACATCGTGAATCGCTCCTTCCATATATAAGCGCCGCGAGTGGCCCACGTTCCTCATGGACACATTCAAACCCGCGCGGACGGCACCCGGTATGGGCCGCCCATTCGTTTCAGGAAGCGCGTGCCTACCCCCGCCACCGGAAAAAGTCAACCGCCAAGGCGCCTGATGCGCTATTAGCAACCCATTAAGGTTTTGGCGTCATAGTCGGGGCCCACCAGTCCCTTATAGAGTGAAGAGAGTCAGCCTTGTGAACAGGATGGAACCGGGTGGCGACCACGGCAAGCCTGGCCTGATAGCGCGCCTGAGCAAGGCGGGGCCAGCGGGGGAAGACCTGCTGGTGAGGGACTTCCGGCGGTTGCTGGTCGGGGTGGCGCTGATTCTGCTCGGCGTGTATTGGGCCCTGTCGTCCGCGCTGGTGGAAGAAAGCCGATCCGATGCCCGCGCCCTCGCCCGGCAGGACGTGATGCGCACCCTGAACGTGATTCGCGCGCGGGTGGAAGCCGAAGTGGCCAGCAGCTTCTATCTGGCCAGCGGGCTGGCCTCGGCCATCAGCGCCAACCCGAACATGTCGGCCACGCGCTTCAAGGCCATTTCTGCCAGCCTGAAACGCAGCAATCCCGCCATCATGGTGATCGCCGCCGCGCCCGATTTCAAAATCAAATATGTCTATCCGCTGGAACCGAACCGCGTGCTGATCGGCACCGACTATACCCGGAACCCGGAATATTTCGCGCCGATGGACCGGGCGGTGCGCACGGCGGAACCGGTCATGGCCGGCCCCATAGAGATGCGACAGGGCGGGGAAGCCTTCACCATCCGCTATCCCGTGTTTCGCGCCGATGTGGGCCCTGCCGTTCCCCCCGTTTCCAAAACCGGGTTGAAAGAGCGGGTCTGGGGCATCATATCCCTTGCCGTTGAGGCCGACGCGCTCTACCGCGCCACGGGCATCACCCATGACCGCCACGACCTTGATATCATGATCCAGGGCCGCCATGGCACCGGCCATCATGGGGAGGTCTTTCTGGGCCGGTCGGATATCATGAACCAGTCTCCGGTAACCCAGTCCGTTCATCTGCCGGGGGGCGGGGTGTGGATGATCAATGCCGTTCCCCGCACCGGCTGGCCCACACGGGCACCGGATGCGCTGCGCATCCACCTGATCAGCCTTGGGGGCGTGGCGCTGGTGTTCCTGATCGTCTGGAGCACATTGCGCTATATCCGGGAAGTTCAGAAGGCGCGGCTGGTGACCGCCGCCAATTCGGCATCCAAATCCCGCTTCATCGCCAATATGAGCCACGAAATGCGCACGCCGCTGAACGGTGTGATCGGCTTTCTGGACGTGCTGGACATGACCAGCCTTACCGCCCGCCAGAAGGACTATGTGGATACGGCGCGATCTGCCGCGGGCCAGTTGCTCACCATCGTCAATGACGTGCTGGACCTGGCCAAGCTGGAAGCGGGCCATCTGAGCGTGGACCATGAACCCACCGATGTGGGCGCGCTGCTGGAAAAAAGCGCGGAGATGGGGCGCCGCAAGCTGGCGGACGCCCCCATAGACCTGACCCTGTATCTGGGGCCGGGCATAAGCGGCGATCTGTTCGAAACCGATCCGGGGCGACTGCGCCAGATCGCCGACAATCTGATCACCAATGCGGTGAAATTCACCACGAAGGGCAGCATCAAGATATCCGCCCATCTGCTGGAAAACCCCGGTGGGCGCCGCAAGCTCAGGATTTCCGTGTCGGACACCGGCCCCGGCATCGACCCCAAGGACCAGCAGCGCATCTTCGAGCGATTCGAGCAGGTGGGCGATATCTACACCCAGGCGTCGGGCGGGTCGGGCCTGGGGCTGGCCATCTGCCGCGATCTGGCGGAACGGCTGGATGGCAGCCTGACCCTGGAAAGCTCCCCCGGCGAAGGCTCCTGTTTCACGCTGATCCTGCGCGAAGGCCGCGACCCGGAAGACGCGGCACCCCCGGCGGCCACCCCCGGCACCCGGTCACCTGGCCGGAAAAGCCGCACGCGGGTGGAAAAGCGGGTAACCGCGGATGGCCGGGTGGAAGGCCGCCTGACCCCGCAATCCCGCTGGTTCCAGCACCGCACGCCCGACCCTGACAAAGGCGGCGCCAGCGCTGACATGACAGATGATGAAAGCGCCACACCCGCTGCCCCGCCTCAACCGCCCCGCGACATGATCTAGGCGCGGCGCCCCGACGGGTCTTCATGCGGCCCCGATGGCCGGCCCCGGCTCAGTCCCGATCGGGCAAGGCGTGGCGCAGGCGGCGAATCAGGGCGCTGGTATCCCCCCGGCCAAGACCGAGCGCCTGCACATCCGCGTAAAACTGGTCCACCAGCGCCGTGAGCGGCAGGCTCAGGCCGCGTTGGCGGGCCTCGTCCAGCACCATGGCCAGATCCTTGCGCATCCAGTCCACCGCGAAGCCGAAATCGAACCGGTCTTCCAGCATGGTCAGGGCGCGATTGTCCATCTGCCAGCTTTGCGCCGCACCGCCAGAGATCACGTCCACCACCGCGGCGCCGTCCAGCCCGGCCTGTTCGGCGAAGACCAGCGCTTCCGACAGGCCCTGAAGCGTGCCCGCAATGCAGACCTGGTTGGCCATTTTGGTTAGTTGCCCGGCGCCCGCCTCGCCCAGCCGCTGCACCCGGCGGCCATACAGGGCCATGACCGGGCGGGCCGTCTCGAACGCCGCCGCATCGCCGCCGCACATGATGGTCAACTGGCCGTTTTCCGCCCCGGCCTGCCCGCCGGAAACCGGCGCGTCCAGAAAGGCCACGTCCCGCCCGGCGGCCTCCGTGGCAAGCCGCCGCGCCAACCCGGCGGAAGCGGTGGTGTGATCCACCAGAATCGCGCCGGATTTCATGGCATCCAATGCGCCATCGGCCCCCAGCGTGACCGCCTCCACATCCCGGTCGGCGCCCACACACATGAACACCATATGAGCGTCCCGCGCCGCCTCGGCGGGCGTTTCGGCGGTGGCGACGGATAGGCCGCCATGCGCCTCAAGCCACTCAGCGGCGCGGCTGAATGTGCGGTTATAGACCGTCACCCTGTGACCGGCGCGCGCCAGATGCCCGGCCATGGGATAGCCCATCACGCCAAGCCCGATAAATGCCAGAGTGTATGTACCGTCGCTCATGCCATGCCCTTTCCTTGCCTCTCCTCCGGCGCCCCGCGGGATCGGGGCAGGCGAACACACCGTGCCCAAACACACCGTACCCCGAACACTCCCTTCGTTGACAGGCGCCGCCAATGACGACAACTCTTAGGATCGCCCGAACATCCTGTCCAGCATGGCGGGGCCCGCAAATGGCGGAACCCGTCAGGCGGCGGGCATGTCGGGGCAATGGGGTTGCGGGGGAACACGCATGAAACATCACTTCAAGATCGTCGCGGTTGTGCTGGCGGGGCTTGTGCTGGCCGTTTATCTGATCGGCGCCGCACTGATGCGGCACAGCCTGCCCGACCATGACGGCACCCGGCAGGTAACCGGGCTGGATGGCCGGGTAAGGCTGGAGCGGGACGTGTTCGGCATACCCCATATCAAGGGGGAAAGCTGGCGGGACATCCATTTCGCGCTGGGCTATGCTCATGCTCAGGACCGGCTTTGGCAGATGGAGATCAACCGCCGCATCGGGCATGGCCGACTGGCCGAGGTGGTGGGCCGGCCCGGCATCGCCATAGACCGCTATTTCCGCACGCTGGGCTTTACCCAGGCCGCCAAAAGCGCCTGGGCGGCCATGGAGGATACCCCCCGCGCCGCCCTGACCGCCTATGCCGCCGGGGTCAATGCCTTCCTTGGCGACCGGCGCACGGCCCTGCCACCGGAATTCACCCTGCTGGACGTGACGCCGGAACCCTGGTCCCCGGTTGACAGCCTTGTGTGGCAGAAAATGATGTGGCTGGACCTGTCGGGCAATATGCGCCACGAACTGGCCCGCGCGCGCCTGCTGACACGACTGAGCCCGCGCCAGGTGGAGGCGATCTATCCCCCCTATCCCGGCAGCCGGGAGGCGCCGCTGCCCGCGCTGGAAGATATTTACGACGACCTCCCCGTGCGCCCCGAGGCGCTGGACCGGCTGGCCGCCCACATTGGCCCGCCACCCGAAGCGGGCTATGGCTCCAACAACTGGGTGGTATCAGGGGCGCGCACCAAAAGCGGCAAGCCCTTGCTGGCCAATGACCCGCATCTGGGCCTGAGCACGCCGAGCATCTGGTATCTGGTGCGCCTGCACAACACCACCAGCGGCGAAAACCAGGTGGGGGTCAGCTTTCCCGGTGCGCCCGGCGTGGTGCTGGGGCGCAACGATCACCTGGCCTGGGGCTTCACCAATGTGGCCGCCGATGTGCAGGATCTCTATGTGGAAAAGCTGACCGACGACGGCCAGGTTCTGACCCCCGCGGGCAAGGCGCCGTTGAAAACACGCACGGAAATGATCCGGGTGCGGGGCGGCGACCCCATAAACCTGACGGTGCGCGCCACGCGGCACGGGCCGCTGATCTCCGACGCCATGGAGGACGTGGCCGACCTGCTCAGGGATGAATACGCCCTGAGCCTGCGCTGGACCGCGCTGGACGAAACCGATTCCGGCCTGTCCGCCCTGCTCGCCATGGGCCGGGCGGCAGATGTCTCCGCCTTCAAGGCCGCGGCACGGCGCTTTGACGGCCCGGCGCAGAATATCGTCTATGCCGACCGCGAAGGCACCATCGGCCATATCGCCCCGGCGCGGGTGCCGGTCAGGGCGGCGGGCAATCCGGTCAACGGGCGGCTGCCGTCCCCCGGCTGGGACGCCCGCTATGACTGGCAGGGATTCCTGCCAAAAAGCGCCCTGCCGGAGCGGGAAAATCCGGCGGATGGCCTGATCGCCACCGCCAATGAAAAGATCGTCGGTGAAAGCTATCCCCATTATCTCACGCGGGACTGGGCGCTGCCTTATCGCGGCAACCGCATCCGGCACCTGCTGCGCGCCACGCCGAAGCACGATCTGGCCAGTTTCACGCACATCCAGCAGGATACGGTTTCGGACATGGCGCGGGACATCCTGCCCCACATGCTGGCCCATCTGGACAGTTCCGGCCCGGCGGTGGAGCGGCTGCTGGCATGGGACGCCGACATGGCCACCGACAGCAGCGCGGCGCTGATCTTTCAGCGCTGGCTGCGCCACTATCAGGACCGGCTGATGGCCGATGAACTGGGCGATCTGTATGATGATTTCCGGCGCATCCGGCCCCGGCTGGTCAAGGCCAGCCTGTACTGGGCCAGGCCGGAGCCCGACACCGGCCCCGCCCCCTATTACAGCGTTGGGGTGATTTCCAAGGCCAGCGCGCTGGACTGGTGTGACGACCGCGCCACAGAGGTCACCGAAACCTGCCCGGACCTGGCGCGGGCCGCCTTTCAGGATGCGCTGGACGACCTGACATCCCGTTTCGGCCCGAACATGGACAACTGGACCTGGGGCCGGATGCACATACTGACCCAGAGCCATCGCCCATTGGGGCCGGTGCCGATACTTGGCGGCCTGTTTCAGATCAGCGGGCCGCAGTCGGGCGGGCGCTTCACCATCAATGTGGGGGGCAATGGCAACGACCCGGACATGCCCCACCGATCCGGCTTCGGGCCCAGCTATCGCGGCATTTTCGATCTGGCGGAGCCGGATACGTCGCTTTATGTGCAGCCCACCGGGCAAAGCGGGCACCCATTGTCAGAGAACCATGACGACCTGTACCCCCTGTGGCGGGATGGCCGCTATGTGCAGATATCCACCGCCCCCGCCGCGCCTTTGGACCCCGAAGCGGTCCTGGTGCTGGAACCCGCGATCCCGGCGGTGCCCTGACTGGCACCGCCAAAGCCGATACGGGCCGCAAAGGCGGCGGCGTGCCTAATCGCTTGTTTCCGCACCCCGCCGCCTGCTAAACACGAAGGGATATAGCCGGGGCGCCCCCCGAACCGGGGTGCCCGAACAGGAGAGCGGGCCTTGGCGGATAATAACGGCGACGACAAGCCGATTATCAAGAAAGTGAAGAAGGTGGACGGCGGCGGCGCCCATGGCGGCGCCTGGAAAGTGGCCTATGCCGATTTCACCACCGCCATGATGGCCTTTTTCATGCTGCTGTGGCTGCTCAATGTGGCGCCGCCGGAAACCCTGGAAGGGCTGGCGGACTATTTCTCCCCCACCAGCGCGGCCACATCGGGCCGCACCGGGGCCAAGGCCATCAACACGCCGAAAGATGACGCGCTCGGCTCCAACCCGTCGCCGGTGGTGGCCATTTCCAAGCCCGGCCCGCCACCGGAAGGGTCCACCGAAGGGAGCAAGTCCGGCGCCGAGGTGGACAGCGCCACCGACCCCGCCAAGGACGTGTCCGGCCCCGGCAAGGGCGCGAATGAGGCGGCCCAGGACCGCATGGAGGAAATAAGTGCACGCATCCGGCAGCAGGAGGACCGGGCCTTCGATGCCCTGAAGGCGGATCTCAGGATCGCCATGCAGGAAAGCACCGTACTGAAGGATCATGCGGACCAGCTCATTTTCGAGGTGACCGACGATGGCATGAAAATCCAGCTCGTGGACAAGGACAATCGCGCCATGTTCGAGCGCGGCGGCGCGGAGCTTTACGACTATGCCCGCCAGATGATCGCCCGTGTGAGTTCGGAAGTGCAGGACATTCCCAACCGCATTTCCGTAGAGGGGCACACGGACGCAGGCACATTCGTCGGCCCGGAGGATTACACCAAATGGGAGCTGAGCGCCGACCGGGCCAATGCCGCCCGTCGGGTGCTGGCGGACAGCGGTGTCAGCCGGGACCGCTTCTCTCAGGTGGTGGGCAAGGCGGATACGGACCCGCTTTACCCGGATCGCCCGTCCCGCACGGAAAACCGCCGCATCACCATCATGGTGCTGCGCGAAGCACCGGTGGTACCGCCCGGCAACAATCGCTAAAAACAGGCCCGCTGAAAACAGGCCGCCCTGCCTGGATCATGGCCCCGCGCGGGGCACGCCGGATCAGCGGGAAAACGCCTTTTTCTTGCGGGCCAACCCGCCGATGGCTAACACTAGCCGGTCAGCCGAGCCGTGCGTCATCATGCACGGGCCTTGAAATGCGGCCTTATTTGGAACGCAGCGTACAGGAAAGACGTGATGGAAGTAATCGCGCCGACAATCCAGATGTGGCTGACCTTCGCCGTGATCATCGGCGCGATCGTGGCCTATGCCTCGGATCGGATTCCGCTTGAGATCACCTCCATCGCCGTGGTCACGGTGCTGCTGTTCATCTTTCACATGCTGCCCATTGAAGGCCCGGACGGCAGCCATGTGAGCAGCCGCAACCTGCTGGCCGGGTTCGCGGACCCGGCGCTGATCACCATTCTGGCGCTTCTGGTGGTGGGCCAGGGGCTGGTGCAGACCGGCGCGCTGAACCACCCGGCCCGGCAACTGATCCGATTGGGGGAAAAGGCGCCGCGCACCGTCATCAGCCTGTCGCTGATCCTGGTGGCGCTGACCTCGGCGGTTCTGAACAACACACCCGTGGTGGTGATCTTCATTCCCATCATGGCCACCCTGGCGGAAAAACTGGGCCGCCGCGTATCCAGCGTGATGATTCCGCTGAGTTATGTGGCGATCCTTGGCGGCAATCTGACCCTGATCGGGTCCAGCACCAACCTGCTGGCGGCGGGCGCCTATCAGGCGGTCGGTCAGGGGCGAATCGGATTCTTCGATTTCACCATGAGCGGCGCCGTGCTGGCTGCCGTCGGCTTTGTCTATGTGCTGCTGCTGGCGCCGCGCCTTCTGGTGGACCGGCGCGACATGAAAAAGCGGCTGGCGGGCTCCGGCGGCAGGCAGTTCCTGTTTCAGATCGAACTGGAACCGGACAACGCACTGGTGGGCAAAAAGGCCGTGGCGGGCATGTTTCCCGGCCTGAAGGACGTGACCGTGCGGATGATCCAGCGTGGCCGCACCAAGCTGCTGCCACCTTATGACGACATCACGCTGGAAGCGGGCGATATCGTGCTGGTGGCCGCCACCCGGCAGGTGATGATGGACCTTCTCAATGCCAGCCCAGACATGGTGTCCGATGCCGAGGGCGACCCCGGCGAGGACGAGGAAGACCCGCCCAGAAAGCGCCGCGCCATCGCCGAAGCCGTGGTGGCGCCCGCCTCGCGGCTGGATGGGCGCACCATCGCCCAGACCGGCTTCCGTGCCGAAACCGGGTGCAGCGTGCTGGGCATTCAACGCCGCAGCCGGATGATTCGCGCCTCCATCGCCCAGTTGCGGCTGGAAGCGGGCGATGTGCTGCTGGTGATGGGCGAACGCCCCAATGTGATGGCCCTGCGCGACAATCGGGACGTGCTGCTGATGGAAAGCTCCGCCACCGACATGCCGGTGCAGGCCTATGCCGGTCGCGCGCTCGCCATTTTCGCGGCGGTTGTGGGCCTGGCCGCCGCCAATCTGCTGCCCATCGTGGTGGCGGCTTTGGGCGGGGCGGCGCTCATGCTCACCACGCGCTGCCTGAACGTGCGCCAGGCGGCGCGGGCCATTGACCGGCGGGTGCTGACGATCGTGGGGGCGGCGCTGGCCATGGGCACCGCGCTTCAGGGCACAGGGGGCGCCACCTTTCTTGCCCACGGCATGGTGGAGATGCTGTCCGGCGCGCCCGTATGGGTGATGCTGTCCGGCTTTTTCCTGCTGGTGGCGGTGCTGACCAACATCCTGTCCAACAATGCCACCGCGGTACTGTTCACGCCGATCAGCGTGTCCCTGGCGGGCGAACTGGGGCTGGACCCCATGCCCTTCCTGCTGGCCGTGATCTTCGGCGCCAACTGTTCCTTCGCCACGCCCATGAGCTATCAGACCAATCTGCTGGTGATGGCGCCGGGCCACTACAAGTTCAGTGATTTCCTGCGCGTGGGCACCCCCTTGATCGGGCTTATGTGGCTCACATATACGTTGTTTGTGCCGTGGGCTTATGGTCTATTATAGCCGGATCGCATTGGATATCGAACGCGCTGGTGCGCCAGTCAGTCAGGATCAGGGACAGGATCAGGCCGCATGACCGATCAGGGTCTCCAGTTTCCGAAATTTTATGTCACCGCCCCGGCGCCCTGCCCGTATCTGGATGGCCGAACGGAGCGGAAGGTCTTTACAGAGCTTGCCGGGCCGGATGCGGCGGCTCTGGGCGAAGCGCTGGGCCGGGTGGGATTCCGGCGCAGCCAGTCAGTGGTGTATCGCCCGGCCTGCGAGGGGTGCGCGGCGTGCATTTCCGTGCGGGTCAGGGCCAATGATTTCCGCCCCCGCAAGTCCGATCGTCGGGTGTGGAAACGCAACAGCGACCTGAAAGCGGTCCTGCGCCCCGCCGAAGTGACCGAAGAACAGTTCGATCTGCTCAGCCGCTATCTGGCCCACCGCCACGGGGACGGCTCCATGGCGGAAATGAGCCGGGAGGAATTCCGCGACATGGTGGAAACCACGCCGGTGCCCACCGTGATGGTCGAATATCGCCGGGTGATGGATGATCGCCTGATGGCCTGCGCCCTCACCGACGAGCTGAGCGACGGCCTGTCCATGATCTACAGTTTTTTCGACACGTCCGCCCCGCGCCGGTCCCTGGGCACGCATGTGATTCTGGATCATATCGAACGCACCCAGGCCATGCGACGGGATTATGTGTATCTGGGCTACTGGGTGGAAGGCAGCCCGAAGATGGACTACAAACGGCGCTTCCGCCCCCTGGAAAAGCTGGGGCCGGACGGCTGGCACACCCTGGAAGACTGAACACCGAATCCGGTGAACCATGGTTCGGGGAGCCATGGTTCGGGGAGCCGGGGGGAAGGCTGCCACTCATCAACCGCGAGCGCAAGGGGACATGCGGGTGACCGACGCCAAGACACGCACAGACCGGACCAGCACAACCGGAACACCCAATAAGGCCGCCACGACGAACGGCCCCGCCGCGCCCGGTCGGCGCCGGGTGTTGGGGCTGACGGCGGCAATCGGGGCCAGCGGCCTGTTGGCGGCGTGCGGTCAGGGGGGCAACGGCTCTGGCGAAGGGGCTGAGGGCGGCGGCGCGCCCTCGGTGGCCCGCGGCAAGCGGACTTTGAAAATGGTCACGGCCTGGCCGAAGAATTTTCCCGGCCTCGGCACCGGCGCGGCGCGGCTCGCCCAGCGGATCACGGACATGACCGATGGCCGCATCACCGTGCGGCTTTATGCAGCGGGCGAACTGGTGGGGGCGCTGGGCGGTTTTGATGCCGTGGCCCAGGGGCAGGCGGACATGGTCCACGCAGCGGAATATTACTGGCAGGGCAAGCACCCGGCCTTTTCCTATTTCGCCGCCGTACCGATGGGGCTCAATGCCAATGAAATGAACGCCTGGATACGCTTTGGCGGCGGCCAGGAACTGTGGGACGACCTGTCCGCCCGTTTCAACATGAAGGCCATGCCCGCGGGCAATTCCGGTGTGCAGATGGGCGGCTGGTTCAACAAGACCATCGACAGCGTTGAAGACTTTCAGGGCCTGCGCATCCGTATGCCCGGCCTTGGCGGCGAAGTCATGGCGCGGCTCGGCGCAACGACGGTGACCAAGCAGGGCGGCGAGATTTTCCAGGCGCTGTCACAGGGCAACATAGATGCCACCGAATGGGTCGGCCCGTGGAACGATCTGGCCTTCGGCTTCCACACCATCGTCAAGAATTACTATTATCCGGGCATTCACGAGCCGGGGACCACGCTGTCCCTTGGGCTCAATCTGGATCTCTGGAACGATCTGGCGCCCGCCGACCGCGCCCTGATCGAAGCCGCCGCCGCCGCCGAGAACGACATCATGCTGGCCGAGTTCAATGCCAACAATGCGCGCGCCCTGGACACACTGATCAACAAGCACGGGGTCACGCTGCACCGGTTCAGCGAGCCGATCCTGGCCGAACTGGCGCGTATCAGCCGCGCGGTGCTGGAAGAAACCGCCACCCATGACGACCTGTCGAAACGCGTGCACGACAGCTTCATGGCGGCGCGCACCAATGGTATGCGCTGGGGCGAAGTGGCGGAGCGCGCCTTCTTCGACGCCCGACGCGCAACCAGTTGATCGCCTACGGAGCCCATCCTTGATGACACCCAACCCCGCCCAACGCCTGCTGTTTCGGCTCGACCGGTTTCTGGACCGAACGGGATCGATCCTGGCCGTACTGCCGCTGCTGCTGATGCTGGTGCAGTTCCTGGTGGTGGTGATGGTTTATGTGTTCCGCACCGGTTCCATCCAGCTTCAGGAAAGCCTGACCTATATCAACGCGCTGATGTTTCTGGGCGGCGCCGGGTATACCGCGCTCCGGGACGGCCATGTGCGGGTGGACCTGTTCTACAGCCGCCTGGGCGCGCGCGGTCGCGCCTGGGTCGATCTGCTGGGCACATTGCTGCTTCTGATGCCGTTTCTGGGCCTGTTCTGGGCCACCGCCCTGCCCTTCGTGATCACCAGTTGGGCCATGAACGAGACCAGCGTGGAATCCAGCGGGCTGCCCTTTGTCTATGTTCTGAAGGCCACCCTGCTCGCCTTTCCCCTGACCATGTCGGTGGCCGCCGTAGCGGACCTGCTGCGCGCCGCCCTGACTCTGAAAGGCCATAACCCGGCCATCGGAAAGGATAGCTGATGGACCCGTCGCTCGGCCTGACACTTGCCATGTTCGCCGTGCTCATGGCCTTTCTGCTCAGCGGCTTTCCCGTGGCGTTCACGCTGGGCGGCACGGGCCTGCTGTTCGGGCTCATCGGCATGGTCACCGGCCATCTGGACGGCAGCTTCCTGTCCCTGCTGCCCAACCGATTGTTCGGCAATGTGATCTCGAACGACCTGCTGTTCGCGGTGCCGCTGTTCGTCCTCATGGGGGTGACGCTGGAAAAGTCCCGCGTGGCGGAAGACCTGCTTGAAAGCATGGGCCAGTTGTTCGGGTCGCTCAGGGGCGGGCTGGGGCTCAGCGTAACCCTGGTGGGCGCGCTGCTGGCCGCGTCCACCGGCATTGTGGGGGCCACCGTGGTGACCATGGGCCTGATGTCCCTGCCCACCATGCTCCGGCGCGGCTACAGCCCGTCGCTCGCCACCGGTTCCATCGCCGCATCGGGCACGCTGGGGCAGATCATTCCGCCTTCCATTGTGCTGATCCTGCTGGCGGACGTGCTGTCCGCCGCCTGGCAGCAGGCGCAATTGAAGCAGAACAATTTCGCCCCCGACCCCATGAGCGCGGGGGAACTGTTTGCCGGCGCCCTGCTGCCGGGGCTGACGCTGGTTGGCCTTTACATGCTCTATCAGGTGGCCATGGCGATACTGCGCCCGGAAACCAGCCCGGCCATCCCGCGTGACAAGGGCGATGGGCTGGACCCCGCCTTCATGGCACGGCTGGCCGCCGCCCTGCTGCCGCCGCTGGTGCTGATCGTGGCGGTGCTGGGCTCCATCCTGTCGGGCGTGGCCACCCCTACCGAAGCCGCGTCCGTGGGCGCGGTGGGTGCCATGCTGCTGGGGGCCACGCGGATCGGCAACCGGCCACAAGGCGGGGACGGCACCCCGGAAGCCGCGCCAACAGGTGGCGGCAGAAGCAGCGGCGGAACGGGCTGGCTGGCGCTCGGCGCCCTTGCGGGTCTGGTTGTGCTGTCCCGCATGGTGGACCTGCGCATGGGCCGCGAGACCGTCTCATTGGGCGAGCAACTGGCCTTTGTGCTGGCGCTGGCGCTTGCCGTGCTGTTCGCGCTGGCGCTCGCCCGCGCGCTGTGGACCACCCACCGCGCCGGGGTGCTGAGCGACATCCTCAAGGGCACGCTGACCATTTCCACCATGATCTATGGCATCCTGATCGGCGCGGCGCTGTTTTCGCTGGTGTTCCGGGGCCTTGGCGGCGACATGCTGATCGAGGACTGGTTGAACAACCTGCCCGGCGGCCACATGACCGCGCTGCTGATCGTCATGGCATTGATGTTCGTGCTGGGCTTTTTCCTGGACTTTATCGAAATCACCTTTGTGGTGGTGCCGGTGGTGGCCCCCGCCCTGCTCGCCATGGAAGGGTCTCACGGGCCGATCTGGCTTGGGGTGCTGATGGCGATGAACCTGCAAACCAGCTTCCTGACCCCGCCTTTCGGGTTCGCGCTGTTCTATCTGCGCGGCGTGGTGCCCGAAAGCGTACCCACCAAGGCCATGTATCGCGGTGTTCTGCCCTTTGTGCTGATCCAGATTCTGGCGCTGATCACCCTGATTCTGGCCCCTGGACTGGTCACCTGGCTGCCAGACCGGATGTTCGGTTCATGATCACGCTGTCGTTAATTGCGGCGGCGCCCGGCACATGGTAAATCGCGCTTCATGAAAGCCTTTCTCAAAAAAGCCTGGGCCACGGTGGGCATTACCGGCCTGATCGCCATCGGCCTGTTCGGGCACCTGCTCTACATGAATCTGCGCCCGGCGGACCCGATTCTGGCAGGCTGGCAACCCTATGAAGCGGCCAGCTTCAACGAGACCCTGCAGAATGGCGACCCCATGCTGGTGGAAATCTATGCAAGCTGGTGCCCCACCTGCAAGGCGCAGCACGAAGCCTTTGAAACCATGGTGGACAATGGCACCGCACCGAACATCCGCGCCGTCAGGGTGGACTATGACGACGACCCGGCATTTCTCAAGCGGTACGGCATTCGCGGCACCGGCATTCTGATGCTGTTCGATGATGGCCGCGAAATCGCGCGCGCAGCCGGGCTGACCACGCCGAAACGCATTCAGGCATTCATCAGCCAGCACGACCTGGATAAAAGCTAGGCACTCAGCCCCGGTCAGGGGCGCTCGCCCCCGAAATGCAGCCTGAGACCCCGCCCGGCGGCCACCGGCGTGACCTTGTGGGCCAGTGTGTGGATCAGCCACAGACCGCGCCCGCTGGTGGCGAGCCCATGGTTGACGAGCGCTTCACGAGATACCCCGCCCGATAAATCCGACCCGGCATCCATTTGCGCGAATGGCGCGGAATCGGCGCCGTCATGGCAATGGACTACCGGCTTGCCCCGAAGCCGGGCCAGATGCGCATCCGGTATGCCCGCGCCCGCATCCACCACCTGCAATATTACGCCGTCCGTCCCGTACCAGGCATCCAGCCACAGGGGTTTGGTGGCAAAGGCGGCGTCCGCCAGACGTTCGCGGATGATCCGGTCATAAGCGGCCAGCGCCTGCTCCCCCTGATGCAGGTCGGGGGAATCAAGGCCGAAATTACCATGTATGATGCCATTGATGAGCGCCTCGTGCAGGGCGATTTCCATGTCGGGAAAAGGCAGGCCGCGAACCATTGCACCCAGCCGCCATTCCAGTGCCAGCAGAAACGCCCGCGCGGGGGACAGCAGGGCATAGGCCAGGCGGCTGGACAGGCACCAGCGCATGTGCGCCCCGCCGCCGTGTGCCGCCGCCTCGGTGCGGGGCGCGTCATGGTCGGGGGCCATGCTGCCCGGTGCTTCCGGCGTCTCCACACCCTCTGAGCGAACGGTGATGTCCAGCACATGACGGGCACGGTGACCGGGGCGCGGCAAGGTGCCTTCCGCCGCGCAGTCCGCCGGGTCACACAGCAGCAGGTCGGGTGGCATCTCTCCGGCAAGCGGCGCCACCGGGCCAGCGGAGACACATCCGCCAAGGGGGTGCAGCATTTCCGCCCTCAAGGCCGCTGATGCGTCTGCATAATCCCGCCAGAAACCGGGCGTGGCCGCGATAAAGGAGGTGCGGGGCACGACGCTAGACCTCCTCGAACGGCAGCAGGTCGCCGAACTGGGACAGGTCGATCAACCGCGCCACCTGGCCGTCCCGCGCGCGACGCACGGTCAGATCCCACCCTTCCTTGCGGGCGGAGGACCGCAGCTTGAGCAACATGCCAAGCCCGGTGCTGTCCATGAAATCCACCGCGCTAATATCCACCACCACACGCTTCGGCCCGGCCTCGGTCAGGTCCGCCATCAGGGACCGCCACTGTGCCTGATTGTTGAAGGTCATGCGCCCGTTCAGCGTAACGCTGACACCATCATCGGTCGCTTCCAGAAGATATTCCATGCCTGCCATCCCCCACTTGTCGCCAGACGCCATAAGACCGGTGCGCATCAGGGATCAGGCCGCCCCCATGACCGCCTGTGCCACACTGGCCGCGCCCATCAGAAACAATCCGGCCACCGCCACGCGCCGGTACAGGCTGGAACCGTACCGCCAAAACAGGAAAAAGCCCAGCCTGTCGCCCGCCACCATGGCGGGATAGGCGGCCACCACCAGCAACATCTCCTCAAGCCCCAGATAACCGCCAAAGGCAAAAGCGATGACGGCGGCGGCGCTGGAAAACAGGAAAAACACCATCAGAAAGGCCCGGCTGTCCGCCGCGTCCCGGAAGCGGGCCATGGCATAGACGATCACCGGCGGGCCGGGCACCGCCACGGCGCCATTGAGCACGCCACTGGCCAGCCCCGCCAGCCACCCCACAAGGCGCGGGGGCGCGGCCACATGCACACTCTGCCGCATCAGCAACAGGCTGGACAGCATCACCACCACGCCCACCAGAAGCTGAAAGCTGGCCTTGTCGATCAGCGCCAGAAGCCGTGCCCCCAGCAGCGTGCCCAGTAATGACAGCACCAAAATCGGCGCCATGGGGCCGACGGGCACCCGGCCCCAATAGCCCCTGAGCGTGGTCAGGCTGACCAGCAGGGTCAGCAGAACCACCACCGATACCGCCGTGCCCGGTTGCAACACCGCGCCCAGAACCGGCAACGCCCCAAGCGCGAAGCCAAAGCCGGTAAAGGCGCGCAGCACCGCCGCCAGAAAGATCGCCCCCAGCATGGCCAGAAGGGTGGCGATGCCCTCGGCCATCAAGCGGTCCAGCACATCGGCCACCGGCTGGAAAAAGGCCGCGTCCGCCACCTATTCCGCCGCCATCCGGCCCGCGCCCCGTGGCCCGGCCCGTACCAGGCGACCGGGGCGGGCGTCTGTCACACGATCGTCGCGCACCACCACCTTGCCGGAAACCAGCATGGCCCGATAACCCGTGGCCGCCTGCAACAGGCGCTGCCCCCCGGCGGGCAGGTCCTGCACCATGCGCGGCGGATGCAGGCGCAGCGCCTGCGGTGCGATCACATTGATGTCCGCCTTCATGCCCTCGCGGATCAGGCCCCGATCCGTCAGGCCAAGATAGGCGGCCTGCTTGCCGGTCAGCATGTGCACCGCCTGCTCCACGGCGATGGTGCGGCCATCGCTGCGCGGTTTCGTCCAGTGGGCCAGAAGATAGGTAGGGAAGCTGGCGTCACAGATGGTTCCCACATGCGCCCCGCCATCGGACAGGCCCATGATCGCCTGCGGGTGGGTCATCATCTCATGGACCGCCTGATAATTCAGGTCGGTATAATTATAAATCGGGAAATAAAGAAAGGCGCGCCCCTCGTCTTCCAGCAGGATGTCATAGATCATCTCAAGCGGGCTGACACCGGCGCGTTCGGCCATTTTATAAACGCTGTTGTCCACCGATTGCTCATAGTCCGGCGGGTCACCCAGCTTGAACAGCTTGCAACTGACAAAATCGATGGTGGCCAGCAGCTTGTCCGCCAAAGGGGGGATGGCGCTGCCGTCCCCGGCCATTTTCTCGGAGGTCTCCAGGAGCAACCGCTTCTTGAAGGCCGGATCTTTCATGGCGGCCACCCGCTCGGCCAGCGGCAGATGGGCGATCGCCTTGTAGCTCGGAAAGCCGATAAAGGGGTGAAAGGTGCATTGCAGGCCCAGAATCACGCCAATGCCGCGCGGCGCCGTCTGCAAGTGCATATCCACCCCGTCAGCCTTCAGGCGCTCGGCCTCTTCAATGATCCGCCGCCACTGTCCGGGAGCGAAATCCCGCTGCATCAGCGACAGCGAAAAGGGCCGCCCGCCGCCCGCACGGGCGAAGGATTCCAGTATGGCGAACTCCCGCGCAAAGGCATCCGGGTCGTCACGCTCCAGGTCGAAATCGTTCACCGCCTGAAGAACGCCGTGATCCAGCCCCTCGAAGGCGCGGGCGATGCCGGCCAGCTCCGCCCCGGTGGCCTCGCTCGCCGGGGTCCATTCCCCGTCCGCCGTGCGGTGCAGGTCGGTGCGGCCAGTGGTGAAGCCGATGGCCCCCGCCTCCAGCGCGCGCCGGGTCAGATCGCGCATGGCCGCGATATCGTCATCGCGGGCGGGCTCCCCGGCTTCTGCCCGGTCCCCCATCACATAAACGCGCAAGGGATCGTGCGTTACCTGAACGGCGAAATCGATGGCGTGGGGCACATCGATGGCATCCATATAGTCTTCCAGGCTTTCCCAGTCCCAGGTGATGCCTTCGCTCAGCGCCACGCCGGGGATATCCTCCACCCCTTCCATCAGGCGTATCAGCCGGTCCCGATCCGTCGCCCGGCAAGGGGCAAAGCCCACGCCGCAACTGCCCATCACCACCGTGGTCACGCCGTGCTGCACGCTGGGCGCCAGAACCGGGTCCCAGCTTACCTGGCCGTCATAATGGGTGTGGATGTCGATAAAGCCGGGCGTGACCAGCGCGCCGTCGGCATCCAGCATTTCGCTGGCGGTTCCATCCACCCGGCCCACCGATGCAATGCGCCCGCCGCGGATGGCCACATCGGCGGCAAAGGGCTCGGCGCCGCTGCCATCCACCACGCGCCCGCCGCGGATGATCATGTCGAAATCCGGCATGTCTGCTGTCTCCCTCCCGTTAAGAGCCTCCCCCGGCCCGATGGTCTGGATGCTGCGCATCCCGCGTCGTCCGTCATGGCCGATGGGCCAGACGATCCCGACCGCGCATCAGGGCGGCCACTATTAGCCCCCCGATCATGTGCCAGATACCCCAGACCGCCACCGTCAGGGCCGCGCCGCCCAGCCCGGCGAACTGATCCAGCAGGATCACCAGCCCCAGCCCAGAATTCTGGATTCCCACCTCGAAGGTAAGCGCCCGGCGCGTTTCCCTCGCGCGGAAGAGAAGCCAGCCGCTCACCGCCCCCAGGGCAAAGGCAAGCCCGTTATGGACCACCACCAGCGGAATGATGACGCCGGAAAAGCGGCTAAGCAAGGGGGCATGGCTCGCCAGCCCCGCCACAATGACCAGCAGCAGGGTCGCCAGCGCCAGCGGCGTGAACAGCCGCCTGAGCCGCGCCGCCAGTACCGGGCGGGTGGCGGCAAGCCAGATGCCCAGCGCCAGCGGCAGCCCAAGCGTGAAGGCGGTGCGCGCCAGAAAAGCGGCGCCGTCCAGATGGATGCTGTCCACCAATGCGGCGGTGGGCGGGTACAGGCCGGTCCAGAACAGGATGCTGGCGGGTACCAGCACCACGGCCAGCACGCTGGTCAGCGCCGTAAGCGCCACGGAATAGGCGGCATCGCCGCGCGCCAGCACGGTCAGCAGATTGGAAATATTGCCGCCGGGGCAACTGGCCACGATCACCATGCCAAGGGCTATGCTCGGCGCCGGATCGAGCACCAGAATCAGCGCCATGGTCACAAGGGGAAGTCCGACGATCTGCACCAGCGCCCCTTTTACGATGCGGGTGGGCGCCGTGCGGATGAACCGGAAATGGCCCGGTTTCAGGCCCAGCGCCACCGACAGCATCAGAAAGGCCAGCACCAGCGCCAGTCCCGCCTGCATCAGCGGGTCCAGCGTGATCACCGCCCCGTCCAGCGTGGCGGGATCGGCCTTGCCGGCATCCACCGCCGTCATGCCCGGCCCGCCATCAGGGCGCGCCTGAAACGGCTGGCCGGGACCGTCATTGCGCCCGCGTCAGGCGCACCGTTGCCTTCCGGCTGAACAGATCGTTTCCATCGGCATCCACCAGGCTGGCGGTCAATGTGAAAACCCCTTCCGGCCACCTTCCCTGCCTGTCGCTCAGCGCCCGGAACCGCCGGGCGCCGGTCAGCGCCGCCCCGGCCCAGCCGCGCAGGCTTACGGACTCCACAGCGCGGGTGCCGCTCAGGACCACGCGGCCATCATCGGGCGCGGTGACCTTCAATCGCACCGCCCCGCCCCTGGGCACGCCGCTGTGCAGTACAAAGGCATAAACCGGGGCACGACCGGATATATCGATCACCGACATGGCCCGGTCTTCCAGCGCCAGATCGGTAAAATCAGGCCGCTTGGTGGTAAACCCCAGCTTGAGAATATCCGCCGCCGCATAGGGCAGCGCCTTGGCCGCCTCATCGGTCCACAGGGGGCGCTGGCGCTCCCCGCAGGCGCGGGTGTTGAAGGTGCCGCTATAGGGGTCCACCGGCAACAGCTCGCCGCCCTTGCGCGTCATCACCTGAAAATGCAGATGGGGATAAGACGACATACCGCTGGACCCCATCATGCCGATCACCTGACCGCGCTTCACGTCCTCCCCGGCGGCCACACGCACCGACCCGCGCTTCATGTGGCAATACTGGGTATGCCAGCCATTGCCATGCTCGATCCGCACGCTGTTGCCACAGGCGCGCTGGCGCACCTCGTCCTTCAGGGAACCCTTTGTGTTGCGGGCATCCGCCATGCCGTCCCGGCGGCCCCCCACCACGCCGTCCGCCGCCGCCAGAATGGGGATGTCCCGTGTCCAGGCGGTCCAGTCCAACACGCCCATATCCACCCCCTGATGGCCGCGCCCGCGTTTCTGCACGGCATTATAGGTGCGGGCCTGACAGCGATGGTCGGCCACATCAGAAGACAGGTCATGGTCCACAAAGGCATGAATCAGGCACTCAGTCTCCCCGGCGCGGCCCACCGGGCAATCGATCGGAACGGCCAGCGCGGGCGCCCCGGACAGGTCCTGCGCCCGGCCCGGCACCGTAATCAGCACCGATGCCATCAGTGCGATCAGGGCAAGGCCACCACTGACCGGGCCGAGGATGCTCTTGCCGCCCTGCCGGACGCCCTCATGCGTTGTATCGCTCATTCCGCGACTCTCCCCCCTTTGTGCCGGGCCGCCTTGCCGGACCACCGTGCCTGGCCGGGCGCTTCACCCTCCATCCTTGCAAGCTGTTCTTATCCAGCGCAAGGGGGCAATGACAGGGATGAGTCGCGCTTCGGCGAAAGACCTCAGAAATCCAGCGCCTCTATCGCTTCCAGCAGCACTTCGGCACTGTGGACCAGCGCCGCGCGCTCACCCTCGTTCAGGCTGGGCGACAGGGTGGCCACCACGCCCTCCCTGGCCAACACATGCGGCAGCGACAGGGTGACGGCCTGATCCGGCGCCATGCCGATCAGGCTGCCGCTCACCGGGGTGCAGCAGGTCAGCACCGCCCGCTCGTCATCCCGGATCAGTTCCGCCATGCGGGCGATGCCGGCGCCGATGCCGAACCAGGTGGCCCCCTTGCCTTCTATCATGCGCCCGGCGGCTTCCCGCACGCCGGAATCGATGCGGGCGCGCACACCGCCATCCAGTGGCCGCCCCAGTTCCGCGGCCACGGCATCCAGCGCGCGGGTACCCACCGTGGCACCGGACCAGTGCAGCACCTCGGAATCGCCATGTTCCCCCAGCACATAGGCGTGCACCGAATGGCTGGACACACCCAGATAATCCCCCAGCAGGGTGCGGAAACGCGCGGTATCCAGAATGGTGCCCGTGCCGATCACGCGATGCACCGGGCCGTCCGCCCCTTCCCCGGCGAAGCGGGCCGCCAGATGGGTCATCACATCCACCGGATTGGTGGCCACGATCAGACGCGCTTCGGGGGCTGCTTCAAGAATGGCCGGGATGATCCCGGCGAACACCTCCCCATTGCGCCTGAGCAGATCGAGACGGGATTCACCCGGCTTCTGGGCCACGCCCGCCGCGATCACCACGATATCCGCCCCGGCCAGTGCCGCCATGTCGCCGTGATACACGCGCAGCGCATGGGCAAAGGGCGTGGCGTGAAGAATGTCCTCCGCCTGGGCGCGGGCAAGCGCCATGTCCCGATCCACCAGCACCAGATCGCTGCCCACACCCCCCAGCGCACAGGCATAGGCTGCGGTGGCACCCACCTGACCGCATCCCACAAAGCCGATTTTCATACCATTTCCCTTCCGTGTCCGTCTTTCTGCCGGGCGCTCGCAGCCGCCCCCAAAGAGGTGTTTCTTCCAGCGCCCCTTGAAGGGTGGGTGACAAATTGTCACATCTGGAATACACTTTTCGTTAACGTCGGCGGGACCGACGGCACCGACCGGCCCACTGGGCCGCGTGGCCCATGACAAGCGGCCGGCCGGGCAATTTCCGGTTTTTACACGGAGGACCCCATGGCCGAACGAACCCTTGATACCGACAGCGTAACCACTGCCGAAAGCGAACGCCAGCGGCGCGAAAAACCAAGCATCATCAACACACTGAACGAAAAAGACCTGCGCGATGCCTTTGCCGCGGGGCTGGCGGATTTTCGCGCCTCGCCCAGTTTCGCCGTGGTTCTGGGCCTGCTCTATCCGGTAGTGGCCCTGATCATGACGCGCTTCGCCCTGGGCTATGACACGCTCACCCTGATTTTTCCTCTGGCGGCGGGCTTCGTGCTGGTAGGGCCGGTGGCCGCCACCGCATTCTACGAAATCAGCCGCCGCCGCGAAACCGGGGAGCCCATTGGCCCCGGCGTAATCACCCGGCTGAAAGGGCACACGGTGCGCTCCGTCGCGGCTGTGGGGGGTGTTCTGCTGGTGATTTTCACCAGTTGGCTGATCGCCGCCCTGTTCATTGCCAAGGCGACCATCGGGTCGGTGGGGGCCGACAGCGTAAGCGCCTTTCTCGGCGCCGTCTTCACCACACCGGCTGGCTGGGCCATGATCGTGGTGGGCAATCTGGTGGGCTTCCTGTTCGCCCTTCTGGTTCTGGCGATCGGCGCGCTTTCCGTGCCCATGCTGGTGGACCGGGATGTGGGAACGGCCACGGCTTTGACCACATCCATGTCCGTATGCCGCAAGAACAAGCGCGTCATGGCCAAGTGGGGCCTGTTCGTCACCGCCGCGCTGATGGCGGGCAGTATTCCGCTCTTCTTCGGGCTGACCGCCGTGCTGCCCATTCTGGGACATGCCACCTGGCATCTGTATCGCCGGGCGGTCAGCTTCTGAGGGGCGCTCTCCACCGCCGCCGATAAATCCGGTTTATCTGAATAAGCCTTTACCCTACCGTAACGGGTCTTTGTTTTGTGGAATGGAGAGTGTGGACCCATGCGGTCGGATAATGCCTTCATGACCGGAAAATGCCATGGCCGCGCTTTTCGGCTGGCGCGCCTGATCCGGCGTTTCGGCCTGGCGGTGCTGTGTCTCGGCTTCACGGCGCAGGCCGTAACGGGCGCCGCATTGGCGGCAAACGCCGGGGCTTCGCCCCGCATGGCGGAAAACACATCACCGCACCCACGGGCGCTTTCAGTGGTGGGGCCGGTCCTTCCCCCGCTCGCCCGCCGGGGCACAGGGGGCGCACCGGAAGGTCATCTGGTGCGCCAGGTGCGCAAAACATTGACAGAATCGGGCTTTACCCCGGACATCCGCCTGATGCCATGGCACCGGGCCATGACCCGACTGGAAAACCACCCTGAAACCCTGATTTTCCCCCTGACCCGCACGCCGGAGCGCGAACAGGCTTTTTACTGGCTTACCCGGCTGATGGTGGAACGCGCCAGCGTCGCCAGCCTGCGCGGCCAACCGGCGCTGAAAAGCATTGACGACCTGATTGGGCGATCGGCACGGGTGGGCTGTTCCCGTGGGTCCGTGCAATGCAAGCTGCTGCGCCAAAGGGGCCTGCCGGAGAAGCAGATTTTCATCATTCATGAACATGGCAGGCAAACCTATCTCAAGCTCGCCCTGAACCATCGCATTGATTATTTCGTCACCGATCCGGCCATGATGCGCCTTCAGATGAAGAAACTGGGCCACAGCATGTCGGATTTCCAGATTCATTTTGACCTTGGCCACAGCCGGGCGCTGTATCTGGCGATCAGCAGGCAGGCCCCCGCGATGCTGGTGGAGATGCTGAAATCCGCCCTGCCCCCCAGCGCCGAAATCACCATCGAGGAAAGCGATCAATAGCGGCGAACCCACGTTCAAGGCCCCTTGATCGGCGCCGTCGCCCCGCAACCCCGCCAGGAACCGCGCGGCATCACAGCATCAGCGGCCCGCTTCGTCCCGCAGCAGGGAATCGAGCGCCGCTTCGGCCCGCCCGCTCAGCGGCGCGTGCCCGGTGGCGGGACCGGGCCGGTTTTCCGGTGCCGCCCGGCCTGTTGCCCGCGCCATGGCGACATAGAGCGCCCCCCGATCAATGGGCTTGGTGACCACATCATTCATGCCCGCTTCAAGATATTCCATCCGCTGCCCGTTCAGGGCATTGGCCGTCAGCGCTACAATGGGCACCTGCCCCACCGCACCCGCGACGGACCTGATACAGCGCGTGGCTTCCACGCCGTCCATGCCGGGCATCTGAATGTCCATCAGAATCAGGTCCGCCGGTTGGTGCTGATGGGCCGCCACCGCTTCGTGGCCATTGGCGGCAAAGCGTGGCGTGATGTTCACATTAAACAAGAGCCGGGCGCACAAGTGGCGGTTCACTTCATTGTCTTCCGCCACCAGCACGTCCAGCCCGTCCAGCGTACCGCTGACCGGGGCGGCGGCTTCATACTCCGCGGCGCTGGCGGCCACCTGCCCGGCTTCGGCCACATTCAGCGGCAGGCGGACGGTCACCTCGGTGCCGACACCCTCAGCGGATCGCAGGTCCGCGCCGCCATTCATCAGGTCCGAGAGCTGCTTGACGATGGCAAGCCCAAGCCCCGCCCCCTGATGGCGCCGGTTGCGGGTGGTATCACCCTGTGTGAAGCGGGAAAACAGGGTGCGCTGCACATCCTCGGCAATGCCGGGGCCACTGTCCGCCACCACGAAGCGGATCAGGCCATCATGGTCCCGGCCAACCTTCAGCCGCACCCAGCCGGACTCGGTGAATTTCACCGCATTGCCCAGCAGATTGACCAGTATCTGTCGCAGCCGGGTGGCATCCCCGGACAGCCGATCCGGCACGGCGGAGTCGATGTCATGGGTCAGGTCGAGCCCCTTTTCATTGGCCATCGGAGACAGCAGGCTGCATACACTGGCCACCAGATCACGCAGGGAAAAGGGCCGGGCATTCAGGGTCAGCCGACCGGATTCGAGCCGCGACAGATCGAGAATGTCATTGATCACATCCAGCAATGCCCGACCGGAGCGCCGAATCACGGCCACATTGTCCCGCGCTTCTTCCGACAGGCTCATTTCATCCAGCAGATCGGCCATGCCCAGAATACCGTTAAGCGGCGTGCGGATTTCATGGCTCATATTGGCCAGAAAGGCGGACTTGGCGTGGTTGGCATTCTCCGCCGCCCGGCGGGCATCGGATAGCGCCTGTTCCAGCGACTTGCGATCCGTCACATCCGTATGGGTGCCGACAATGCGCACCGGGTCCCCGTCGGCATTGCGGACCACCGCCACACCGCGAGACATGATCCAGCGATAACTGCCGTCCTTGCAGCGCAGCCGAACATCAAAGGCGAGCACATCGTCGCTGCCCCTGGCCAGCCAGGTGTTCACATCCCCGGCCACCCGATCCCGGTCATCCGGGTGCATCAGCGACCAGAAAGTATCCGCGTTCTGGGGCAGTTCGTCCGGGCTGTAGCCCAGCATGGTCATCCAGCGGGGCGAGTAATAGGCATCATTGCTGGGCACATCATGATCGAACAGCCCATCGCGCGCGCCTTCCAGGGCGAATTGAAGGCGCTCCCTGTTCTTGCGCTCCCGCTCCAGTTCCGCCACGGCGTCATGGCGGTGCTGAAAAGCCATGATCACCCCGCCAATGGTGCCGTCGCTCTGGTGCCATGGGCTCACATACCAGCTCAGATGCTGCATGGTGCCGTCCGCCCGGTCAAAGCGGTCAATGTCGGATTTGAGCGTTTCCCCATTCAGCGCCCGGCGGTGCGTTTCCCGCCAGCGTTCCGGCAGGTCGGGCAGCAGATCGTAATGGCTCTGGCCGATCACGTCATCCTTCGTGCGCCAGCCATTCTGTTCGATCCACTTGTCATTGCAGTCACAATAACGCATCGCGATATCGAACACCGCCACCGCGCCGGGCAGGGCGTTCAGCAAGGCGGACACGATCGGCGGCAGGCTTTCCGACATATGGCCCCTTTGGTACGGTTCGTTCCATGACCCTGTATGGTCCCGGACGGCGCGACAACCCGGCCCCATGACAACCGGACATTGAGTATCCAGTATTTGCGCGGCGAAGCGCCCTGTCCAGCCCCGACTTGCATTAGGGCGCGGTTTTGTCTATCCGGTGCGAACAAAGCCGCCTTCAACCCCGTCGGGGAGCCGCCCGCATGACTGAGTACCGCTGTACCCGCCTGACGATCCCCGCGCCGACGATCTCCGCGCCCACAGCGGCGCCGGGTTCCGCCGCCACCGAAGAGGCGCCGCGGCGGCTGGAACTGTGGTATCTCGCGCCCTCATCCCCATCTTTCAACGCCGGGGATGAAAACGATTGCAGCCTGTATCTGACACCGGACAACAGCGCCGACGGGCAGCCCTGCCAGCCGGTTACTCTGCCCGTCGCCACCACGTCGCCCAGCTTTCGCCGACTCAGCATCGACCTGCCAGCCGAACACGGCGGCAGCTTCACGCTCAGCGGGCCGGGCATGGCGCGGCTGCGCGGCGTGTGCCTGTTTCAGCCGGATCGGGTGCTGGAAGACGGCGTGCAATGGCTGATGCTGGACGGTGAGCCCGCCCGCCCCGGCAATCGCGGGCCGGGCAACCCATGGGCGCTGCACCTGGCGCCGCCCATGGGCTGGATGAACGATCCCAACGGCCTGTTTTTCGACGGCACGCGCTATCACGTCTTCTATCAGCACAGCCCCAACAGCTATCACGCCCAGAACATGCACTGGGGCCATGCGGTGAGCGACGACATGCTGCACTGGCGCCACCTGCCCGTGGCCCTGACCCCCCATGCCGGCGTGGTGGAAAAGCCCCACTTCAAGGATGGCGCCTTTTCCGGCTCCGCCGTGGTGGACGCGGACGGGCGCCAGTGGCTTTTCTATACCCGCCACCAGAATCTGGACAGCCGCCGCCCGGATCTGGCCATGCATGAATGGCAGGTGCGGGCCGAACTGAAGGATGGCTGGCACACCGGGCCGGAACAGCCGGTCATCGCCGGACTGCCCGCCACCGACATGGGGCAGGATTTCCGCGACCCATGGGTGTTCAAGGGGCCGGACGGGCGCTGGAAATGCCTGATCGGCGGCCAGCACGGCGCCCATCGCATGGTCTATCTCTATCAGTCGCCGGATCTGCTGCGCTGGTCCTATGCCGGCATTCTGTGGGAAAGCGACGCCTGGAGCGCGCACCCCGCCGAATGCCCCGCCTTCTTCCCGCTGGGGGACAAATGGGTGCTGGTGCTGTCCATGTGCCTGAACGACGAACCGTCCCGCACCGCGGCGGGCATGGTGGCGGGCGATGGCTGGCCCGTGGTGGCCTTTGTGGGCACCTTTGACGGGCGCCGCTTCACCGAGGAAACACACCAGAAGCTGGACCTGGGGCCGCATTTCTATGCCGCATCCATCATGCAGCGGGATAATGACCGGGGCGATGGCGAGGCGCTGTGCATGGCCTGGGCACACAACTGGGCGTTTGAGGATCACGGGCGCCCGCTGGCCAGTTGCCAGACCCTGCCGCGCAGGCTGTCGCTGGGCGCGAACGGCCACATCATCAGCCAACCCCTGGCCGGGCTGGCGGATTTGCGCCAGTCCGAGATCACGGGGCTGGAAAGCGGCACGGACATATCGGCTTTCACCGCGATCGAATGTGTCATGACCCTGGCGGAAACGCCCCTTGATGTGCACATCACCGCCAAAGACGGGCATCAGACCCGGCTGAACTGGTCCGGCGAGACCCTCGCCATACTGGAAGACGGCCATGAAACACTGGCCCGCCGCCTGCCCACCGGCTCGGCACGCCTGTTTCTGGACCACAATCTGCTGGAGCTCTTCGCCGGGGACGGCGAGGCCGTTCTCACCCTTCGGCTGGCCACCGAGACCGGCCCCGCCCGTCTGACCGCGCCGGGCGACGTGACCGCTTATCCACTGGCCTGAGCGCGGCGAGTCCCATAGGGTCGAGCGGCCATCCCCGAATGCCGGGCATGGGCGATTCGCATTTTCAGCGCGCATTTACACACGTTAAAAGGGAAATATACCGGCCAAGACTGGTATTTTTGCGGTTTCCGCCTAGTCTGGGCTAGGCTTGCGCACGATCTCGGCACGCCATCCAGCCATGATAAGGGGACACCCATGCCGGTTTTGCGACTTGTGTTCGCCCTCTGTCTTTCATGTATGCCGTTGCAGGCTGCCACGGCGCAGGATACGCCCCAAACCTTCGCCCATGCGGACTGGGCGGAAGCCCGCCTTGTCACCCATATCGCCAAGGCTCTGGTCGAATCAGAAACGGACGAGCGCGTCCGCATACGACAAATGCCCATTGACCGGCAATATGCCGCGCTGGCGGCGGGCGATATAGACCTGATCCTGGATAGCTGGCAACCCACGACCCACAAGGACTATCTGGCGCAATATGCCAACGCCGTCGAGGATCTGGGCCCGGTCTTTACCGGTGGTCGGCTTGGCGTTGCCGTGCCCTATTATGTGCCGCGGGACGAAATCGCCACGGTGGGCGACCTGTCCAAATCCGCCTTTCGGAACCGGATCGACGGGCGCCTTCTGTCCATCGGGGAGACCAGCGGCATCACCCGGCTGGCGCGGGAAGCGGTCACCGCCTATGGCCTGAACGGCCTGAAAGTGCAGCCGGTGAACGAAATCTATTACGAACGCAACCTGACCCAGCGCTTTTTCCGCACCCGCTGGTTCGCTGCCTTCGCCTGGACACCGCATTGGTCCGTCGGGGAATTCGACATGCGCTTTCTGGACGATCCAAAGGGCATTTTCGGCGGCGCCGAGCGGGTCCATGCCCTGGCCCGGAACGGCTTCGAGGCAGAGCATGGGGGCGTGGCTGCCCTGATCCGTGACCTGACCATCCCGCTGGACCGGCTGAACCAGATGTTGAGGCAAGGCCGCAAGGACCCCATGAAGTGGTGAGCGACTTCATGGAAAGCCGCTGAAGATCACTGAAGATCACTGAAAACCGCCAGAGCTGACGATCGCGTCCCCCGTCGAAAAAAGGCCGGGTCACGAACGGCCCGGCCTTTTTCAATGATTGTGGCAAACGCCCGTCAGCGCGAAAACTTGCGGTATTTGATGCGCTTGGGCTGGTCCGCGTCGTGGCCGAGGCGCTTGCGCTTGTCCTCTTCATAGGCCTGGAAATTGCCCTCGAACCATTCCACATGGCTGTCGCCCTCGAACGCCATGATATGGGTGGCGATCCGGTCCAGGAAGAAACGGTCGTGGCTGATCACCACCGCGCAACCGGCGAAGTTTTCCAGCGCCTCTTCCAGGGCGGACAGGGTTTCCACATCCAGATCGTTGGTAGGTTCGTCCAGCAGCAGCACATTGCCGCCGTTTTTCAGCATCCGCGCCAGATGCACCCGGTTGCGTTCCCCGCCGGACAGCAGGCCCACCTTTTTCTGCTGGTCACCGCCCTTGAAATTGAAAGCGCCCACATAGGCCCGCGTGGCCACTTCCTGCTTGCCGAAATAGAAGATGTCCTCGCCGCCGGAGACCTCTTCCCAAACGGTCTTGTTCGGGTCCAGCGCGTCCCGGCTCTGGTCCACATAGCCCAGTTCCACCGTGTCGCCCAGGGTAATGGTGCCCGCATCCGGCGTTTCCTGGCCGGTGATCATGCGGAACAGCGTGGTCTTGCCCGCGCCGTTGGGGCCGATCACACCCACAATACCGCCGGGGGGCAGCGAGAAATCCAGCCCCTCGAACAGCAGCTTGCCGTCAAACGCCTTGGTCAGGCCCTCCGCCTCGATCACCTTGCCGCCAAGCCGCGCGGGCGGTGGAATCTTGATCTGGGCGGTGCCCGCCGCTTTTTCACGGGTTTCATTGACCAGTTCGTCATAGGCCTTGATCCGCGCCTTGGACTTGGCCTGCCGGGCCTTCGGGCTCTGGCGAATCCACTCAAGCTCGGCGTTCAGCGCTTTTTCGCGGGCCTTGTCCGCGCGTTCCTCCTGCGCCATCCGCTTGGTCTTCATTTCCAGCCAGGCGGAGTAATTGCCCTCAAACGGAATGCTGCGGCCCCGGTCCAGCTCCAGCACCCAGCCCACCACATTGTCCAGAAAATAGCGGTCGTGGGTAACCAGAATGACACAGCCCTTGTATTCCTGAAGGAATTTTTCCAGCCAACCCACGGTTTCCGCGTCCAGATGGTTGGTGGGTTCGTCCAGCAGCAGAATTTCCGGCTTTTCCAGCAGCAGGCGGCACAGCGCCACGCGGCGCTTCTCACCGCCTGACAGCCCCTCTACGCCCCAGTCGCTGGGCGGGCAGCGCAGCGCATCCATCGCCACTTCGGCCTGCGATTGCAGGTCCCAGGCGTCCGCCGCGTCGATCTCTTCCTGAAGCTCGGCCATGCGAACGCCGTGATCCGGGTTGTCCGGGTCTTCGGCGAACCGCATCGCCACGTCGTTGAACTCATCCAGCTTGGCCTGCATGTCCTTCAGGCCCTCCATCACATTGCCGAGCACGTCCTTGTTCGGGTCCAGCTCAGGTTCCTGCGGCAGATACCCCACGCGGACGCCCTTTGCCGCCCAGGCTTCGCCGGTATAGTCCGTGTCCTGACCCGCCATGATCCGCATGAGCGTGGATTTCCCCGCCCCGTTATGGCCGATCACGGCGATCTTGGCATCAGGCAGAAAATTCAGCGTAATATCGTTGAGAACCTGCTTGCCCCCCGGATAGGTCTTGGACAGGTTCTGCATGTGAAAAGCATATTGATAGGATGCCATTGGCTCCCTTTCCCATACGGACAGAGTGTGCGATTGGCCCTGTTCCTAGCGCAAGTGCGGTGGGGATACAAGCGCCCCTGCGGGGCGCTTGAATTTGTTTGATTTCACGCCAGCGCGCTTTGCGCGCGGCTCCAAATGGGCGCCGCACTGGCGGCGGGCCACGGTCGTGGCCTCCGCTCATCCCGCGCAGTGGCGGGATGGCGGTAGAGACAACGCCGGGGCGGGTGGGGCGCGGTTTGTTTGATTTCACGCCAGCGCGCTTTGCGCGCGGCTCCAAATGGGCGCCGCACTGGCGGCGGGCCACGGTCGTGGCCTCCGCTCATCCCGCGCAGTGGCGGGATGGCGGTAGAGATTTGTTTCCGCTCACGCTAGCGCGCTGGCGCGCGCGCTCCGCGAGGGCGCGGCACTTGCCGCGGGGCGCGGTCGCGCCCGTCGGATGGGTCCGTGTGTGCGGGGTAGCGGTGGAAGTGGCGCCGGTGCGGGTGGAAAGGTGTCAGGCTTTCATGCCGGGGAAGAGCTGGCAGGATGGGAGGTCGGCGTTCATATCCACCCACGGAAGGCGGGTCTTCACATAGGTATGCTCTTCGGGTACCAGGTCCGCCGCCTGATCCAGAACCCCGATCTGGACATTGATCAGGTTGGGCACGCGCTCATTCTTCAGCGCCACCGGGCTGCCGCACTTGGAGCAGAACAGGCGGGCCGCATCCGGGCTGGGGCGGAACACATCCACCTCCCGGCCTGAAAAGCGCACCATCGCCCGATCGAACCGGGCAAATGTGGTAAAGGCCGCCCCCGTGGCACGGCGACAGGTGGGGCAATGGCAATGCCCCACCCACAGCGGGTCCGCCGCGGCGGAAATCTGAACGGCGCCGCACAGGCAGGCGCCTGTATAAGACACCGGTTCGGTCATGCGGTCTTGGAGACCTCCCCCGCCTTGCGGGCCGCCATCACCTCCTTGATGGACGTGCGGATGCGCTGCATGGACCGCTCGAAGATATCCGTCTCCGACACCCGCTCCATCCAGGCATTCAGCTTTGGCCGGTTGCCCAGATCGGTGATCTCGAACCGGGACAGGAAATTCTGCGCCTGAAACACGAACGGGATAAGCGCACAGTCCGCCACCGTCCATTCATCGCTCACGGCGCGCTTGCCCTCACCCATATAGAATTCCAGACAGTCCAGCCCGCGAGGCAATCTTTCCTCTTTCGCCGTGCGGATGGCATCCTCGTCCGTGATGCCCCAGTTCAATGACTTCAGGAACGGCCACATGGCGGGCATCACCTCGTCATCGAATACCCGGCAGACCACCTTGGCGTCGGCGGCCACTTCGGGGCTGGCGGGCACCAGCTTCGGCCCTTCCAGTTTCTGATCCAGATATTCCAGAATGACCTGGCTTTCCCCCATGGACTTACCGTCCGTGCGGATCAGATAAGGAATCTTGCCGCTGGGATTGGTTTCCAGATGATCCGCCGATTTGAACCCGCCCGGCACGCCGGGATAATCCACATCGTTGATCGCGCCCTTGATGTCGAGCCCGATCATCACCCGTTCAAAAAACGGTGACATGCTGACGCCGCAAAGCTGCATGGGTCCCCTCCTTCGCCTCTGCCACTTTCTGTCTGAAGGCAGCATGGGGGCCTTTGTCGCCCCGATCAAGCCCTCATGGCGGCACGGATTGAATGGCCCCTATTCACGCGGTGCAAGACACGGGGGGCATGACCCCCGGCATGGTAACAGACGAAGGGGCGTCATGCGAAATGGCGGCCCAGCCAGTCCAACAGCAAGCGGTTCACCGCCTCGGGTTGTTCCTGCTGGGTCCAGTGGCCGCACTGCTGAAGCAGATGGTATTCCAGCGGCCCGATCCGGGTTTCCATCCCGTCCGCCAGTTGGGGCGGGCAGGCACGGTCCAGCTCTGTCATGATTTGCAGGGCGGGCAGATTGACAAAAGGCAGCTTGCCGTCCTCATCGGTAAAGCGCATCAGATCCCGCTGATTGGCGCTCATATTGCGATACCAGTGCAGCGGCGCGGTGAAGCCGCCCCGCTCGAAAGCGCGCACATAGATGGCCCGTTCCGCATCGTCCAGCAGCGGTTCACCGCCCCAATGGTCCGACCCCTTTTCCAACTGCCCCAGCAGATCCAGGCTGGCGGCGGCGCCAGCGCCGGGTTGCGGCTCGTCCCGCTCCGCCGACGGCCTGCGCATGAAAAACCGGAAGGTGGCGTCCACGTCCCGCTCCAGCAGGGGTTCGGCGGCGCCCTCTTCCTGAAAGCGGACGATATACATGTCATCCCCGAAGGTCCGGCGGAAGACCGGGATCGGGTCCCGGTCAAAAACGGGCATCAGGGGCACGTTCAGGCCCGCGCACCCCAGCAGCCGTTCCGGCGCGTAAAAAGGCAGCGCCCACAGCACCAGCGCGCCCCAGTCATGGCCCACCACCACGGCCTTTTCCACGCCCGCATGATCCAGCAGGCCGGTCACATCACCCACCAGACGGGACATGGCATAGTCATCCACACCGGCGGGCTTGTCGGAATCGCCATAACCCCGCTGGTCCGGCGCCATCACGGGATAGCCCGCCGCCGCCAGGGCCGCGATCTGGTGGCGCCAGCTATGGGCCAGTTCAGGGAAACCGTGCAGGAACAGCACAAGCGGCTTGTCTGTCTCGTCCACGGCGGGGCCGTCACGGACGACGGCCAGCCGGACATCATCCAGATCGATATGCAGCTTACGGTTCATCGGCGTCTCCTGTCAGGCTGATGGCATGATCCGCGCCGAGGGCGGATGATCAATGGGGCATTCAATGGCCCAGAAAGGCTGTCAGAAACAGGGCGCCCACGGCAACCGGCACCAGCCAGCGCAGGCAAGCATACCACACCCGGAAAAGGCTTCCATCCCGCATTGGCAGCCCCGCCAGCACCCGTGACCGGGACAGGCCGAAGCCCGCCATCAGCGCAAAGGACAGCCCGCCCAGCGGCAACACCACATTGTTCACCCCTTCACGGATCAGCGCGAAGAAGGTCATGCCGTCCAGCCCCAGAAAGGCCAGCGGATACACCCCGCGCCAATCACTGAGCGACAGCGCCGTCAGGCTGGACAGCGCAAAGGTGATGCCGGTCATCAGCCAGGCGGCCCGGCGCCGGGGCCAGCCCGCCTCCTCCAGCCGGGCCACGCTGGGCGCCAGAATCGACATGGCCGAGGTGATGGCGGCAAAGGTCAGCAACAGAAAGAAAACAAAGGCCGCCAGCGATCCCATGGGCAGATCGGCGAAGATCATGGGCAGGGTCTGGAACACCAGCCCCGGCCCGGCTGCCGGGTCCACCGAGCTGGCGAAAACCAGCGGAAAAATAGCCAGCCCCGCCAGCAGCGCCACGCCCACATCCATCAGCACGATCCACAATACGGCGCGGGGCAGCCGCACATCGTCGCCCATATAGGCGCCGTACATCATGATGCCCCCCACTCCGACGGACAGGGAGAAGAAAGCCTGCCCCACCGCTTCCAACAGCAAACGCGGGCTGAAATCCAGCCGGTGGAAGCCGAACAGAAAATCCAGCGCCGCCGGAAAGTCGCCGATCAGGGCGGCATAGATCACCATGGCCAGCAGCATGACGAACAGCACCGGCATGAGCCATTTCCCCGTCCGCTCCAGCCCGGAGCGGATATCGGCGGAGACCACCAGACCGGTGAGCGCCATGAACAGGCCGCCCCACAGCAGCGGCTGGCCCGCGCCGCTCTTGAAATCCCGATCCAGCGCGGCGATGGCCGCGTCGTCCACTCCGGCGAAGGTTCCAAACGGGGCCAGCAGTGTGTAATAGAGCGCCTGTCCCGCGATCACCGTATAAAAGCTCAGGATCAGAATGGTCGCCACCAGCCCGACCCAGCCCGGCAGCCCCCAGGGCAGGCGGCTTCCCGCCCCCCGCCCCAGCCGGGCAAGCGCGGTGGGCGGGCTCGCCTGTCCTAGACGGCCCAACAGCAATTCCGCCATGAAAACCGGCAAGGCCACAAACGCCATGGCCAGCAGATAGATCAGGACAAAGCCGCCGCCGCCGTTCTTTCCCGCCACATAGGTAAAGCCCCACACATTGCCCAGCCCGACGGCGGCCCCGGCTGTAACGAGCATGAACGCCAAACGGGTGGTGAAATGCGGCAGGGGCCGGTTACTCATCACGGTCTCCGGTCAGGCGGGGCGACAGGCGCCGGGTTGGCAGGGTCAGTTCAACAGGGCTTCAATATGGGGGGCGATCCGATCCGGCTTCACACTGGGGCCGAAGCGCTTGACCACGCGCCCGTCCTGATCCACCAGGAATTTGGTGAAGTTCCACTTTATGCGTTTGCTGCCCAGCACGCCGGGCTTTTCACTGGTCAGATGCCGGAACAGCGGGTCCGCCCCCGGCCCTTTCACGTCCACCTTGGCAAACATGGGAAAGCTGACCCCGTAATTCACCTGGCAGAAGCTGGCGATATCGTCGCTGGCACCCGGTTCCTGATTGCGGAACTGGTTGCACGGAAAACCCAGCACCGTGAACCCCCTGTCCCCATAGCGCTGATACAGCGCTTCCAGCCCTTCATATTGCGGCGTGAACCCGCATTTGGAGGCCGTGTTCACCACCAGCACCACCTTGCCCTTATAGGACGCCAGCGGGCATGTATCGCCGCCAAGGGTGGTGCAGGTGAAATCGTGCAGGCCGGTCATGGTCATTCCCCATCATAACGGGGCCGCCCGGCGGGCCGCCCGGATATCCGCCCAGTCAGATGAACAGGCTGCCGCGCATCACTTCCACATTGACGCCGCCGATCAGCACCCGATCCCCCTTCATCTCAAGCCACAACTCGCCGCCGCGCTGGCTCACCTGAAGGGCGAACAGGCTGTCCTTGCCGAGCCGATCCGCCCAATAAGGCGCACTGACACAGTGGGCGGAGCCGGTCACCGGGTCTTCCGGCACACCGTGATTGGGATAAAAGCAGCGGCTGACGAAATCCACCGTTTTCCCCGGCAGGTCCGGCGCGGTCACCCCCGCCCCCGGCGCGGTAACGATGAAGCCATAGGGGGCCATGGCCTGCAAGCCGGTGATGGATGGCGCCATGGAACGGATGGTCTCCGCATCCTCGAACACCAGCAGATATTCCCGATCGGTCAGATAGCATTCCACGGGCTCGGCGCCCAGAACAGCGGGCAACTCCGGCGGCATGTTCACCGGCGCCGCGCGGTTGACCGGGAAATTCATTTCCAGCCGCCCATCCCTGCGGCACACCGGCAGAGCGCCGGACCTGGTTTCAAAGGTCACGGCGTCCGCGTCCGGTTTCAGATGGGTCAGCACCACATGCGCCGCCGCCAGGGTGGCATGGCCGCAGATCGCCACTTCCAGAGTCGGCGTGAACCAGCGCAGGTCATAATCCGCGCCGGGCGTGCGGGACGGCGTGATAAAGGCCGTCTCGGACAGGTTGTTTTCCCGCGCGATGGCCTGCATCACGCTGTCGTCCAGAAAGGTTTCCAGCGGGCAGACGGCGGCGGGGTTGCCGCCAAAGGCACGACCCGCAAACGCATCCACCTGGTAAATCTGAATTTCCTGCATGGCTGTGCTTACTCCCCCTCAGCGGCAAACATTAGCGGCCCTCGGCGGCCCATGCCAGCATTGTATCGACCTGAGGCGCGGAAAATCCCTGCCAGAGCGCGCCGTCCGCCCGCTCCAGCACCGGGCGGGCCAGAAGAAGCGGATGGGCAACCAGCAGGTCCGCCGCCCGCGCCGGATCGTCGGCCCATGCCCGCGTCGCCTCGTCCAGCGCCCGCCAACTGGTGCTGCGCCGGTTGATGGCGCGCCCGGCCCCGATGGCGGCCAGAATGCGAGCGGCGGTGTCCCGGCTCAGGCCATCTTTGCGCACATCGTGCAGCCGGGCCGGTATGGTCGCCTGACCAAGCCGCTTCAGGGTCGCGCGCACCTTGTCGCAATTGGTAATACCATACACACACAGGCCGGTCATGGCTCGTTCCCTCCCGATGGTCCGGCCCCGCCCGGCTGCAAGGGGCTGTCCGGCGTGTCGTTCAACAGGTCGTTGGCGGTGCGGGCGTCGCTCGCCGCGTCTGCCGGGTCCAGATGGATCAGCACATGGGCGGTGGGAAAGGCTTCCGACAGGGTGGCTTCCACCTCGCCCGCGATCATGTGCCCCTCGGCCACGGTCATGGTTCCGTCCACATCCACATGCATCTGAATGAAACTGTCCCGACCGGCATGGCGGGTTCTCAAATCGTGAAGGCCCCGCACCGCGGGGTTCGCCATGACGATGTTGAAGATGCGCTCCCGCTCGTCATCATCGAATTCCCGGTCCATCAGCATGTCGATGGCGGGCATTCCCACCTGCCGCGCGCCGTTCAGGATATAAAGCGCGATCACGCTGCCGATCACGCCGTCCGCCATCATCACGCCTTCCGCCGACAGCCAGGCGGCGGCAATCACGCCCGCATTCATCAGCAGGTCGCCGCGATAGTGCAGATGGTCCCCCGCAATGGCGATGGAGCCCGTGCGCCGCACCACATGGGCCTGAAAGGTGACCAGCGCCAGCGAAAACACGATCGCCGCGCCGCTCACCGCCATCACCAGGCCGGAAGCCCGCACCGGCACCGGGTCCAGCGCCTGATTCAGGGATTCCAGCAACAGCATCACCGCTAGGCCGGACATCACCGCCGCCTGAAACAGCCCTGCCAGCCCTTCCGCCTTGCCATGGCCAAAGCGGTGGTCCGCATCCGCCGGAATAAGCGCCGCGCGCACGGCAAACAGGGTGACGAGACTGGCGGCCAAATCCAGACTGGAATCCGCCAGTGACCCCAGCATGGCCACCGACCCCGATTGCCACCACACCAACGCTTTCAGAATGATCAATGAAAGGGCCGTGCCGGTGCTGGCAAATGTGGCGAGCCGCATCAGCCGATCCTGCTCCTGACGGTTCATCATGCTGCTATGTCTCCGTCGCCTTTCAGCCGCGCCCACACCGGGTAGACTTTCAATCCATCACCGCCCGATCACGAAAAACCCCCGACCGGCGAACCGGCAGGGGGCACATAAGCATCATCGGGATACGGGCCCCGGCGCAAGCATACAGTCGCAAGCACACAAACACGGGCGCAAGAATGCCGCGCGGATCAGCCCCCTTAGTGCAGGGCCTTTTCTGTCTGCCCGATGGCCGCTTCCACATCGCGGGCCCCGGCATCGCCCTTCATCTGTTCCGCCAGCACGCTGCGGGCCGCTTCCACCGCCACGGTCACGGCACTTGCCCGCACGGCCTTCACGGCGCGCGCCTCGGCCTGTTCGATCTTCTGCTCGGCCATGGCCGTGCGCCGGGCCACCATGGCATCAGCGGCCTGCCGGGCCTCGGCCCGCACCGCTTCGGCATCGTCCCGCGCCTGGGCCAGCATGGCCTCGGCATCCTTTTCGGCCTCGCGCTGCTGGCGCTGATAGTCCGCCAGCAGTTTTTCGCTGTCTTCCCGCAGGCGCCGCGCCTCGTCGATCTGGCGGCCAATCTCCGCCGATCGCGCATCCAGCATGGCCGCCACCTTGCGATGCACACCGGCATAGGCCAGCACGCCCACAAAGACCACAAAAGACCCCGCCACCCAAAAGGTGGGGTCCAGATAAACCGGTTCGCCGCTCACCGCCATGGCTCAGGCCTCCCTGTTGGATTGCTGACGGGCGCTGGCCGCCTTGACGGCCTTGTCCAGCGCCGCGCTGTCCGGCGCGCCCGCGCCCAGCTTGGTCACGATGTCCGCCGCCACGTCGCGGGCCACATCGTCCATTTCCTCAAGGGCGGCCGTCTTGGCCTCCTCGATGCGCTTTTCCGCCGCCTCGGTCTTGGCCTTCAGGCGGCTTTCCAGATCGGCTTGTGTGGCGGCAAGGCTGCTCGCGGCATCCTGTTTCGCTTCCGCCAGAATGGCCTGAGACTGGCTGCGGGCATCATCCAGGCTGGCCTTCAGCCCGCTCTGTACCTGCTCGGCTTCCCGCTTGAGACGCTCGGCGGCATCCAGATCCGCAGCCACCCGCTCCCCGCGATCGTCCAGCACGCGGCTGATACGGGGCAACACCATTCTGGAGACGACCACATAGAAAAGAATGAAGGTGATCGCCAGCCAGAAAAGCTGGCTGGTATAGGTACCGTCCTCGAACACATTGAGCTGCGGCAGGCCGCCCTTGGCGTCCACCTCGACTTGCGTATTGGTCTGGTCCTGGGCCATGTGTCGTCCTCGATCGAGCCGATCCGGGTCGTATCCGAACCAAAGGTCGCCCTCATGGGCAATGTGCAACCGGTATGCCGATGGCGCGAAGGCCACCGGCTCCCATATGAGCACCGGTCCCTGTCAGGCCGGGAAAGGCCGGGCGTGCACCGCCCGGTCACCCGGCATCATGCGCGGTGCTTAACCGAACAGGATCAGGAAAGCGATAACCAGCGCGAACAGGGCTACGGCTTCCGTCAGGGCGAAGCCCAGCAGCAGGTTGCCGAATACCTTGGGCGCGGCAGACGGGTTGCGAAGCGCCCCGCTCAGAAAGCTGCCGAAGATGTTCCCCAGGCCGATGCCCACACCGGCCAGTGCGAGCGTCGCAATACCGGCACCAATCATTTTAGCGGCTTCGAGTTCCATGATGTGTTCCTTTTCCGTTGGATTGGGTGTCTTTAGGTGAAGAAGCCTTCCCGCCCCCTAGTGCGCCGGGTGCAGCGCGTCGTGCAGATAGAGACAGGAAAGAATGGCGAAGACATAGGCCTGAAGGAATGCCACGAGGATTTCCAGGCCGGTCAGAAACAGGTTGAAGGCAAAGGGCAGCACCGCGCCCAGCGCCCCGGCGGCGCCCATGGCGCCAAGGCTGATGACGAAACCGGCGAACACCTTCATCATGATGTGCCCCGCCAGCATATTGGCGAACAGACGCACGGACAGACTGATCGGGCGGGTCAGATAGCTCATCAGTTCGATGGGCACGATCAGCGGCATCAGGGCCATGGGCACGCCCGAAGGCGCGAACAGCTTGAGAAAGCCCGCGCCGTGCTTGAGCAGCCCGATCAGCGTCACACCCACAAACACCACCATGGCCAGCGCGAAGGTGACGGCGATATGGCTGGTTACGGTGAAGCTGTAGGGGATCATGCCCGCCATATTGGCGCCCAGAATGAACATGAACAGGGTGAAGATGAACGGGAAGTAGCGCTTGCCGTCCCTGCCCACATTGTCGCGCACCATGCCGGCGATGAACTCGTAGGCCATCTCCACCATGGTCTGCCAGCGGCCCGGCACCAGCGCATTGCGGCGCATACCGCCAAGCATGAACAGGCTCATGCCCGTCACCACAATCACCATCCAGAGCGCGCTATTGGTGAACGAGACATCAACCCCGGCGATTTCCTGCGGGGCGATGGCGTGGATCTCGAACTGCTCCAGGGGGCCGTGTTCCTTTGCGCCGTCTTGCTGTGCCACGTTCCGCTCTCTCATTATTCAGGGACCGAGGCGACGCCCCGGCCCGTTTTGTCGCCAGCGCCAAATGGCCTGACGGTCAATCCCTAATCGTCGCCCGTGCGGTTCTGGCGATCCTGCATGGCGTTGGCCTGCCGAATGACATTTCTGAGCCCACCGGCAAATCCCAACACGGTCAACACGATAATGCCCACCGCACCCGTGGCGAACCAGCGATCCGCCATCACGCCCAGAAAGGCCCCGACACCCACACCGGCCACCAGATCCAGCCCCATGCGGAAAGCCATCCCCATGGGGGAGCGATCTTCCCCGTCGCCCGCATCCGGGCGGCCATCACGGGCCGCCTTCAGCCGGGCTTCCAGGGCGTCGAAGCGTGCATCTTCATTACCCCCACCAGGGGAAGAGTGCCGCTTCTGCCGCTCCCGATCTTCAGCCAATGCCCAGGCTCCCAATTCGGCTGGAAAAGGGCGGGGTCGCGCCCGCCGCCGTCAATGCCATCCCAGCCCCTTGGCCCCGTGCCAGACCGCCTCGCAAGGCGCGTGCAACATAGTCAAGGCCCCACAGGCTGTCAAGCCGGAAAGGGAGAAAGTTTGACCGTTTTTTATCTTTTAAAAACAGTAACTTATATATCTTCCACAAGGGCTTCGGCACGCTCCAGATCCACCGACACGAGGGTGGAGACACCCCGTTCCGCCATGGTCACGCCGAAAAGCCTGTTCACCCGTGCCATGGTCACCGCATTATGGGTAACGATAAGAAAGCGGGTATTGGTGCGCCGGACCATTTCATCCAGCAGATTACAGAAGCGTTCCACATTGGCATCGTCCAGCGGCGCATCCACCTCGTCCAGCACACAGATCGGCGCCGGATTGGTGATGAAAACGGCAAAGATCAGGGACAGCGCGGTCAGGGCCTGTTCCCCGCCCGACAGCAGCGACAGCACCTGAAGCTTCTTGCCCGGCGGCTGGGCGAAGATTTCAAGCCCGGCTTCCAGCGGATCGTCGGATTCGGTCAGTTCCAGATGCGCCTCGCCGCCGCCGAACAGTTCGCGGAAAAGCTCCCCGAAATGCCGGTTGACCACCTCGAAGGCGGCCAGCAGGCGCTCCCGCCCCTCCCTGTTCAGGCTGCCAATGGCACCGCGCAACCGGTTAATGGCGCTTTCCAGATCGGCCCGCTCCCCCGCCAGATGGTCGCGGTTGGCTTCAAGCTCCGCCAACTCCTCCCCGGCCCGCAGATTGACCGCGCCGAGCCGGTCCCGCTCGCGGCTGAGATCGTCCCGCTGCTGGCGCAACACCGCCGCATCGGGCAGGGAATCGCTGCCGGGCAGGCCCACCGCTTCCAGCACCCGGCTGGGCGGGCAGTCGAACTTTTCATGAATGGCGCGGGACAGGGTCTGGCGCCGTTCCGCCGCGACCTCGGCGGCGGTCTCCGCCCGCGCCCGATCCTCCCGCGCGGTGGCCTCATGCTCCCGCGCGGTGGCCAGCTCCCGCTCCACCGCCTTGAGCGCCGCCTCCCCCGCCTGCAAGCGGTCCCGCGCCTCCGCGCGGGTCTTGCGCGCCGCCTCCAGCCGCTCGGTCAGATCCTTTCGCTTGCGCGCCGTGGCCTCGGGGTCGGTATTCAGCCCCGCCAGCCGCTCTTCCGCCTGCTTTCGGCGACTGTCCAACGCCGCGATCTGCTCCCCCGCGCTTTCGCCCCGGCGGCGCCAGTCCGCCATCTCCCGGTCGATCGCTTTCAGCCGGTCGGCCCGATCCGCCGCCTCACGGTCAAGCCCGTCCCGCGCGGATATCGCCTCCTGCAAGCGGGCGCGGGCGGCGGACACCGCTTCCCGATCCGTTTCCAGCGCCGCATCCGCCGCCGCCATGTCCGGCAGGTCCGACAGGCTGGCCAGAACCGAATCCAGTGCCTCCTTCGCCTGCATGGCGGCGTCAGCGGCGGCGTCATGCTGTTCCTGCAACAATTGAAGCCGCCCGGCCCGGCGCCGCGCCGCCTCTTCCTTTTCCGACAGGGCGCGCGCCGCCGCCGCGCGATCCGCCTCCGCCGCCTTGCGGGCCTTCGTGGCGGCCCGCGCCGCCTCGGCGGCCTTGTCATGGGCGTCGCGGGCGGTTGCCAGCGCGGCTTTTGCAGTTTCGGTTTCACGCTGATGGACTGACCGCGCCTCTGCCAGCGCCGAAAGGCGGTTTTCCTGCTCCAGCCGACGGGCGGCGGCGCCCGGCGCACCGGCCCGGCGCACATAGCCATCGAAGCGGCGCAGGCCACCGGCGCGGTCCACCAGGCATTGCCCCGGCGCCAGCGCTTCCTGCAAGGCGGCGCCGTGGCTGTCCATGTCCAGATGATCGTTCAACACCACCGCATGAGCCAGCAAACGCGCCAGTTCTTTCGGCCCCCGCACATGATCGGCAAGCGGCGTGGTGCCATCGGGCGCGGGTGGAACCGGCCCCGGCGGCAGGGCACGCCAGAAAGCGCCGGCCGCTTCATCCCGCCCCGCATCCGCCGCGGCATGGAGCGCGGCATCCACCGCGCGCTCATAGCCCGGTTCGGCCACCAGATCGCGGGCGACCGGGCGATCCGTGGCGTCCGGTTCCGCCAGCATGGCTTCCAGCCCTTCGATTTCCCCGGTGATGGCGGCCAGGCGGGAAGACGCCTCCCGCGCGGCGGCGGATGCCGCGTTAAAATCCGCCAAAGCGGCCTGCCGGGCGGCCTCACTCGCCTCCTCTCGCGCGGTGGCCGCCTGCACCGCCGTCTCCTGTTCCGCCAGCGCCGCGCGAGCCGCCGCCTCGCCCTGATCTTCCGCCATTTCCGCCTTGAGGGCCGCATGGTCGCGGGCGATCCGGTCTCGTTTTGCCTGTTCGGCCTCAAGCCGTCGGGTCAGGCTGTCCCGATCCCGCAGCAGGGCGGATCGGCGGGCGCGGGTGTCCGCTGCCGCCTGCGCCCGTTCATTGAAACGGGCTTCCAGCTTTTCGGCCTCGGCCTTCAATTCCGCCACCCGCGCCCGCGCCGCTTCAAAGGCGTGGGCATGGTCGGCGGCGCGGGCCTCCAGCGTCTCCCGCTCCGATGCCAGCCGGGCACGCGCGGCCTCGGCTTCCGTGCGGCTTTGTTCTTCCCGCGCCCGGTCGCGGGCGATATCTTCAAGCGTGGCCCGGAGCGCGGCGGCGGATTCCGCCTGCTGGCGGGCCTCCCCCTCCATTTGCTCCAGCGCCAGTTCCAGCCGCTGCGCCGCGGCGGCGGCCTCGCCGTCCCAATCCCGCAGGGCCGGCAGGGCATCCGCCGCTTCCTGGCGCCTGGTCTCCTGGGCGGCGGTTTGGGCGGCGGCAGTGCCCAGCGCGGTAATGGCCGCGCTCAGCCGGGCATTGGCGGCATCGGTTTCCCGCGCACAGGCGGCCCAGTCCAGAAAGCTTACCGCCGCATCCGCCTGGCGCAGCCTGCCGCTCAACTCCCGATACCGCTCCGCCTGGCGGGCCTGCCGTTTCAGGGCGGCGATCTGGTTTTCAAGCTGGGTCAGCACATCCTGAACGCGAGCCAGATTGGATTCCGCCCCGCGCAGACGGTTTTCCGCCTCCCGCCGACGGGTATAAAGCCCGCCAATACCCGCCGCCTCTTCCAGAATGGCGCGGCGATCGCGGGGTTTGGCATTGATCAGATTGCCGATACGCCCCTGGCTGACCAGCGCCGGGGAATGGGCACCGGTGGCGGCATCGGCGAACAGAAGCTGCACGTCTTTCTGGCGCACATCGCGGCCATTGACCCGATAGGCGGACCCGGCCTCCCGCTCTATCCGGCGGGTGACCTCGATCTCGTCCTGCGCGTTCCAACCCTCCGGGGCATCAAAATCCGCATTGTCCAGATACAGGCTCACTTCGGCCATATGGCGGGGCGGGCGGCGGCTGGTACCGGCGAAGATCACGTCGCTCATGCCCGCGCCACGCAGCGACTTGACCCGGCTTTCGCCCATCACCCAGCGTATGGCTTCCAGCAGATTGGATTTGCCGCAGCCATTCGGCCCCACCACACCGGTAAGGCCGGGCTCGATCAGCAGCTCCGTCGGGTCAACGAAGGATTTGAAGCCGGTCAGCCGCAGACGCTTAAAATGCATGGGTCAGGCCCCGATCACGGCTGGCGGGAATGAAAGGGCATCCCCGTATCCACCAACCGCCTGCCTGTAGCCCGCCTGTTCATCGCCCCCCTGTGCGACGACCATTGACCTGCCCCCCACTTTGCCGGTGCCTGCCGGTGTGCTGGCGGCTTTCGCTTTGCCGACAGCGCGCCTCAAAGAGCGTCGCGGATCACGCTTTCCAGATTCTCCCAGCGGAAATCCTCCACCTTTTCACCATTGACCACCAGGGTCGGCGTGCCGGTGATGTTGTATTCCTGCTGACCATCGCGGGACATTTTCACCAGAAAGCGGTGCATCCCCGTATTGGACAGGCAGCGATCGAACTGGGTGCGACTGATCCCCACGCGCCGGGCATAGCCCGCCAGCGCATCCACGGGGCTTTCCGCGCGCGCCCAGTCCTGCTGGCGCTGGAAAAATACCTTGAGCAGCTTTTTCGCCACCGGCTGGCCCTCGCAGCGCATTACGGTGGAGGCGGCCAGATCCAGTTGATTCATGACGAAATGGCGGAAGATGAACTTCACCTGCCCCTGATCCACGAAGGTTTCCTTGATCTTCGGGAAGGTGCCGGTGGAAAAGCGGGCGCAGTGCGGGCAGGTGAGCGAGGCATATTCGATCACCGTTACCGGCGCGTCTTCCGGCCCCCAGACCAGATCGCCGCGATAGCCTTCGCCGCTGTCATTGGCGCTGTCATTGGCGCCGTCCGTGCTGTTGCCCTGGGCGGCGGCACTGTCCGCCACCATGGCGGCATCACTGCCCGCATCGTCCCCGGCCTTGCCGTTTCCGTCCGAATCGGACCCGTTGCCACAGGCGGCGAGCATCAGCGAAAAAGTGGCAATGGCGAGCAATCGAAGCATGATCATCCTCATATTTTTCTGGCCAATCAACTGACCTTTCGGGCCGACCCGGCCATGGTGCCGGGTGCCGGGCTGGCCGCATCCGGCACCCCTGAAACGAAATCCGCCAGAGAGTGCCCCACTCACCCCCTTCGGGCCAACCCTTTTTACGCCTTTTCCCGACGATATACCGCTTCGCCCAACCGCCGCAGGGCCTGACGCACGGGATTGTCCTTCACGCTGTCCGCGCCGCCCAGCAGGGCCTGAAGCCGGGTGTCCGCCTCGGCGCTGAGCGGCGGGTCTTCCACCTTTTGAGCGCCGGCGCGGCGCGGCAGCGGGCCGTGACGAATGCTGATTCCCCGCACCGCGCCATAGCCGAAATAGCGGTTCACCGCCGCCACGATGGCCTCTTCACGGTGTTGCAGAATGGGGGCAAAGGCGGCCTCGGTGCGGATATGCAACAGCGCGCCGGTGCGCTGGCCGCGCGGAAAAACAAGCCTGAGCGGCAATGTGGCCGTGGCCATGTCCGCGCCCACAATGTCCCGCCAGCGGGTGACGATTTCCGTCTGCACGAAGCCGTGGCGGCGCAGGGCCGCGCTCAGCAACGGGCGGCCCGCTTCCGACAGGCTTGTGGCCCGCCGCCTGCGCCCCTTGTCTTTCCCGTGTTTCTGGTCCATGTCCGCTCCTGAAAGGGGGCGCGGCAGGCACCCCCGCGCTATCACGCTTTCTTTATGCAAGGCAGTATCTCACAGCATGGATCAGCCCGGCAAACAGCTTCTGACCTGGTATGACCGCAATGGCCGCACCCTGCCCTGGCGGGCCCCGCCCGGTGCGCGACCGGACCCCTATCATGTGTGGCTGTCGGAAATCATGCTGCAACAGACCACCGTGCAGACGGTGGGCCGCTATTTCACGCGCTTCCTGTCGCTGTGGCCCGATGTGACGGACCTGGCGGCGGCGGATCGGGACAGCGTGCTCGCCGAATGGGCGGGGCTTGGCTATTATGCCCGTGCCCGCAACCTGCACGCCTGCGCCCGCGCCGTGATGGCGGACCATGGCGGGCGCTTCCCGGACACGGAAGACGGCCTGAGAGCCCTGCCCGGCATTGGCGACTATACCGCCGCCGCCATCGCCGCCATCGCCTTCGGGCGGCCCGCCGCGGTGGTGGATGGCAATATCGAACGGGTGATCGCCCGGCTTCACCGGGTGGAAACGCCCCTGCCCGCGGCCAAGCCGGAAATCCGCGACCATGTGGCGGCCATCACACCCGCCGACCGGCCCGGCGATTTCGCCCAGGCCATGATGGACCTTGGCGCCATGGTCTGCACGCCGCGGCGGCCCAATTGCCTGCTGTGCCCCTGGCAGGGACGGTGCCTGAGCGCGGGCACCCCGGATGTGGAGCGGTTCCCGGTCAAGACACCGAAGAAAACCAAACCGCTGCGCCGGGGCGTGGTTTTCTGGCCGGTGCGGGGCGGCCATGTGCTGTTGCAGCGCCGCCCGGACGCGGGTTTACTGGGCGGTATGCCGGGCCTTTACGGCACCCCCTGGACGGAACGGGATGACTTCCCCGCCGCCACCGAGTGGGCGCCCCATGCCCCGGTAGCGGCCCAGTGGACGGCCCTGCGCGAAAAGGCCCGCCACAGCTTTACCCATTTTCATCTGGAAACCCGCATCCTCATGGGCGAGGCGGGCGACACCGCGCCCCCGGCGGACAGCTTCTGGCACCCGCTCAGCGATCTGAAGAAAGCGGGCCTGCCCACCGTGTTCAAGAAAATGGCGCGACTGGCGACGGACTGACCGCCACACCATCGTTTGAAACACCACCATTTGACAGGCGCGCCGGAAACGCCAAAGCTGTGGCGGGCCGTGCGGATCGTCGCGGCCAGCATATCAATGGGGGGAGACATCATGATCACATTCACCATGCGCATCGCGGGCCTGATGGCGACACTGGCGCTTCTGGTTCTGGCCATGCCGGGCGTCCCCGGCATGTCCGCGCAAGGGGCACGGGCCGCCACCGCCGAAGAAGGCGACAGCCCGGCCATCACCGTCATCCATGCGGGCACGTTGCTGGCCGTGCCGGGTAAAAAGGCCGAATCCGAGCAGACCCTGATCCTGGAGGGCGAGCGCGTCAAGGCGGTGCGGGACGGCTTTGTCGCGCCGGAAAAGGTATCCGCCGACGCCCGCCTGATCGACCTGTCTGATCGCTTTGTCATGCCCGGCCTGATGGACATGCACGTTCACCTTCAGGGGGAACTGGGGCCGGATCGGGACAAGCGCATCGTTCACATGTCGCCGGAGGACGTGGCGATGGAATCCGCCCTGTTCGCCCGGCGCACCCTGATGGCGGGGTTCACCACCGTGCGCGACGTGGGCAATGATCCGGCATCCATCCATGCGCTGCGCAAGGCGGTGGACAAAGGCTGGGTGCCCGGCCCGCGCATCGTGGCCGCCACCATGATCGCCGCCACCGGCGGGCACGGCGATATTGACGGCATGAACCACCATCTTCTGGACAAGCTCAGCGACAAGAGCCGCCTGTGCGACAGCCCGGACGAATGCCGCAAGGCGGTGCGCCGCGCGATCAAATATGGCGCCGACCTGATCAAGATCACCGCCACGGGCGGCGTGCTGTCGGACACCACCACCGGCACCGGCCAGCAAATGACCGATGCGGAGCTTGAAGCCATCATGGATACCGCCCACAGCCTGGGCAAGAAGGTGGCCGCCCACGCCCACGCCGCCGGGGGCATCAATGCCGCGCTCCGGGCCGGTGTGGACAGCGTGGAGCACGGTTCCTACGCCAATGCGGAAACCCACCGCCTGATGAAACAGGGGGATGCCATGCTGGTTCCCACCCTGCTTGCCGGGCATACGGTGGTGCAAATGGCCAAGACCGGCGATTTCATGTCGCCCCCCATTCGGGACAAGGCGATCCGCGTGGGCGGCGACATGATGGATCACTTCCGGGAGGCCGTGAAAGCCGGTGTCACCATTGCCTATGGCACGGACAGCGGCGTTTCGCGGCATGGCACCAATGCGGAAGAAGCGGTGCTGATGAAGAAAGGCGGCATGGGCGAAATGGCGATCCTGAAGTCGGCCACCGTCACCGCCGCGCGCCTGATCGACCGGGAAGCGGACCTGGGCACGCTGGAAGCGGGCAAGCTGGCGGACATCGTGGCCTATGACACAAGCCCGCTTGAGGACATAGCAACGCTCAAGTCCCCCGCCTTCGTCATGCAGGGCGGCGTGGTCCACCTGAGAAAATAACGCCCGCACCGAATGCCTGCGTTAAACGCGGCCCCGCTGCCCGCCACAAGGGCAGCGGGGCCTTTGTTTCCATGACACCGGCAAAAACGATTTTCAGGCAGCAGCGCCTTTCAGCATTTCGGTGGCGATGTCCTTGAAGGGGCGGTCGTCGTCGGTCAGGGCCTCGGCATCCACCGGTATTCCGGCGCTGATCAGGCGCTTGGCCATCATGAATTCCGCCGCGCGGGCCACGCAGTCCGCCGCGATCAGGCGGCCTTCCTTCAGATAGAAGAACGCCACGGATCGGCTGTCCGGGTCGCCGCGAACCACCAGTTGGTCGGCCCCCTCCCCCAGACCGGCAATTTGCAGCTTCAGCCCGAACTGGTCGGACCAGAACCAGGGCAGCGCATCATACCGGGCGTCTTCCCCAAGGGCGCCGAGGGCCGCCACCCTGGCCTGATCCACCGCGTTCTGCACGCTTTCAAGGCGCATCCAGCGGTCATAAAAGGCGCTGTGATGCCAGGTCACGTCACCGCAGGCGAAAATGGCGGGGTCGCTGGTGCGGCACCTGTCATCCACCTGTATGCCCTGCGGCGTTACGGTCAGCCCCGCACTCGCCGCCAGATCGCTGTTCGGTTCCATGCCGATTCCCACCAGCACCAGATCAGCGGGCACATGATCGCCCGCCGCGGTGGTCACGCCGGTTGCCGACCCGTCGCCAGTGATCTCCGCCACCATGGTGCCGGTGCGGATGGTGACGCCGTGGTCCGCGTGCAGACGCTCGTAAAAGGCCGAGACCGCTGGCGCCACGGCGCGCTTGAGCACGCGATCCTCCGCCTCCAGCACGGTGACGTGCTTGCCCGCCCTGGCCGCCACCGCAGCCGCTTCCAGCCCGATATAGCCGCCCCCCACCAGCACCACATGGCGCGCTTCGGCAAAGGGGGTCTTCAGGCCGTCAATATCGCCCTTGGTGCGGATATAATGCACGCCGCTGAAGTCCGCGCCGGGACAGGTGAGCCGCCGTGCCCGCCCGCCGGTGGCAAGGATCAGCGCATCATAGGCCACGCTTTCGCCGCTGTGCAGCAGCACGCGCTTGTGCGACCGGTCGATGCCGGTGGCGGGCTGGCCCAGCATAACGCGCACACCGCCGCTGTCATAAGCGCTTTGCCGCAGAATGGGCAGGCGCTCCGCATCCAGATCACCGGCCAGATAGCCCTTGGACAGCGGCGGGCGCTGATAAGGCACCACGGTCTCGTCACTGATCAGGGTCAGGCTGTCCGCCGCCTTGCGGCTGCGCAGGGTCGCCGCCACCTGGGCCGCCGCATGGCCCCCGCCCACACAGACAACAGCCACCATCAGGCGCTCTCCGGCACATCCATTTCAGGCGGGGTCTGAAGCCCGTCGGCGTCGAAGCCGCGCAACGGCATGTCCGCTGGCCGCTGCAACCAGTTATCCGCAGGATAGGCGCAGGCACCGTCAATCAGATGCAGGGTATAGGCATGGCGGGAGCGATCCGACCGGTTCGGCCCGGACATGTGCGGAAACAGGCCGTCAAACATCAGCACCGTGCCCTTGGGCGCCTCCAACGGCACGCGGCCCGCTTCGTCGAACGGGCTGTGGTCATAGGTCTCCATCACCGTGCCCGAACCCTTGCGGCGCAGGCGGGATTTGGGGCCGTCCACCTTGTGGCCGCCGGGAATGCCCCACAGGCAGCCATTGTCCACCGTGGCATCTTCCAGCGCGAACCACAGGCCCACCACGCTCATGGGTTCGGTCCACAAAAAGGTGGCATCCTGGTGGCAGACCACCTCGCCGCCAATGCGGGGCTGCTTGAAGATATACATGGATTGCAGCAGAAGCGGATCGGCCAGCGGCAGGCCGTCCGCCAGCCGTTTCAGCATGGGCTGCCGGGAAAAGGCGTGAAAAGCCGGGTCCACATCATGCATGGCGTGGCCCACCTTGTTCACCGCCAGGTCCGGTTCCACGGTCAGATTGCCGTCCGCGTCCAGCGCCTCCTCCTCGAAGAAGAAGCGGATGTCCTGGCCGCTGTCGAGAAAATAGCGGTCCTGGGAATATTTCTGGTCCAGCGTGGAAAAGATCGACCGATGGGCCTGCCAGTCGAACCCGCCGAGCAAATGGGCCATGTGATCGCGCAGCGAATCGCAGGCGGCCGGATCGATCATGTGATCCAGCACAAGCACGCCGTCCCGCTCATAGGCGGCGCGCATGTCCGGCGTCAGCCCCTCGAAGCGGCTGGCATCGAAGCGGGGTGGTTGGGCGGATTCAGCCATGGTCACGACCTTTTTTGCTGTGGGTGATGGTTGCGGGCCGAGGATACGCCCTTCGGCCACCACGGGGCAAGGGTGCCGTCCCCGCGCCGCCCGCCGCACATCGCCAGCCGCGTGAAACCTTTACGCTGCGCGCCCGCAAGGCTAAGCCTGTGATCTGTACTCAATCAGAAGGTTCAGGCCCATGTCCGCTCTCTCTCTCGTTACGCTCGTCCTTTTGGCGCTTGTTCTCGCCGCCGTGGTGATCACCGGCATTCTGGTGCACCGACTGGCCCGGCGGATGGCGGCCCACGCGCAGGAAAACGAAACCCAGCTTGCCATGGCCCGGCTGGACAGTCGGCTCAGTGAAATCAGCCATCAGTCCGGGGAGCGGGAAAAGGCCATACGGGCCGAATTGCGGGAAAACCGGCAGGTCATGGATCAGGCGCTCAACCAGCTTGGCGAACGGGTGCGCAGGCTGGGCGCGGAAAACACCGAGGCCCAGACCCGCTTCCGCGACAAGCTGGACGAAAAGATGAAGGAACTGCGTACGGAAAACAGCCAGAAGCTGGATGAAATGCGCAAAACCGTGGACGAGCGGCTGCAAAGCACGCTGGAGAAACGCATTTCCGAAAGCTTCAAGTCGGTCTCGGAACGGCTGGAACAGGTGCACAAGGGCCTTGGGGAGATGCAATCGCTGGCCACGGGCGTGGGCGACCTGAAACGGGTGCTGACCAATGTGAAATCCCGTGGCAGTTTCGGCGAAGTGCAGCTTGAACTGCTGATCGACGACTTTCTGACCGCCGACCAGTATGTGACCAATCTGGACCCCGGCAAAGCCAGCCGGGAACGGGTGGAATACGGCATCCGCGTTCCCGGCACGGATCGGGACATCTATCTGCCCGTGGATTCCAAATTCCCCACGGAAGATTATGAACGCCTGCTGGCCGCCGTGGAAATCGCCGACAAGGAGGCCACGGAAAAGGCCGGCGCCGCCCTGGAGCGCAGCATTCGCCGCTTCGCCAAGGACATTGCCGACAAATACATCAACCCGCCCACCACCACGGACTGGGCGATCCTGTTCCTGCCCACCGAAGGGCTGTATGCGGAAGTACTGCGCCGCCCCGGCCTGTTTGAAAGCCTGCAACGGGACCTGCGCGTGACCGTGGCGGGGCCGACCAATTTTCAGGTGATCCTGTCCACCTTCCGCATGGGCTTCAGGCAGGTCACCCTGTCGGAGCGGGCGAGCGATGTATGGAATGTTCTGGGCGCCGTCAAGGGCGAGTTCGACAAGTTCGGCGACCAGATCCAGAAAATGGCCAAAAGCCTGGACGCCACCAGCAAGCATGTGGACCATCTCAGCACCCGTCGGCGCCAGATGATCCGGGCGCTGAAATCGGTGGAACGGGTGCCGGAAAACAGCGCCGACCTTCTGGGCCTGACGCTGGACGGCAATGATGACGGCGGGGGCAGTGGGGAAACCTCGTAAACCGGTCTCACCGCCCTTTTCCATTGGCGGTTTTGATCCTGGTCAATGTGCATGACCGGCGGCGGCGATAGGGTGGTCACGAATACAGACCTTATGACCCCACCCCTCAGGAAGGACCGGACCCGATGACCCACACCCCCCACGAACTGGCCGCCGATTTTCCCGAATTCACGGACACACTGCACAAGCTGAAAATGACGGACGCCCATTTCCGGCGGCAGGCGGAGGATTATCACGCCCTCAACCGGGAAATTCACCGGATCGAGTCCGGCGATGAGGCGGCGGACCAGATGCGGGAGGAAACCCTGCGCAAACGGCGCATGGCCCTGAAGGACGAGATATACGCCCGGCTGCGCGACCACGGCTGAAGCCGGGTGCGGGCAACTGTCGCGGCTGCCCCGAAGGCGGGGTTCACGGCGGTTTCCACGCGGATCACCATGCGGTGAAAGCGGTGTGAGACCCTTGAAACAGGAGGGGAACACATCCATATTCCAGATATCGGGGCCTGGCACTGTGATCCGATTGTTCGTCAGGCGCCGTAGCAAATAACGGAACGATCCGGTGCGGGCTGCCATCTCCTCCCTGAGTGGTTGACAGCATTTTTAGAACCGCATCGGGTCCGAAGCCGGGCCGGGTCGCGGCCTATCCCCCCTGACCCAAGCCCCAAGGCCCGCCTGGCCCGGCTTCATCGCCCGCAAGGGCTCGGTGGCATTACCCCAATGTGCCTGCCGGTGCCCGGATCAAGCGGGCGTGGCTTTGGACCCTGTTTCCAAGCCATGGAACCGGCGTCGCCCCCGGCGTATTATGCCCCCTGAACCCCGCGCCGCGGGGCGGCCCGGTCTCCTCTCTCTTCTGCCAGATGGCACATTTTCCCGATCCTCGCGCTTTAGGGCGCCACCTGTGGCTATTCGCGCCATGCTTTGGCAAGCTGCGCGGGCGGAACCCACACGATCAGACCCGCGCGACCGCCCCGCCCGGCGAAACCCGGCTGTGAAGGGCGGCGCGCCAGCACCCCGGATCGCCCCATGAAAAAGCCCACCCTTTTCGACCATGGCCTGAACGCCCCCTCCGGCCCGGATTTTTCCCTGGAACGGGCCATGATGGGCCGCCTTTCCCACAGCGGCGCCATACACATCGCCGGAGTGGACGAAGTGGGCCGTGGCCCGCTGGCCGGGCCGGTCGTGGCCGCGGCGGTCATACTGGACCCCGCGCACATCCCCGACGGCCTGATGGACAGCAAGAAACTCACCGACCGCCGCCGCCGCGACCTGGCGGTTCACATCCGCGAAAACGCACTGGCCACCGCCGTCGCCGAAGCCAGCGTGGCGGAAATCGACCAGTTGAACATCCGCGCTGCCAGCCTGCTGGCCATGCGGCGTGCCGTGGCGGCACTGGACCCCACCCCCCACGGCGCCCTGGTGGATGGCAATGCGGACCCGGCCCTGCCCTGCCCCACCGATTTGGTCATCAAGGGCGATGGCCGCGCCGTTTCCATCGCCGCCGCCAGCATTCTGGCAAAAATTTTTCGGGATGATCTGATGCGCGATCTGGCCACCCGCTGGCCCCACTATGGCTGGGAGCGCAACGCTGGATATGGTGTGCCCGCCCATCTGAACGCACTACGCCTTGTGGGGGTGAGCCCTCATCACCGCCGCTCCTTTGCACCGATTCGACAGATTCTGGATGAAGAAAATCTGCCACTTGACTGATTCAACACATAGAATCCCTTGACGCCGAATCACTCCCGACTCATAGTCAGCGGCAGGTCAGGGGGCGCGCCCCCGGAAAAATGATGGTCGCTCCGGCGGCCCAACACAACGGAGGGCACCCCCATGGCACAGTCCAAGGAAGGTCCGAAAAAAGCCACGCGGTCCAGATCGGCCAAGCGCAACACACTGCCGCTGGACAGCATTCTGGAAGGCGACAGCATCGAGCAGATGAACGCATTGCCGGAAAAATCGGTGGATGTGATCTTCGCCGATCCGCCTTACAATATGCAGCTCAAGGATCAGCTTCACCGGCCCGACAACAGCCGGGTGGCGGGCGTGGACGACGAATGGGACAAGTTCGCCAGCTTTGATGCCTATGACGTGTTCACCTTCAAATGGCTGACCGCCGCGCGCCGCGTGCTGAAGGATACAGGCACCATCTGGGTCATTGGCAGCTATCACAATATCTATCGGGTAGGGAACGCGCTCCAGAACCTGGATTTCTGGATGCTGAACGACATTGTATGGCGCAAATCCAACCCCATGCCCAATTTCCGGGGCACGCGTTTCACCAATGCCCATGAAACCCTGTTATGGGCGGCCAAGTCCGCGGACAAGGGCGGCTATACCTTCAACTATACCGCCATGAAGGCGATGAATGATGACACGCAGATGCGCTCTGATTGGGTTATCCCCATTTGCAGCGGCAAGGAACGGCTGAAAGTGGGGGACAAGAAAGCCCACGCCACGCAGAAGCCCGAAGCCCTGCTCTATCGCGTACTGATGGCCTCCACCCGGCCTGGTGATGTGGTGCTGGACCCCTTCTTCGGCACCGGCACCACCGGCGCCGTGGCCAAGAAACTGGGCCGCCACTTTATCGGCATCGACCGGGAAGCGGACTATATCGCGCTGGCCGGGGAGCGGATCGAAAAAGTGGAACGGCTGGACGATGAAGCCCTCGGCTTCGAGGAAGGCGCCCGCGCCCAACCCCGCGTGCCCTTTGGCTCGCTGGTGGAACGCGGCCTGATCCGGCCCGGCGAAACGCTTTATGATTCCAACCGCCGCTTCGCCGCGCGGGTGCGCTCAGACGGCTCGCTCATCACGGAAAGCGTGCGCGGCTCCATCCATCAGGTGGGCGCCAAGGTACAAAACGCCCCCGCCTGCAATGGCTGGACCTTCTGGCACGTTGAAAAACGCGGCGAACTGCTGCCCATCGACGTTTATCGCCAGAAAGTCCGCGCCGAAATGCAATAAGCGCCCCCGGACCTTGCCCCTACCGCCATCCCGCCACTGCGCGGGATGAGCGGAGGCCACGACCGTGGCCCGCCGCAAGTGCGGCGCCCTCGCGGAGCCGGGCCGCGCAAGCGGCCAAGGCGTGAGCGAAACAAAGCCCCTACCGCCATCCCGCCACTGCGCGGGATGAGCGGAGGCCACGACCGTGGCCCGCCGCAAGTGCGGCGCCCTCGCGGAGCGCGTGCAAAGCACGCTTGCGTGAGCGCGAACAATTACCGCGCCGATTTAACGGCGCGCTCCCCCAGCGGGGTCACGTCAAGGTCGGTCAGATATACGGTGGCCTTGCCCCAGCCGAAAATCTCCATGCGCACGGGTAGCACCAGCCCTGCCTGCGGCACCTGTTGCAGATACAAGATCAGGCGTTGCTCCTCTTCCTTGGGCGGCTTGCCCCTGGCCTTGCGCTTTTCCCGCTTTTCGGCGCGCTTCTTCCGCTCCTTGCGCACTTCGGGCCACTTGCCTTCATCCCAGACCGGCAGTCCGGCCACCACCTCCCCGTCCAGATCGCAGGCCAACGCCTCGCCGTGAAAGTCGGTGCGGCGGCTTTCGGCCAGTTGCACCGGGCTGTCCTCGCAGCTCAGACGGCTTTTCGCCACGGTGCGCCCGTTGAACGCCTGCATGGGCTCCAGCCCCTGACGCGGCAAATCACCCAGAAAAGCGGGCAGTGCCGCCGCCACGGGGTCGGGCGCGGCCTTCATGTCTTCGGGCACGGGCTTGCGGGGCCAATCTTCCAGCCAGTCTTCGGGCAGAGCCAGATGCTCGCTGACCAGCGCGCCATCCGGGCCAAAGGAGAGGGCGATTTCATAGGGGTCGTCGCCGTCCTCCCCCGTCAGGCGATACAGCGCCGGGCGCGCGGCGCCGTTCAGCAATTGCCCGCGCGCTTCCACTTCCGTGCTGTTGTCATAAAACCAGCTCAACACGCCGCGCGTGCGGGTGGTGAAGGCCAGATCATAGCGGGCATCGCCCAGATTCAGGGTGGCATCCAGTTCAAACACCAAAAGGCCGTTCCAATAGGCTTTCCAGACCGCCGCCACCCGGCGCGGCCCGGTTATAACCGTGGCGTCGGCGCCCGCATCCGCGCTGCCCCTACCGCCATCCTGCGGCCATACCGCGCCCAATGGGGCCACCAGCATGGCCGCCGCAACAAACAGGCCAAGGGTCAGATGCCGGGCCGGATGAGCCTTGCGGAGGCCAGCCCTGAAACGGTGCCGGTTCATGCCACTCTCCCTTGTCATTCCCGTTACGGGATTGACGCGCCCCCCTTTTGGCCCAAGCATACAGCCCCAAGGGCAGCAAAGGGGGAGCGAGACCCATGTTCAAGGTTTTTTTCGAAGACATCAATGAAGGCGACAGCGACAGCTTCGGTTCATGCCACGTCACGCGGGATGAAATCATCGACTTCGCCAGCAAATACGATCCGCAACCCTTCCATCTGGATGAGGAAATCGCCAAAAAAAGCGTGTTCGGCGGGCTGTGCGCCAGTGGCTGGCACACATGCGCCATGGTGATGCGCCTGCTGGTGGACCGGCTGATGGAACAGGGGCTGGCCAGCATGGGATCTCCCGGTGTGGATCAGATTCGCTGGAAAAAGCCGGTTTTCGCAGGCGATACGCTCAGCGTGACCACCACCATCACCGAAAAGCGGGACAGTGAAAGCCGCCCCAATCTGGGCCTGCTTAAAAGCGCCTATGAGGTGCGCAACCAGAATGGCGAAGTGGTGATGACCATGATCGCTAATGTCATGGTGCTGAAACGGGCTGCCGCCGGCTGAGCCAGCGCCGGGCCGGGCCGCGCGCCAGGCGCCAGCCCAGCAGCAGCGCGGTGATGGCGGCATAGATCAGCGGTTCAAGCTGAAACCCCTTGCGCATCATGATGAAATGCAGCACGGCGAGCGGCGCGATCAGATAGATCAGCCGGTGAAGGCGCTGCCACCGCCGACCGCCCAGGCGGCGCACCCAGCCCGTGGTGCTGGTCACCGCCAGCGGCACCAGCAGCAACGCGGCGGTGATGCCCACCGTGATATAGAGCCGCTTCAGAATGTCCTTCCACAGTTCAGGCCAGTTAAACAGCATGTCCAGCCACACATAGGATGTGATGTGCACCAGCACATAGAAAAAGGCGAAAAGCCCGATCAGGCGGCGCACCATCATCAGCCCGGATTGCCGCGCAAGCCGGGCAAGCGGCGACACCAGCAGGGACAGCAGCAGGAAGCGCAAGGCCCAGTCGCCGGTGAAGCGGTTGGATGTTTCCTGCGGGTTGAAGCCAAGATCATGCGCACCCCCGGAAAAGGCCAGACCCCACTGCACCACCAGCCAGACAAATGGCGCCGAAAGCCCCAGCCATAACAGCGGCTTCAGGCCGAAACGCACCGCTTTTCGGGACAGCACAAGGCGGCGGGCCATCAGTAATGCCTGCTCAGGTCCATGCCTTTGTAAAGATGGGCCACCTGCTCGCCATAGCCGTTGAACATCAGCGTTTCGCGGCGGCCGAACTCACCGATGCGCCGCTCCCGCGCCTGCGACCAGCGGGGGTGATCCACTTCGGGGTTCACATTGGCATAAAACCCGTATTCATCGGGCGCCGAGTCCATCCAGCTTGATGTGGGCTGGCTGTCCGTAAAGGTGATGCGCACGATGGACTTGATGGACTTGAAGCCATATTTCCACGGCACCACCAGGCGCATGGGCGCCCCGTTCTGGTTGGGCAGTTCCTTGCCATACAGCCCCACCGCCATCAGGGTCAGCGGGTTCATCGCCTCGTCCATGCGCAGGCCCTCCACATAGGGCCAGTCCAGCACGGGCCAGCGGGTGCCGGGCATTTCATCCCTGCGATAGGCGGTCTCGAAGCGCACGAAGCGGGCGCCCGATCGGGGCGCCAGCCGGTCCAGCACGCTTTTCAACGGCACACCGATCCAGGGAATCACCATGGACCAGGCTTCCACACAGCGCAGGCGATAAATCCGCTCCTCCAGCGCGGAGAAGTCCACCAGATCCTCCACGCCATAGGTGCCGGGCTTGTCGATCAGGCCATTCACCTTCACGGACCAGGGGTCCACCGTCAGCCGCCATGCGTTTTCCGCGGGGTCCTGCTTGTCGGTGCCGAATTCATAATAGTTGTTATAGCCGGTCACCGCTGGTTCCGGCGTCTTTTCCAGCTTGCCGCCCCAGCGTGTGGCGGCATGATCCAGAGACTCCAGCGTGCGGCCATCCCGCGCCGCGGCAGGCCCGGCCGTGGCCGCCGCCAATGCGCCCACGCCCGCCCCGACCATGAAGGACCGCCGCGACATCACCAGCTTTTCCGGCGTGACATCACTTTCGTGTGATTGGTAATTCTGACGGACCCGGATCAACATGATTTTTACCTTTTCGCTGGTATCCTGCGGGGGTGTTCAGGTGATGTCACCCGAACCGCTGGAGTCAAGTGTGGGGTCGATCACGGAATTGGCAAGCCCGGCCCGCAAGGGGTGGCCCCGCTGATCGGTTTTTGTTTCGAGGCGTCATGAGTACAATAATGGATGCAATGGGGCGGGATGAATCCGCCCGCCTGGTGGTCCAGCACTGGTCGCGGCTGGTACGCCAGCCCGCTGAACCCGCACCCCGCAAGCGCGCCTTTTCGCCGGGGCAGGTGCGGCTTGGCCTGCCGGATGTGTTCATCCTGCAACGCCACACGCCCGACCGCATCAAGCTCCGCCTGGCGGGTACCCGGCTGACGCTCTTCCTGTCACAGGACATGACGGGCATGGACCTGCTCTCCCATGTGCCGCCGCAGTCGCTGGATGCGGAAAAGGGCTTTTACAATGCCCTGTGCGATTATCCCTGTGGCGGCATCAAATGGCGCATGGTCAGCACCAATGTGGATGAACCCTTTGTCTTTCGCGCTGTCTATCTGCCGCTCACGGATGCGTGTGGCCGGGTGAATTACCTGGTGGGCAGCGGCGCCATGCTCAGTCTCAGGCATTTCCGAAATCTGCCCGGCAACCCGGAATCCGGCAGCAATGACATTCTCGGCAACATGTTCGTGGATCTGGGCCACGGCATTCCCGGCCCGGACCATGCATCGGCGGATACCGTGCGGGATGTGGACCAGCTCACATGGGATACCGGTCTGCCGCCGCAAGAGGGGATCGCCGAAAGATACGCGACCTGTTGAAGCCCCCCTGTTGAAGCCCCCCTGTTGAAACCCCGGCCCGTTATGGCCCCGCCAACGGCTGACCGGCGCCCGAAACGGGCATCGGATCAGCGCTGAAAGTCATAGACGCTGCCAAGGCCCAGCAGGCCGGTCAGCTCATCCAGGGCGGTGAAGCTTTCCTCCATCAGGGCGGGATCGCACAGGTCTTCCGGTGCCAGCCGGTCCCGGTAATGGCGTTTGACCCAGCCTTCCAGCGCGGTGATCCGCGCATCATCCATCAGCGCCGCGCCGCCCATGGCCGCGCGATCCGCCGCGCCAAGCACCACGCGCAGGCGCAGGCAGGCGGGGCCGCCACCATTGCGCATACTCTGGCGCACATCCATCACACGGCAGGCGGTGATCGGCCCGTCGCCCGCCACAAGGCCATCCACATAAGCGCGGGTGCGGGGGTTTTCCATCACCTCGCCCGGCAGGATCAGGGTCATGCCGTCCGCATCCGGCGGGCTCACCAGTTGGCTGTTGAAAAGATAGCTTTCCACCGCATCCTTCAGGCTGACCTGATCGGCGGGCACCTCCACGAAGCGCAGCGTCATGGCATCCCCCGCGGCTGCCTGAAGCGTGCGGCGCATGGCGGCGGGGTCGGCGAAGGCGTGCTGGTGATAAAAGAACACATCACGGTTGCTCACCGCCACCACATCATTATGGAAGGCGCCCGCATTGATCGCTTCCGGGTTCTGTTGCAGGAACACCGCCCGTTCCGGCGCCACGCCGTGCTGCCGGGCAATGGCATGGCTTGCTTCCCGTGTCTGGCGGCCAGGAAAGCGCAGCGCCGCACCCTGATCGAACGCACGCCGACCATATACGAACAGGGCCACGCCCGGCGCGCCATAATCGGCGGCGAAACGGTTGTGATTCGCCGCGCCCTCGTCGCCCAGATACGCACCGCCCGGCAGCGGGTCGTGATGGGCGAAACGGTCACCTTCCGGGAACAGGCGGCGCAGGATGCGGGCGGTGGTCTCCGCCTCGATGGACCGGTGATACATGGCGGTCAGATTGGCGGCGGTGAAATGGGTGCGCCCGTCCACCGTATCCGGGGCGGGGGAGATGGTGGCGGCATTGGCCGTCCACATGGCGCTGGCGGACATCAGATTGCTCATCAATGCGGGCTCGGCCTTCCAGGCGGCGACCATCATGTCCCGGTCGCTGCCGGTAAAGCCCAGGGCGCGCAGGGCCTTCAGATGGGGCCGGTCATGGGGTGGCAGAACGCCCTGTATCAGGCCCATATCGATCAGCGCCCGCATCTTGGCCAGCCCCTGAAGCGCCCCTTCCCGCGGGTTGGATGCCGCGCCCCGATTGCTGGCGGATGCCACATTGCCATAGGACAGGCCCGCATAGTTGTGGGTGGGGCCGACCAGCCCGTCAAAATTCACCTCGGCCCAATCCCGTGCCGCGCCCGTCTGGCGATCATCCATGCCGCATTCCTTTCCCTGTCAAAGTTTTATTCCCTGCGGCATGGCCGCCACGGCCACCCGGTCTTCCGCCTGCTCCAGGCTGGCCACCGGAAAAGCGCTGTAGTCCGCCGCATAATAGGCGCTGGGCCGATGATTACCGGAATGGCCGATGCCACCGAACGGCGCGGTGGATGCGGCGCCGGTAAGCGGCTGATTCCAGTTCACGATCCCCGCTCGAATGCGCGGATGGAAATGATCGTAAAGCGCCGGATCATCGCTGATCAGCCCGGCTGAAAGGCCGAAACGGGTATTGTTGGCCTCCCGGATCGCGGCATCGAAATCCGCCACCCGGATCACCTGAAGCAGCGGGCCGAACACTTCGCCATCACCGCGCGCGCTCACCGGGGTCACATCCAGCAGGCCGGGGCTGACCATGGCCGGGCTGCGGCTGTCCCGCTCGGCGCGCACCAGCGCATCGGCGCCGCGCGCGATCAGATCGTCCTGGGCGCCGATCACCGCGTCTGCCGGCTTTTCGCCGATCAGCGGGCCCATGAAGGGCTCCGGCGTATCGGACCAGAAGCCCACCGATACACCCCGGATCACCGCCGTCAGCCGCTCTATGAAGGCATCTCCCGCCGCGCCCTCCGGCACGATCAGGCGCCGGGCGCAGGTGCAGCGCTGGCCGCTGGTGACAAAGGCGGACTGCACGGTCAGCACCGCCGCCGTGGTCAGATCATCCGCCCCGTGCACGATCAACGGGTTGTTGCCCCCCATTTCAAGAGCCTGAATCACTTCCGGCCGATCCGCGAGCTGCCGGGCGATCAAGCGCCCCGTGCTGGCGCTGCCGGTGAACAAAAGGCCGTCCATGGCATCGCTGGCCACCATGGCCTTGCCCACCTCGGCTTCCCCCTGCACCAGATTCAGCACCCCCCTGGGCAGGCCCGCGGCTTCCCACGCCTTGATCATGGCCACCGCCACGGCGGGGGTCAGTTCACTGGGCTTGAAAACCACCGTATTGCCCGCGATCAGGGCGGGTACAATATGGCCATTGGGCAGATGGCCGGGGAAATTATAGGGCCCGAACACCGCCATGACACCGTGCGGGCGATGGGTCAGGCGGGTGCGCACGGCACCGTTCACCGCCTCCCGCGTGGGGGTGCGTTCGTCATAAGCCTTCAGGGAAATGTCCACCTTGCCCACCATGGCACCCGCTTCGCCGGTGGCATCCCACAGGGCCTTGCCGGTTTCCCGCGCGATCAGGCGGGCCATGTCGGCCTTGCGGTCGCTCAGGATGTCGGCGAAGCGCCGCACCAGCGCCACGCGCTCGTCGAACGGTGTCAGCGCCCACCCCTCAAAGGCATTGGCGGCGGCGGCAAAGGCCGCGTCCACCTGCGCGCTATCCGCCGCGTGGCCCTGATACAGCACCGTTCCGTCCGCCAGATCGCGGGATGTCATGGGCGCCCCCGCGCCGTCGATCCAGGCGCCGTCGATATAAAGTGTCATGGTGTCTCCCCTTGAATAACAATCGCCCTAATGCGTATCAGGGTGGGTGCCGCACATGCCTGGCCCGTCACCGGCGCTCAGCGGGCTTTCAACTGGGCCCGGTCCACCGGCGCGAAGCGCACCGGGTCGCCAGGGGCCAGATCCAGCGCGCGGGCCGCGGCGGTGGGCAGATAAACCCCGCTGTCCGTATCGGCAAGCGATGCCAGCGTCACCCGGAAATTTTCCATGTCCGGGTTGGCCACCAGCATGGGCGCGGCCTTGCCCGGCCCGTCAACCGTGCCGGCCAGGCGGCCCGCACGGCTCTTGCGCGCGGTCCATATGCCCTTGCGGTGCACCTGCATGGTGGGGCCGGCATCGAAAATGTCCACCGCGCCGGAAAAGCGGAACCCTTCCCGCTTCAACAGTGCTATGGCCCCCTTGGCCTGATCGTGCGGCACGCCGATTACATCCTGCGCTTCCTGCGGCAGAAGCGACACATAGATCGGAAATTTGGGCATCAGGTCGGCGATGAACTGGCTGTTGCCAAGGCCGTTGATACGATCCGCCTGCTCGAAATCCATGCTGAAGAAATGCCGCCCGATGGCCTCCCAGAACGGGGAGCGGTGATCGTCGTCATTATAGCCGCGAATCTCTGCGATCAACTGATCCGCCACCCGCTCCGGGTGCGCGGCAACGAACATGTAACGGGCCTTCGACAGTAGGCGCCCATTATTGCCCTGGCGGTAATCGGGGGCCAGAAACAGGGTGCCCACCTCGCTCGCGCCCATGAAATCATTGGACAGGTTCAGCAGGTCCGTATCCACGCGGATGCCCGGTTCCCGGCTTTCCTGGCTGATATGCAGCAGGCGGTAGCTGTAAAAAGGCTTGTTCACGCCCACCCCGGTGACAATACCGCTGGTGCCCACGATCGCCCCCGCCGTCACATCCTCCATCACGAAGAAATGGTTGCCCGGCTGTTCCGGCGCGGGCTCTCCGCGCCGGGTGGTCTCGGCCTCCTCGATCCGGCGCACGATGCTGTCCCGATCCGGCGCCAGCGAGGTGAACCCCGCGCCGGTCTGTTCCGCCAGCCACAGAATGGCATCCGCGTCCGCCTGTGTGGCATGTCTGACGATCATCATGGTACGGCTCTCCCCCAGACAGAGCGTGATACGGTTCAGGCCACCCCGGTTTCCGCCGGATCGATCAGCCCGGCGGCGAAAGCGGCAAGAATGAGCGTGGACAGCTTCGACCGCTCGGTCAGGCTGTCCACCTTGAGATATTCCCCGGCGCTGTGAATCTGGCCACCCAGAACGCCCAGCGTATCCACATTGGGCAGGCCCGCGGCGGCCAGATTATTGCCCTCGCAGCAGCCGCCCGTGGGCACATAGTCAATGGCGATCCCCAGCGCCGCGCCGCAATCCCGGATGGCATCCATCAGCCGCCGGTTGGCGGGGCTGATTTCCTTGGGTGGGCGGTTGATGCCGCCGTGCAGGCTGACCGTGAAGCCCTCCGCCGCGTCATGACGGGCGACGATCTCGTTCAGCCGGTCCAGCACCCAGTCGCCATCCGCCGCCGTGCTCAGCCGCACATTGAACCGGCAGACGGCGGTGTCCGGCACCACATTGGGCGCCACGCCGCCGGTGACCACGGCGGGGTTAAGGGTCAGATCCTTCCGCCCGCCGGTGAGCGCGGCCAGTTCCCCCACGATTTCGGACAGCTTCACCACCGCATTGCGGCCCTTGAAGAATTCACGGCCCGCATGGGCGGACACGCCCTTGACCAGCAGCGAGAAATTGCCGCTGCCCTTGCGCTCCCCCGCCAGCGTGCCATCGGGCAGGCAGGGCTCATAGGTCAGGCCGATATCGGCCTTGCGGGCGTGTTCCATCAGGATCGGCGCGGTGGCGTGGGAACCGGTTTCCTCGTCCGGCGACAGGATCACCTCCCAGCCGATCCGCTCGGCCAGGGGCGTGCGCTCCAGCGCCATCAGCGCGGTGAGCATCACCAGAATGCCGCCCTTCATGTCCGCCACGCCGGGGCCGTTCAGGGTCTCGTCGTCCAGCCAGACGGCCTTCTGGAACGGGCTGTCCTTTGGGAACACCGTATCTGTATGCCCGGTCAGCAACACCCGCCGGTTCACATGGCCGCGCCTGGCAAGCCTGATGGCCCGCCCGTTCTTGCGCGGCATCAGCGTGCCGTCATCGCGCAGTTCCTCACCGTCCGGCAGGTCGATGATCTCCACGTCCGCGCCCAGCGGTTCGGCAAAGGCCAGAACGGCCTTTTCCATGGCCCTCAGACCGTCCAGATTGCGGCTGCCACTATTGATGGCCGACCAGTCCCGAACCGTTTCGATCAGCGGCGCACGCTGCGTATCGATCCAGGAAAATGCAGCCCTGATCGAAGCCTGATCCGGCAGTTGATCCAACATAAACACTCCCTTCCTCTCCCCCATAGCGCGCTTTCCACCCTTGAGCAATGCAGAGCCCGCCCCGTGCTGAACATGTCACGGCTCGGCTTGTCGCAACAGCGGCACGGTCCAGCGAACTTGTGCCCGCCAGCGGCGCCCGGAACGTTAGGATGGCCCCGTCGGCACGGTGACCGGCAACGCAAGAAATGTCGGCACAAAAAAACAGAGCCGATGGCACACAACGACAGCAACAAGACGAGGATGACCATGCAAACCCTGCTGATCGACAGCGAAGACCTGCTGCGCCTTTCCCTGAAAGAGGTGGTGCGTGGCCTGTGCCCCGATGCCCGCTTTCTGGAAGCCCGCAGCGAAAAGCAGCTTCTGCGACTGGCCGCCATGCGCATCCAGCCGGACCTGATTCTGCTGCATCCCGCCAGCCTGCCGGATGTCCCCACACCCTGGCCCCGAATGGTGCGCCGCCTGTTTCCCAGGGCGCGCTGCCTGCACCTTGTGGATGCACGCGGGGCAATGCCCGAACGGCTGGACGGCATGACCGCCCTGTCACGCGCATCGAGCATCGGCGCCGTCAGCGCCACGCTGCACCGCCTGATCGCCAGCCTTCAAATGCCGAACCGCACACATCCCGACACCAAGGCGAAAAAGGCGGACAATACGGTGCTGGAACGATTGTCCCACCGCCAGCGCCAGATTCTGACCATGGCCGCCGACGGCCTGCCCAACAAGGAAATCGGCGCGCGCCTCGGCATCGCGGAGGGGACCGTAAAGGCCCATATGCACGCCATATTCAAGACACTGAAGGTGACCAACCGGACCCAGGCGGTCCTGCGCCTGACGGGCCTGACCCATGGCGGCGACCGCACGGAGCTGCGATCTCCGGCCAGCGGGCACACCCTTCCACCCCGGCCACGGGAAATCGCGCTCTGAGCGAACAGGCCCCTGCTCGGCTCGATCCGGGGGGCTCAGGTGGCCTGATGATCCGCCAGATAGCGAATCACGGCGCTGAAGTCCCTGTCCCCCATGCCGCTGTCCTGCATGGCATCATATAGCTGGCGGGCAGCGGCGCCCAGCGGGGTATCCACACCGTGGCTGGCCACCGCATCCTGCGCCAGCCCCAGGTCCTTGCACATCAGCGCGGTTGCGAAGCCGGGCTCGTAATCCCTGTTGGCGGGCGATCCGGGCACCGGCCCCGGCACCGGGCAATAACTGGTCAGCGACCAGCACTGGCCGCTGGCATTGGCGGCGATGTCGAAAAATGCCTGATCCTTCAATCCCAGCGCACGGGCCAGATTGAAGGCTTCCGACACGCCGATCATGGACACGGCCAGCAGCATATTGTTGCAGATCTTGGCCGCCTGCCCGTTACCGGGCGCCCCGGCATGAACCACCTTGCGCCCCATGGCGGACAGGATGGGTTCGGCGCGGGCAAAGGCGCTATCCGGCCCGCCCACCATGAAGGCGAGCGTGGCGGCCTCCGCCCCGGTCACGCCGCCGGATACCGGGGCGTCCACCATGTCATAGCCCTTTTGGGCGGCTGCTGCCGCCACGGCGCGGGCACTGTCCACATCAATGGTGGAACTGTCGATCAGAAGCGCGCCATCCGGCGCATGGGACAGGATGCCGTCCGCGCCCTCATAGACCTGGCGCACCACCTTGCCGCTGGTGAGCATGGTCACCACCACCTCGGCATCCGCCAGCGCATCCGCCAGGCTCTGCGCCCGCGCGCCGCCGGTTTCGGCAAAGGCGGCAAGGGCCTCGTCCGACAGATCATAACCGGTTACATCGTGCCCGGCCTTCACCAGATTGGTGGCCATGGGCAGGCCCATATGGCCCAGCCCCACAAAAGCGATCCTGCTCATAGTCTCCCCCCGAAATGCACATGACCGGCGCCCCGCCCACGCGGGGGCCGGGCCGATCAGCCCTCCAGCCTGCTCAGGTCCAGTTCCCGGTTGCTGCCAAGCGGCACGAAGAACGCCTCTATGGTGTCGTCCGCCACATCCGCCAGCCGGGCGGGCTTCCAGACCGGCTTTTGGTCCTTGTCGATCAGAATGGCGCGCACGCCCTCGAAGAAATCATGGCCGTCCATCACCCGGTTCACCATGCGATATTCCATCACCATGGCATCCCGGAACCGGTCCAGATTTCTGCCCCGGCGCAACTGCGCCAGCGTCAGCTTGCAGGAGGTGGGCGACTTGGTGGTCAGAATGCCCCACTGCGCCCGGCACCAGTCGTCCCCATCCCGCAGCGACTCCATGATTTCCGCCATGGAATCGAAATCGAAATGGCGGTCCACCGCATCCAGATGGCGGGCCAGGGGCGCCGGTTCCGGCGGGGTGTGCATTTCGTCCAGCACCGCCCGCACATCGTCGTGGCAGGTGATCTCGGCCTTTGCCAGCGCATCCACCACGCCGTCCATGTCCGCACTGGCCATGGTGTGGGTGGCAATGCCCAGCGCGAACAGGTCTTCCCGCTTGATACGGGCGCCGGTAAGCGCCAGCCAGGTACCCGCCTCCCCCGGCAAGCGCGGCAGCATGAAGGAGCCGCCCACATCCGGGAACAGGCCCAGCCCGGTTTCCGGCATGGCGAACAGGGTCTTTTCCGTGGCGATCCAGAAATCCCCCGGCAGGGACACGCCCACGCCGCCGCCCATGGCGATGCCGTCCACCAGCGCCACATAGGGCTTGGGGAACTCGGCGATGGCCACATTCATCAGATATTCGCTGTGGAAAAAGCGCGCCCACTCGTCGCCGCCTTCCTGCCGGGAGCGGGCCACCTTGACCACATCGCCACCGGCGCAGAATGCCTTGTCCCCTGCGCCCATGACCACGACCGCCTGAATGGAAGGCCGGTTGCGCCAGTCCTTCAGCGCCTCCCGGATGGCGGTGCACATGTCCGCCGTCAGGCTGTTCAGCGCCTTTGGCCTGTTCAGGGTGATCAGGCCCAGCCCGTCGCGTTCCTCGATCAGAACCTCGTCACTCATGATACCCCCGCCCGTCAGTCTGCCAGAAGATGGCGGGCGATCACCACCCGCATGATTTCATTGGTGCCTTCAAGAATCTGGTGAACCCTGAGATCGCGCAGCAGGCGCTCGATCGGGTAATCCATCAGATAGCCATAGCCGCCATGCAGTTGCAGCGCCTGATTGACAATATCAAAGCCCCTGTCGGTCACGAAGCGCTTGGCCATGGCCGCCTTTGAGCCCGCATCAGGCGCCTTGTCGCTCACCTTCTGGGCGGCGGAGTACAGCATCAGCCGGGCCGCTTCCAGGTCCGTGGCCATGTCCGCCAGCTTGAACTGGGTGGCCTGAAAATCGGCAATGGCGCGGCCAAACTGCTTGCGGTCCTTCACATAAGCCAGCGCCTCGTCAAACGCCCGCTGGGCACCGCCAAGGGAACAGGCGGCAATGTTCAGCCGTCCGCCGTCCAGCCCCTGCATGGCGATCTTGAAGCCCATGCCCTCGGTGTTCAGGCGATTGGCGGCGGGCACGCGCACGTCATCGAAATTCACCTGCGCCGTGGGCTGGCTGTGCCAGCCGAGCTTGCGTTCATGGGCGCCGAAGGACAGGCCGTCCATGCCCTTTTCCACGATGAAGGTGGAAATGCCGCCCGCGCCCGCATCCCCGGTGCGCGCCATCACCAGATAGATATCGCTTTCCCCGGCGCCGGAAATGAAGGCCTTGGTGCCGGAGATCAGATAATCGTCACCGTCCTTCACCGCCTTTGTGCGCAGCGAGGCGGCATCCGACCCCGCGCCCGGCTCGGTCAAACAGTATGAGGCCATGCGCTCCATGGTGACCATTTGCGGCAGCCAGTGCGTTTTCTGGGCCTCGTCCCCGAAGGCGTCGATCATCCAGGCCACCATGTTGTGAATGGAGATCATGGCCGCCGTGGACGGGCAGCCATAGGAAAGCTGCTCGAAAATCAGCGCGCTGTCCACGCGGCTGAGGCCACAGCCGCCGCCCTCCTCGGACACATAGATGCTGGCAAAGCCAAGCTCCCCCGCCTCCTTGCCGATATGGGCGGGCCACTGGCCCTTTTCATCCCATTCATGGGCAAAAGGCGTGATGCGGTCACGGGTGAAATTGCGCGCCATGTCCTGTATGGCGCGCTGATCTTCGCTCAGGCGGAAATCCACGGGTTCCTCTCTCCCAAATTGCTCCCTGTCCATTTACATGGCGCGGAGCCGGGCATGTTTTCAAGACCGCAGACAGAAGACATGCAAAAGCGACCCGGTTTTGACATTTTCCAAACGAAGCACCCCGCCACCGGGAAATGCAACACCCCACTTGGGATAAACCAACCGCCCCACACCCCCACCAAAGCGACTCACCCGCACCAACACCGCCTCTACCGGTGCTGCCATACGGCAGCGCCGGAGGCCACGACCGTGGCCCGCCGCAAGTGCGGCGCCCCCGCGGAGCGTGTGCGTAGCACACTTGCGTGAGCGAAAACAAAGCCGCGACTCACAGACACCAACGTCGCCTCTACCGCCATCCCGCACACGCGGGATGAGCGGAGGCCACAAGCGTGGCCCGCCGCAAGTGCGGCGCCCTCGCGGAGCGCGCGCGATAGCGCGCTTGCGTGAGCGAAAACAAAGCCTGGCCGCGCAAGCGGCCAGGCTCTCGCCGCTTTAGGGCCCCGTGCTGCTCATTTCCTCGACCGGGCCCAGGTCCAGACCCTCAAGCTCGCTGCGGATGGTGTCCGCGTCACCCACGATCAGCCAGGTGATCCTGTCCGGGTGCAGGTGGGCCCGCGCGGCGGTCATCAGCTTGTCCGGGTCCATGCGGCTCAAACGGTCTTTCAGTGTGGTCACATGGTCCAGCGGGCGGCCAAAGCGGCTGTTGGACATCAGGTTATCCAGGACCGCGCCATTGGATTCGAAGCGGCCCGGCAGGCTGTTGACCCGGTTGCGCACCACCTTGGAAAGCTCCGCTTTCGTGGCGGGCGCATCGCCCAGATAGCTGTTTACCTCCGACAGCAATTCCGTCAGCGATTCCCCGGTCTTGTCGCTCTGCACCGGGGCATAGGCCAGCCACATGCGCTGGCCACGGGCATCAAAGGTGATGGTATAGGCGCCGTAGGCCCAGCCCTTGTCCTCGCGCAGGTTCATATTGACGCGGGCGGTGAAATTGCCGCCCAGAACGCTGTTGGCAATATTCAGCGGCAACTCGTCCGCCGCACCGGTGGGGGGCAGCAAAAGGCCGCCCAGGATCAGGGATTGCGGCGAACCGGGCCGATCCAGAATCACCACGCGGTCGCCGTCCGGCAGGTCCACGGGGGCCAGATTCTTGGTGGGAACCGGGCTTTCCGGCGCGCGCCAGTCCCCAAAGGCACGGTTCAGGGACTCCATGACCGTCCCCATGGCCACATCGCCCACCACGAAAACGGTCATATTGTCCGGGCGCACCCAGTCCCGGTGGAAGGCCACCAGATCCTCCCGCGCGATGGCCTGAATGCTGGCCACCGTGCCGGTGCCGGTCAGCGGATTGGCATAGGCGTGCCCGTCGCCGTACAGCAGCGGCGGCAGCGTGCGCAGACCAAGCTGCACGGGCTGCGCCTTTTCCCGGTTGATGCGGGCGATCCAGCGCTTGCGCAGGCGTTCCAGTTCAGTTGGGTCAAAGGCGGGGTTGCGGATCACATCAGCCGCCAGCCCCACGGACTCCGGCAGGTTTTCCGCCAGCGCGGTCAGCCCCACATGGGATGTGTCCAGCGTGCTATCGGTGTCGATCCGTGCGCCCAGATCGCGGATGGCATCGGACAGTTCCAGCGCCGAACGGCTGGTGGTGCCCTCGCCCATCATGCCCAGCGTAAAGCTGGCCGTGCCAGGCTTGCGCCCCTGATCGGCGGCATAACCCGCGTCCATCTGAAAGCCGAACCGCACCACAGGCACGGATTTGCGCCGGGCCAAAACCACCTTCATGCCATTGTCCAGCGTGGCGGTCTCAAGCGGCGGAAAGGTCAGGTCCGGCATCTCGCCCACGGCGGGCGGCTGGCTGCGATCCGCCCCGCCCCCGGCTGTTTTCAGGTCGCCAAAGGGGGTGACGGTGATCTGGTGAAACCCGCGAGACAGCCAGGACCGCGCCGCCTTCGACACGCCCTGACGGCGGGCATTTTCCAGCCAGTCCAGCTCCGTATTGATGAAGCCCGCATCCCCGGCATACAGCGTGCCACGGGCCAGCACCGCGCCAACGCCGCCAAAGCCGCCCATTTTCTCAAGGCCGCGCAACACATCCGCCCGCATGGTGGTTCTGGCGCGTTTCACCTGCGCGCTGGTGGGGCCTTTTTCCAGAAATTCGGCCATCACCTGATCCAGCAGGGCTTCCGCCTTTTTCGGATCGGCGCCGGGCTTCACATCCACCCGGACTTCAAAAATGCTGGCCAGTTCCTGACGTTGCAGGCTGGCACGTACACCGGTGGCGATCTCAGCGTCATAGACCAGCGCCTTGTAAAGCGGCCCCGTCTTGCCATTGGTCAGCACCTCGGCGGCCACATCCAGCCGCAGGGCATCCCGATCCGTGCGCGGCGCCACCGCCCAACTGCGGTAAATGCGGGATTGGGGCACCCGGTCCTGCATGGTTTCAAAGACGGATTGATCCTTTACCGGCACCCACTGCTTCAGGCGCTGCACCGGCGGGCCGGGCTCGATATCCCCGAAATAATGGCTCACCTTGTCGCGGGCCTCATCCACTGTGATGTCGCCCGCCAGCACCACCACCGTATTGGCGGTGCCATAATATTCCCTGAACCAGTTTTTCACATCGTCCAGCGACGCGGCGGACAGATCCTCCATGGAACCGATGGTGGAATGGCGATAGGGGTGCCCTGCGGGGAACAGCCCCTCGAGCTGGCGGTAGGTCACCAGGCCATAAGGTTCGTTGTCGCCCTGGCGCTTTTCGTTCTGCACCACGCCGATCTGATTTTCCAGCTTCTCCTGCGTGACGGCGCCGAGCAGATGGCCCATGCGATCGGATTCCAGCCACAGCGCCAGGTCCAGCGCCGGCTTCGGCACGGTTTCGAAATAATTGGTGCGGTCGAACCAGGTGGTGCCGTTCAGGTCTGTGGCGCCCACTTTTTCCAGCGGCTCGAAGAACTCCCCATCGAAGTTTTCCGACCCGTTGAACATCAGATGCTCGAACAGATGGGCGAAGCCGGTCTTGCCCTCCGGCTCGTTCTTGGAGCCCACATGATACCAGACTCCCACGGCCACCACGGGCGCCTTGCGATCTTCATGCACCACCACGCGCAGGCCGTTTTCCAGCGTGAAGGTGTCATAAGCGATTTTGAGCTCGCCCTCATCCCCCGCAGCAAAGGCCCCGGCCCCGCCGGTGGCCAGCAACAGCCCCCCGGTCGTCATGCGCCGCGCCCACCGCGCAGCCAGCGTCAACCACATCATCCTGATCAGTCCCCCGAATAAGTCGCGCGTTCCCGGCATGGGTGTGTTCCCGGCATGGATGCAATATCGAAGGGCCGGGCGCCAATCTCGCCATATTAAGCGGCGCCCCGCGCCCCCGGTCAAGCCCCGACGGCCCGACCAAACCAAGGATTAGCCACCCCGCCTGCCCACAGCAGCACCGGAAGCCGCGACCGCGCCACACCGCACCCGCACCAACATGGCCCGGAACACAGACCCATCCGACGGCCACAAGCGTGGCCCGCCGCCAGTGCGGCGCCCTCGCGGAGCGCGTGCGAAGCACGCTTGCATGAGCGGCAAAAAACCAGCCCCAACCCGCACCAACCTTGCCTCTACCGCCATCCCGCCACTGCACGGGATGGCGGAGGGCGCGACCGCGCCCCGCCGCAAGTGCGGCGCCCTCGCGGAGCGCGTGCGAAGCACGCTTGCGTGAGCGCAAACAAAGCCGGGCGCAAGCCGCCCGGCGTGAAATCATAAAACCTAAAACTCCCAGATTTCCGGGATCACCAGCACCGCCACCACCAGCAGGATCAAATTGAGCGGCAGCCCCACACGAACGAAATCGGTGAAGCGGTAATTGCCCGCATTGAACACATAAGTGTTGGTCTGGTAGCCGATCGGCGTGGCAAAGCTGGCGCTGGCGCCGAACATCACCGCCACCAGAAGCGGGCGGGCATCCACGCCCATCTGGTCGGCAATGCCGATGGCCAGCGGCGTCAGCAGTACGGCGGCGGCATTGTTGGACAGCAGTTCCGTCATCACACTGGTCATCAGATAGGTCATCGCCAGCACCGCCAGCGGGCCGAAGGCGGCCGCATGATCCGCCATGGTGGACACGATCAGGTTCGCCACGCCCGTGGTTTCCATCGCTTTTGACAGGCTGAGCATCCCGAAAATCAACAGCAGGATGCGCCATTCAATGGCCCGATAGGCCGCCTCCGGCGTAACGCAGCCACAGGCAACCACCAGTACGGTGGCGATCAGCGCCAGCCCGGCAATGGGCATCACCCCCGCCGCCGCCAGGCCGATGACGCCCAGAATGGCCATCAGCGAGACCCATGCTTTCCGGCGGTGCAGGGGCTTGTCGGCCACCGGGGTCAGGCGCTCCAGATCCTCATTGCGGAACAGTTCGTCCAGTTCATCTTCCGGCCCTTCCACCAGAAGCACATCGCCGTGGCGCAGGGTGAGATCCTCGAAATGACCGATGATGTGGTGGCTGGCCCGGTGAACCGCCAGAATATAAGTGCGATAATAGCGGCGATAGCGCAGGTCCGCCGGGCGTTTGCCGATCAGGTCGGACATATGGCTGACCACGCCTTCCACCACTTCCGTGCGCCGGGTGTCCACCGGCTCGCCCCCCGGCACCGCATCCGGCGCGGGGGTCAGGTGCAACAGGCGGCGAACCGCCATCAGATCGGCGCGACTGGTGCGCAGCACGATGCGGTCACCGGCGCTCAGCGGCACATCCCGAAAGGCGGATTTGCCGGTGCCGGGCACGCCGGTGTCGCCGATGATTTGCCGCGCTTCGCTATCCTCTTCCAGGCGGGCATCCGCCCGGCGGCGCCCCCGGCCGATCACGTCCGCCATGCGGCTGCGAAACCCCCTGGACACGGAGCGGCTGCCCCGCCCCTCACGCACCAGGTCCACCACGTCGCAGCCGATCGAGTCCGGTATATTGACCTGGTTCAGCGTGCGCCCCACCAGCGGCGAGCCCGAAGGCACCAGCATTTCGGCGATGAAATTCTTGCGCCTGTCCTCGTCCACAAGCTGCTGCTGCATCATTTCCCGCTTTGGCAGCAGCTTGCGCCCGATCACCGCCAGATAAACCGCGCCCACCCCCGCCACCACAAGCCCGGCGGGGGCGATCTCGAACATGGTGAAGGGGGTCATCCCCCGATCCGCCGCCATGCCCGCCACCAGAATATTGGTGGAGGTGCCGATCAGCGTGGTGGTGCCCCCCAATATGGCCGCATAAGACAAGGGGATCAGATATTTACTGGAATAATCGCCCAGTTCCTTCGCCACAGCGATGATCACGGGCGCCATCACGATCACAATGGGCGTGTTGTTCATCATGGCCGACGACACCATCACCGCCCCCAGAAGCCCCACCAGCGCCAGAAACTGGTTGCGTGCCGCCACGTTCAGCACCTTGCGGCCAATCAGCGCGATCACGCCGCTGCTTTCCAGCGCCGCCGACAACACGAACATGGCGGCGATGGTGATGGGGGCGGCGCTGGAAAACACGCCGAGCGCCTGTTCGGTGCTGATGATGCCCGTGGCGATCAGCGTTGCCATGGCGCCCAGGGCTACCATGTGGGGCGGATAGGCATCGCGCACGAACAGCACGAACACGCCGACCAGAATGGTCAGGGTAAGGATCATATCCGAATCCATCGGCCCCAGAAGCGTGTCCGGCATCAAGCACCCGTGCCAAGCCAGGTGGATAAAACGGGCCGGATACGCACCGCGCGCACCCGACCATTCCCATTATCACCTTGGCCCGAAAGCCCCCGGCTTCAAGGTTGCCCGCCGGGCCGGGTCAGTTTCCCAGCGTCGGCATGGTGAAATCGGCGCTGGACGGCATCCCCTCAGGCCAGCGGCTGGTCACCGTCTTGGTCTTGGTGTAGAAGCGCACGCCTTCCATGCCGTGCTGGTTGATGTCGCCAAAAGCGCTGTTCTTCCAACCGCCGAAGCTGTGAAAGGCCAGCGGCACCGGGATCGGCACATTGATGCCCACCATGCCCACTTCCACAGCATCGGCATAGGCGCGCGCCGCCCGGCCATTGCGGGTGAAGATGGATGTGCCATTGCCATATTCATGGGCGCTGGGCAGGGCCATGGCCTCATCAAAGGATTCGGCCCGCACGATCTGCAATGTGGGGCCGAAGATTTCATCCTTGTAGGAGCGCATATCGGGCGTCACATGGTCGAACAGGCTGCCGCCCAGATAAAAGCCGCCCTCATAGCCCTGCTGGCTCTGCTGAAAACCGCGGCCGTCCACCACCACGTCGGCGCCCTCACTCTCGGCCAGGTCGATATAGCCTTTCACCTTGTCGCGGTGCTCGGCGGTCACCAGCGGCCCCATGTCGGCGCCCTTGTCGAAACTGTGGGAGACGGACAGTGCCTCCACCCGCGGCGTGAGCATGTCGCGGAGCGTGTCCGCCGTTTCCCGGCCCACGGGCACGGCCACGGAAATCGCCATGCAACGCTCGCCCGCCGAGCCATAGGCGGACCCGATCAGGGCATCCGCCACCTGTTCCATGTCCGCATCCGGCATGATGACCATATGGTTCTTGGCCCCGCCCATGCACTGGGCGCGTTTGCCATGGGCGGTGGCGGTGGCATAGACATGCCCGGCAATGGCGGTGGAGCCCACAAAGCTCACCGCCCTGACCCGCTCGTCGGTGCACAGCGTGTCCACCGCTTCCTTGTCGCCATTGACCACATTGAACACCCCCGGCGGCAGACCCGCTTCCGCCCAGCAGTCCGCGAGCATCATGGGCACGCCGGGGTCCTTTTCCGACGGCTTGAGCACGAAACTGTTGCCGCAGGCTATGGCCACGCTGGACATCCACAAGGGGATCATGGCCGGGAAATTGAACGGCGTGATCCCCGCCACCACGCCCAGCGGCTTGCGCATGGAATACATGTCGATGCCGGCGGAAACATTGTCGCTGTATTCCCCCTTCAGCAGATGGGGGATGCCCTGAGCGAACTCCGCCACTTCCAGGCCGCGCTGCACATCGCCCTGCGCATCGGAAAACACCTTGCCGTGCTCGCTGGCCAGCACCTCGGCCAGCGCATCCTTGCGGTCATACAGGATGCGCACCAGATTTTGCAGCACCCGCGCGCGCTTCACCACGCTGGTGCCCGCCCAGTCGGGAAAGGCGTTTTGGGCGGCGGCGACAGCGTTTTCCACCTCGCCCCGGTCAGCCAGAGCCACCCGGCCCGCCTCGGCGCCGGTGCTGGGATTATAAAGCGGCCCGAACCGGCCACTGGTGCCGCTTACGCGCTGGCCCGCGATATAATGGTCATGCTGGATCATGGTCTCTCTCCCCCTTGGCGTGCGATCGGGCCGCGACGACCCGCTCCTCCATCCCAAGGGGGTAGCGCCCGTTCGGGGGAAAGGCCAAGGCTTTTTTTGTTTGAAGGCGGCCCCCGTCTCTCTGTATTCAGGGGTCTGCCATGCTGGCAGCCAGCCCTTGCGGCGCCGCTGAACACCGCACAAATCGGGAGCCCCCATGCCCAAGCCCGCGCCGCACCCGGCCAAGCTGATCCTGAAGCGCCCCTGGCTGCTGCCTGTGTGGCTGCTATCCCCGTTGACGGGTGCCAAGTCCTTTCGGGACAATCCGGTTCTGGCCAGCCATATCGCCAACCGGCTGGGATTGCATGTGGCGCGGGTGATGCTGGCCCATCTGGTGGCCCGCCTGCGCTGGGCGCTGCTGACCCCGCTGATGGACAGACAGGCCCGTCGGCGCTTCCACCGGGATGGCTTCGTGGTGTTTGAAGATGCGCTCGACCCCGAAACCATCGCCGCCCTGCGCGCGGACCTTGAAATCGCCGACGGTACCGGCCTGGACGTGCGCGCCATGCAGCAGGGCAACACACTGACCGAACGGCTGTTGCTGGACCGGCTCGCCCTGGCCCGGCTGCCCGCCATTGACCGGGCCCTGAAAGCCGCCCGCATGGGCCGCCGCGTGGCCTATGCGGCGGGCAAGGCGCGCGCGCCCCTTCTTTATGTGCAGCGCATCCGCAACGGCGCCGTGGCGGGCGGGTCCGACCCGCAGAAAACCCTGCACAGCGACACCTTTCATCCCAGTGTGAAGGCGTGGCTGTTTCTTCAGGATGTGGCGCCGGAAGACGGGCCGTTCACCTATGTGCCCGGCTCCCACAGGCTGAGCTGGCGGCGACTGGCCTTTGAATACCGCAAAAGCCTGACCGCCCGCACCGCGCCGGACGGCTATTCGGAAAAGGGTTCGCTCAGGCTGCGGGAAGCCGATCGCAAGGCCATGGGGCTGGCCGACCCGATGGGCCTGTCGGTCAAGGCCGGTACGCTGGTGGTGGCCAACACCCATGGCTTCCACGGGCGCGGCGCCGCGCAGGAAGGGCGCGGGCGCCTGGAACTGTGGGCCTATGCCCGGCCCACCCCGTTCAATCCGCTGCCGGTGCCATTGCTGCCATTGGCCGCGCGGCTGGACACATGGGGATTGCGGGCCTATCGCGCCTGGCAGGACCGGCGCGCGGCCCGGCGCGGTGCCCAGCCCAGTTGGCGGACCATTCCGCTGGGCCGCCTGACCGAACCGCCGACCGAACCATCCACCGGCCAGCCCGACCGGCCTGACCGGCCCGCGATCACCCCTTGAGCGACCGGGCGAAATCCAGTACCGAACGGGGTATCTTTCATGTCCCCGACCCCGTCCATCAACCGGAACAGAGCGGAAAAAGCCCATGACCCTGCATGAAATCGCCGTCATCGTTCTGGCCGCCGGCAAGGGCACGCGCATGAAATCCCGCACCCACAAGGTGCTGCACCCCATTGCGGGCAAGCCCATGATCCGCCACCTGACCGACACGGTGGAGCGGCTGTCGCCCGACCGGCGCATTCTGGTGGTCGGCGCGGGTCGGGAGCAGGTGGAGGCCGCCCTGCCCCACTGGCAGATCGCGGTGCAGGAGGAACAGCTCGGCACCGGCGATGCAACACGCGCCGCCCTGCCCCATCTGGAAGGCTTCACCGGCGATGTGGTGGTGCTGTACGGCGATGTGCCCTTTGTGCCGGAAAGCGTGATGACCGCCATGCTGGAGGCCCGCCGCGCCAGCGCCAATACGGGGCTGGTGGTGCTGGGCTTCACACCGCGCGACCCGGCCCGCTATGGGCGCCTTGTCACGGCGCCCGATGGCGGGCTGGAAAGGATCGTGGAATACAAGGATGCCAGCGTCGCCGAAAAGGCCATCAAGCTGTGCAACAGCGGCATGATGGTGGTGGATGGCGCCCGGCTCGAAGGCTGGCTGGGCGAGTTGACCAACGACAATGCCGCCGGGGAATTCTATCTGACCGACCTGGTGGCGCTGGCCCGGCGGGACGGGCGCGACGTGGCCGTGGTGGAAGCCCGCGAGGGCGATGTGCTCGGCATCAACAGCCGGGCGGACCTGGCGCGCGCGGAAGCCTTTTATCAACACCGCCGACGGCATGAGGCCATGGACGCGGGCGTCAGCCTGCAAGACCCGGACAGCGTGATCTTCGCCCATGACACGGTGCTGTCCCCGGATGTGACGGTGGAGCCCCATGTGGTGTTCGGCCCCGGTGTGAGCGTGGCGGACGGCGCCACCATCCGCGCCTTTTCCCACCTGGAAGGGTGCCGGGTGGACAGCGGCGCCACGGTGGGCCCCTATGCCCGGCTGCGACCCGGCACCACGGTTGGCGCGGATGCCCGCATCGGCAATTTCGTGGAAGTGAAAAAGGCCGGCATCGGCGCGGGCGCGAAGGTGAACCATCTGTCCTATATCGGCGATGCCACTGTGGGCGCCGGGGCCAATGTGGGCGCGGGCACCATCACCTGCAATTATGACGGCGTGAACAAGCACCATACGGAGATCGGCGAGCGGGCCTTTATCGGCTCCAACAGCGCGCTGGTGGCGCCGGTGACCATTGGCGCGGGCGCGCTGGTGGGCGCGGGCAGCACCATCACGGCGGACATTGCGCCCGATGCGCTGGGGCTGACCCGCGCGCGGCAGACCGCCCGCCCCGGCGGCGCGGCGCGTATGCGTGAGAAAGCGGCATCGGAAAAGGCCGCCCGGTCCATGGCGGATCACCGGTCCAACACAGATCAAACGGAGTAAAGCGTCCATGTGTGGCATTATCGGGATAGTGGGCAACGCCCCCGTGGCGGATCGGCTGATCGACAGCCTGCGGCGGCTGGAATATCGCGGCTATGACAGTGCGGGCATCGCCACGCTGGATGAAACCGGCCATCTGGACCGGCGCCGCGCGGTGGGCAAGCTGAAGGCGCTGGAAGCCGTGGTGGCGGACCATCCGCTGCCCGGCCTGACCGGCATCGGCCACACCCGCTGGGCCACCCACGGCGCCCCGACGGAGGCCAACGCCCACCCCCACATGACCGACCGGGTGGCGCTGGTTCATAACGGCATCATCGAGAATTTTCGCTCGCTCAGGGATGAACTGAAAGACGCGGGCATCACCTGCGAGGGTGAGAGCGATACGGAGGTGATCACCCGCCTTTACACCCGCCTTCTGGAGGCCGACCCCGACCCGATCAGCGCCTTTCACACCCTGCTGGACCGGCTGGAGGGCGCCTTTGCCCTGGCGGTGGTGGTGCACGGCGCACAAGACCTGTTGCTGGGCGCCCGGCGCGGCAGCCCGCTGGTGGTGGGCGTCGGCGAGGGGGAGCATTATCTGGGCTCGGACGCCCTGGCGCTCGCCACGCTGACCAACCGGCTGATCTATCTGGAAGAAGGCGACCGCGTGGTGCTCAGCCGGGACAGTGCCACCATCACGGACGCGCACGGCAAGGCGATGGAGCGGCCTGTTACCCTGTCCCACGTATCCGGCGCGCTGGTGGACAAGGGCAATCACCGCCACTTCATGCAAAAGGAAATCTACGAGCAGCCCACGGCGGTGGCGCAAACGCTGGGCCGCTATCTGGACCATAACAAGGGCGCCGTGGTGATGCCGGGGCTGGATGTTGATGCCGCCGCCCTGCCACAGGTGACGCTGATCGCCTGCGGCACCAGCTATTATGCGGCGCTGACGGCGCAATACTGGCTGGAAAGGCTGGCCCGCATTCCGGTGCGGGTGGATATCGCATCCGAGTTCCGCTACCGGCACCCGGTGTTCACCGAAGGCGGGCTGGCCATCTTCATCAGCCAGTCCGGCGAAACGGCGGACACGCTGGCCGCCATGCGCCATGCCAAACAGGCGGGGCAGACCACGGCGGCGATCGTGAATGTGCCGGAATCCAGCATGGCACGGGAAGCGGATGTGGTGCTGCCCACCCATGCCGGGCCGGAGATCGGCGTGGCCAGCACCAAGAGCTTCACCTGTCAGCTTGCCGTGCTGGCGGCGCTGTCGGTCTGGCTGGGGCACCGGCGCGGCCATCTGGATGCGGCCATGCAGGCGGACCATGTGGACGCGCTGGGCGAGACGCCGAACAAGATCAGCCGCGCGCTGGCCGCCGCCAAGGCGATCGAGGCCATCGCGGTGAAGATCGCCCATGCGCGGGACATCCTGTTCGTGGGCCGGGGCATTCACTATCCCATGGCGCTGGAAGGGGCGCTGAAGCTGAAGGAGCTGAGCTATATCCACGCCGAGGGCTATGCCGCCGGGGAACTGAAGCACGGCCCCATCGCCCTGATCGACGAGGACGTGCCGGTGATCGGCATAGCCCCCCGCGACCGGCTTCAGGACAAGACCGTCTCCAACCTTCAGGAAATCATCGCCCGCCACGGCAGGGTGATCGTGTTCACGGACGACACAAAGGCGTTGGGCATGGAGGGGCTGACCGCCGCGCTGGACCTGCCGGAAGCCGGGGAGCTGACCGCGCCCTTGATTTATGCCATACCGATCCAGTTACTAGCCTATCACACCGCCGTGGAAAAGGGCACGGACGTGGACCAGCCCCGCAATCTGGCGAAATCCGTCACCGTCGAATAAGGGAGAGGCCTCATGGCCCTGACACTGCACCATCTGAAGCAATCCCGCTCCCGCCGTCTTGTGTGGCTGGTGGCGGAGCTGGGCGCGGACGTGGATGTGGTCTCTTATGATCGCAACCCGGAAACCGGCCTGGCGCCGGAAGACCTGCAAGCGGCGCATCCGCTGGGCAAGGCACCGGTGCTGACCGGCGACGATGGGCTGAAGCTCGCCGAAAGCGGGGCCATCGCGCAATATCTTCTGGCCCGTTTCGATGGCGGCCACCACCTGCACCCGCGGGAGGACGACGCCGACTTTCCCCGCTATCTGGAATGGATGCACGCCGCCGAAGGGTCGCCCTTCCTGCCCGGCCTGATCGCCTTTTATCTGCAAAAGTTCGACCTTTCGGACAGCCCGCTCGCCGCCTATATGGAAAGCGAGCGGGCCAAGGCCGTGGCCCATGTGGAACGCCATCTTGGCCAGCACGCCTATTTCGCGGGGGGCAGCTTCACCGCCGCCGACTGCATGATGGGCTTCATGCTGGACATGGTGGCCGCCAGCGGCGCGCTGGACAGCCTGCCCGCCATCAAGGGCTGGCACGCCCGCATTGCCGACCGGCCCGGCTATCAGGCCATGCTGCAGGTGGGCGGCTGATTCTTATACCTCGTCCGCGCCGCCCGCGTCGCCCTCAAGGCTGGCCATCAGGGCGCCTAGGTCCGTGTTCAGGCGGTCGGACCAGAGGGGGCCGAGTGTGGCATCCAGCCGGGCATCCAGCTCCGCCAGCAGGGCGCGGGCGTCGGACATGACCCGCTCCCCTTCCGCGGTGAACAGGATGATCTTGCGGTTGCGCTTCTCCGGGTCCGGCTGTTGCTCCAGCCAGCCCTTGCGGGCCAGGTCCGTCACCGTCTTGGCCACCATCTGGCGGGACACACCCAGCGCCCGCGCCACGCTTGAGGCATGATTGACCCCGCAATCAAGCTGCCCCAGAAAATCCAGCGCGGACGCCGTGATGCCGCCGTGGCCGCGCCCATGCAGGCCCGCCACCAGCCAATCCATCAGCGCGCCATGCGCCCGGCCCAGCATAAGGGCAAGGGCGAGGCTGCGGCTGTCCGGCATGGGCAGGTCGGTTTTGCGGGATGTTGACAAATCGGTTGACAAGGTAGGCCGCCCTTTCTATGTTGTCACCATAGTTGACAAGATGGAGACTAAGCCATGCCCACCCTGAAAACAATCCTGCGTTTGAATGCGGCAAGCTGCCTGATCTTCGGCGCCCTGTTCCTGGCCCTGCCCGGCGCCGTGGCCACCTTTCTGGGCACACCGCCCGCGCCGGGCTGGGTGATCGCGGCGCTGGGGGCCGTGCTGATCGTCAATGGCGGGCACCTGCTGCACACCAGCACCACCGACCTGCCGCCCAAAGCCCTGATCCTGTATTTCAGCTTCGGCGATTTCGCCTGGGTGCTGGCCACGCTGGCCCTGATCGGCACGGGAATATGGATCACCACCACCCCCGGCCTGGCCGCATCGCTCGCCGTGGCGGCGTTTGTGGGCACCATGGGCGTCATACAAATGTTCGCCCGCAAAGCGCTGGGCCATTGTTAAAGGGGGGGGCACTCCCGTACAGTCCGTGGCGGTGGTGCGGCAGTCCACCAAAACCACTTTCGGGAATGAGCTTAGCGCCAATCAACAACCTAAAAATTTACTCTTGCACCCAAGAGATGATTATGATTTGGTGTCTTAAGCTAAAAATAGAGGTTTCTGAATGAAGTCTGTAGCGTTTTTCAATAACAAAGGGGGAGTTGGAAAAACAACTCTTATATGCAATTTAGCGGCTTTCGCAGCACAGCAAAAAAGCCAAAGAATATTGCTAGTTGACGCGGACCCCCAGTGTAATGCAACTCAATACATGTTTGACGAAAAACACATTAACCATTTATATAATGAAACAAAAACGCACACCTTATATAGCACAGTGAGTCCCTTAGCAAAAGGTAAGGGTTTTTCGAAAGATACAAAAATTCATTATTCTCCTAATTTCGGATTTGACGTGATTGCTGGAGACCCAAGACTTGCACTAACTGAAGACTTATTAGCGAGAGATTGGAGTTCTGCGATTAGCGGTGACATTAGAGGGATACGTACATCAATATTATTTCATGAGTTGATACAGAGATATAAAGAAGATTACGATTTTGTCTTTTTTGATGTAGGGCCTTCTCTCGGGTCGATTAACAGGGCGGTCCTACTCGCTAGCGATTATTTTATAAGCCCTATGTCAACTGACATCTTTAGCCTAAAAGCAATAGAGAATATTGCGGCTTGGTTTGCTGATTGGCTGAAAAAATGGGAAGATATTATACAAAAAACTGATTTTGATGAAGATGATTTACCTGTATCTTTACCTAGCGATTTAATCTTTTCTGGCTATGTCGTACAACAGTATATAGCAAAAACTGACAAAGATGGGAAAAGGCGTGCAGTAAGAGCGTATGATGACATACTGAAGAAAATAGATAAAACTATAAAAAATAATTTCACGGGAGATATGGGAATAAATGTCCAAAGTGAGAATCTTTCATTAGGTGAAATTCAAAACCTACATAGTTTAATTCCTTTATCCCAAACATCACGCAAACCAATATTTAATTTGAGCAGTCGCGACGGGATTGTTGGCGCTCATTTTGGTAGAGTTAAGGAATCTATTGGCATATTCAGTACAATATTTGAGAATTTCGAACGTAATCTGGTGTAATTATGAATCAATTGCCAAATTCATTAATTAGTGATTTAATAAGAAAAAATGTTGTCATTATTATTGGATCAGGTGTGTCAAATAATTCCGTTTCTTTAGACGGAAGCAGAAGACCCCCACTATGGGAGGAATTTCTTGAGAGGGGATTAAACAGGATCGGAACTAGAGGGACACAGCATATTAAAAGAGCCCTGAAATCCAAGGATTACCTCCATGCCTGCGAATGGATAAAGAATCGCATGGACGATGACTGGGTGCCATTTTTAAGGGAAGAGTTTTTGACACCAAATTACAATCCTTCTACTTTACATAAAAAAATATTTGATTTAAATCAAAGAATTGTGATTTCGTTAAACTTTGATGAAATTTACGAAAAATATGCTCGCAATATAACTGATCAAAATATCAGCGTAAAAAAATACAACGAAACTGATTCATATCAGTTTCTTAGAGACGACAACTATTACATAATAAAAGCCCATGGGGACATTAACGAACCCAATAATATCATATTCACTAAAAAAGATTACTCAGAATCTAGAGTGAAATATTCTCACTTTTACGATGTATTGGACGCTTGCTTTTTATCCCATACATTACTTTTTATTGGATGCGGAATTGACGACCCTGACTTTAATTTGATTCTTGAGAATCAAAATTTCAAATATCCGGAAGCTCAGTCACATTATTTATTCGCACCTCAAGCAACCCATCAAGATATGCAAGATTCTTTAAAAAAGAATCGGAATATAAAATGCATAACGTATAAATCTAGAAATAATCATAAAGAATTAGAGTATTTAATTGATGATATGGTTTTTGAAATAGAAAATAAACTCAGTTAATCATTATCCTTTCCCCTTGTATGTCCGCGTTCCCGGTTTGCCGCCCTTGGCGCGGCCTTTGGGGCGGGATGGGGTGGGGGTGCCGGGTTTGGTGGTGGCGCCGATGCCCAGGTCGCCTTCTTCCAGTTTGCGGATTTCGTCGCGCAGGCGGGCGGCTTCTTCGAATTCCAGGTTTTCGGCGGCCTTTTTCATGCGCTCGGTCATGTCGGTGATGTGGGCCTGCACATTGCTGCCGATCAGGGTGCCGTCTTCCACGCCGGTTTCCACGGTCACATAGTCGCCCTCGGCGGCGTGTTCCATGATGTCGCCGATCTGCTTCTTGATGGATTGCGGCGTGATGCCGTGTTCGGCATTGTATTCAAGCTGCTTGTTGCGGCGGCGCTCGGTTTCGTCCAGGGCCGCTTTCAGCGCACCGGTCACCTGATCCGCATACAGGATCACCCGCCCGTCCACATTGCGGGCGGCGCGGCCAATGGTCTGGATCAGGGAGCGGGCGGAGCGCAGGAAGCCTTCCTTGTCCGCGTCCAGAATGGCCACAAGGCCGCATTCGGGAATATCCAGCCCTTCGCGCAGCAGGTTGATGCCCACCAGCACGTCAAAGGCGCCAAGGCGCAGGTCCCGGATGATTTCGGTGCGTTCCAGCGTGTCGATGTCCGAGTGCATGTAGCGCACCTTCACGCCGTTCTCGAACAGATATTCGCTCAGGTCCTCCGCCATGCGCTTGGTGAGCGTGGTCACCAGCACGCGCAGGCCCTGTTCCGCCATTTTCTTCGCCTCGTGCATCAGGTCGTCCACCTGATGTTCCACCGGGCGCACTTCCGTGATGGGGTCCACAAGGCCGGTGGGGCGGATCACCTGCTCGGTGAACACGCCGCCTGTGCGCTCCAGCTCCCAATCCCCCGGCGTGGCGGAAACAAAGACCGACTGGGGCCGCATGGCGTCCCATTCCTCGAACTTCAGGGGGCGGTTGTCCTTGCAGCTTGGCAGGCGGAAGCCATAATCCGCCAGTGTCTGCTTGCGCTTGGCGTCCCCCCGGCTCATGCCGCCCACCTGGGATACGCTCACATGGCTTTCATCCACGAACAGCAGGGCATTCTCCGGCAGATATTCAAAGACGGTGGGCGGCGGCTCCCCCGGATTGCGGCCCGTCAGATAGCGGCTGTAATTCTCGATCCCCGCACAGGTGCCGGTGGCCTCCATCATTTCCAGATCGAAGGTGGTGCGCTGTTCCAGCCGCTGGGCTTCCAGCAGCTTGTTTTCGGCTTCCAGTTCCTTCAGGCGCTGCTTCAGCTCCGTCTTGATCTGGGTGCGGGCCTGATCCAGCGTGGGGCGCGGGGTCACATAGTGGCTGTTGGCGTATATCTTCACCTGATCCAGCGTGCGCAAGGTTTCGCCGGTCAGCGGGTCGAACTCAACGATTTCCTCCACCTCGTCGCCGAACATCATCAGCCGCCAGGCCCGGTCCTCATAGTGGCTGGGGAAGATGTCCATGGTGTCGCCGCGCATCCGAAAGGTGCCGCGCTGAAAGGCGGCGTCGTTGCGCTTGTACTGCATGGCGGTCAGGCTGCGGGCCAGGTCGGTGGTGTCGATCTCGTCCCCCGCCGACAGGGTTTTGGTCATGGCGGTATAGGTTTCCACCGAGCCAATGCCGTAAATGCAGGAAACCGAGGCCACGATGATCACATCGTCCCGCTCAAGAATGGCGCGGGTGGCGGAATGGCGCATCCGGTCGATCTGCTCATTGATGGAGGCTTCCTTCTCCACATAGGTATCGGTGCGCGGCACATAGGCTTCCGGCTGGTAATAATCGTAATAGGATACGAAATATTCCACCGCGTTTTCGGGGAAAAACTGCTTGAACTCGGTGAAAAGCTGGGCCGCCAGCGTCTTGTTGGGCGCCAGAATCAGCGCCGGGCGCTGCGCCGCCTCGATCACCTTGGCCATGGTGTATGTTTTGCCGGAGCCGGTGACACCCAGCAACACCTGATCCTGCTCCCCGTCCCGCACGCCGGCCACAAGCTCCTTGATGGCGGCGGGCTGATCGCCGGCGGGCTCATAGTCGCTCACCACCTTGAAGCGCCTGCCGCCCTCGGACTTTTCCGGGCGATCCGGGCGATGGGGGGTGAAGCTGGCGGGGCTGTCGTCCGGCATCGGGGTACCTTTCAGCTTATGGCGCGCGCCTGCATGAGTGTGGCCGACCTTTGCATGAGTGTGGCCGACAGGGCGCGCTTTTCAAGGGGCCTGATATGCGCGGGCCGTCGGGCGGCTCAGAACAGCCGTTGCAACAGGGCGATCAACCAGATCACCACCAGCGTCAACCCGCCCAGCGCCAGGCCCCACATCAGGGCCAGACCCAGCGAGGAATAGCGGCTGCGCTTTTCCTGAAACAAGCTGTCACATTGCAGGCAGTGGAACCACAGGTCCTGCGGGCGGGCCTGCGCCTTGACAAAGGGAATGCCCGTGGGCACCGCCCCGCGCCACGCCCGCACCCGGCTGGAGCCGCAATGGGCGCAGGCGCGCTCCTCCCCGTCCGTGTCAAACAGCCGGTCTTCCGGGCGATGCGGCAGGGCCACCACCTTGGACAGCACCTCATCGGCGTAGGCACGGTCGCTGGCGCGGATCATCAGGTCGATCGCCACACCATAGCCCATGGTGCCCATATTCTCATTGGCCAGGAACACCTGAATGCCATTGCCTTCAAGGATGGACCGCAGCGATTGCGCATCCCCCGCGTTCAGGCCCCGGCGCAGCGGCACAAGCCGGTCCTGCTCTGAAAAGCGCGTGTCAGTCATTCAGCCCCGTATCCAGACCGTCTATGCTCAGGCGGTTCTTCTTCTGTTGATAGGTCTCGATCCCGTCCGCCCCCTTTTTCTCGGCAAAGCGGGCCAGCGTGTCCCGCGCCTGCATGTCCGCCATTTCCGGCACGCCATACCCGCAGCTTGTCTGCACGCTTTCCACATCCATCAGAACAAGCTGACGGGCGCCGGGCATGTCCGGGAACTGGTCGTGGAAACGGTCATGCTCCGCCTGGCCGGGGCGCAGCGTCCACCCCCGGCCATACAGCCGCAGAATCAGAGGATTGCGGGTGAAGCTGTTGAACATGATGGTGATGCGCCCGTCCGCCTTCAGGTGGGCGGCGGTCTCGTTGCCGCTGCCGGTCAGGTCCAGATAGCCCACCAGATTGGGGTTCAGCACGCGGAAGGTGTCCAGCCCCTTGGGGCTCAGATTGATGCGCCCGTCCGGCGGGGCGGTGGCCGTGAAAAACATGGGCTGGGCCTTGATGAAGGCCATGTGCTTGTCCGTCAGATGGTCAAAGAAATCGGCCATGGGGCATCTCCGTCACGCGGGGGCTCGCCCCCTTTCTAGCCCACGGCGGATCGCGGTGCCAGCATGGATCAAACAGCCGGTGCGGATGCCATCACCGGGCCGCGCGGGCCGCCGCTTCCCCGGCGGGTGCGTCCGGCGCGGCCACATCCACGCCCAGCGCCTCGAACAGGGCGGCGATGCGGGTGGCGTAATTGGTGCGCTCGCGGGCCAGCGACTGATCGGCACTGGCCAGTACGCGCTGGGCGTCCACCACGTCCAGAAAGCTGATCAGGCCCTGCTGATACAGGGTCTCCGCCTGATAGAAACTGCGGCGGCTGGCCCTGACGCTCTTTTCCAGCGACCGCTGCCGCGCGCGGGACGCCTTGAGCGCGGTGAGCACCGCCTCCACATCCTCCACGGCCAGCCTGAGCGTCTGCTCGAAATCCGCCAGCGCCTCGTCGGCGCGGGCTTCCGCCGCGGCCAGGTCGGCATCCCGCGCGCCGCCATTGGTGATCACCTGATCGATCAGCCCGCCAAGGGACGCCACCAGCATTCCCGCCCCCGGCGCCACCACGCCATCCGTGGCGCTTACGCCCACTTCGCCATTGAGCCGGAACCCCGGATAATACGCGGCCTCCGCCACACCGATGGCGGCGATGCGGGCCGCCAGATCGGCTTCCGCCCCGCGCACATCGGGCCGGGCCATCAGGGCATCCAGCGGCAGCCGGGCGGGGATGGCGCGATCATAAGCGGGAATGTCCGCCTGCGCGGACAGCAGGTCTTCATAGGCACCGGCATAGCGCCCGGTCAGCGTGGCCAGCCGATTGCGCGCTTCTTGCAGGCTCTGTTCCAGCGGCGGTATGTTGGCGCGCAGATTTTCCACCGAGGTAATGGCCCGCTGCATATCCAGTTCCGGCGACAGCCCGCTTTCAAAGCGGGAGCGCACGATGGACAGCGTTTTTTCCTGAAGAACGACGGATTCCCGCAGCAGTTCAAGCTGCCGCTGATCGCCGCGCAGGCGCAGATAGGTGCGGGCGATTTCCGCGCTGGTGGCCAGCACCTGCTGGCTAAGCGCGGCGCGCGCGGCTTCCCGCTGCGCCAGCGCCCGCTGCACGCCGCGGCGGATGCCGCCGAACACATCCAGCGGCAGCCCGCCCGCCAGTGTCAGGGCACCGCGACCGCTTTCCCCGCTGGCGCTGTCGCTGTCCAGGCCGTCCTGAGCCGTCACCTGGCCGTCCAGCGTGGCGGTGATCACCCGTTCGTCCCCCGCCCGCGCCCGCCTGAGCGTGGCATTCGCGGCGCGCAATCGGGCCGCGCTGGCGCGAATGTCGAAATTGGCGGCGAGCCCGTCACGCACCAGCCGGTCCAGCACCGGATCGTCAAAGCCGGTCCACCAGCGGGCGGCGGCATCGGCCTGTTCGCGGCCTTCATTCAGCGCATCCAGCACGTCCTGCGCCACGAAGCGCGCGGGCGGGGTCACGTCGGGGCGCTGATAGTCCGGCCCCACCGTGCAGGCGGACAGCAGAACGGCGGCGCACGAAACGGCGGCCAGGGTGACGGCGGCGCGCATCAGCTTTCCTCCTTCAACCGGGCATGGGCCAACTGGCGAGCCAGCAGGTGATCGCCGTGGCTGCGGGGTTTCACCATGGGGGCGATCAGGCTGTAGCCGATGGGCGCCAGGTACAGCGTGAACAGGGTGGACAGCCCCAGGCCGCCGAACACCACCCAGCCGATGGCGTTGCGCGCCTCCGCCCCCGGCCCGGTGGACAGCACCAGCGGCAGCGAGCCCAGCACGGTGGACAGCACAGTCATGATTACCGGGCGCAACCGCAGGCGCACGCCGCCGCGTATGGCATCCGCCACGGATTGCCCCTCGTCCCGAAGCTGGTCCATGAACTCCACCAGCAGAATGGCGTTCTTGGTCATCAGGCCGATCAGCATGACAAGGCCGATCTGGGAATACAGATTCAGGGTCTGGCCAGTGATCAGCAGGGCAAACACCGCGGCGGCCAGCCCGAATGGCACAGTCACCATGACAATGGCCGCGCTGCCGAAGCTCTCGAACTGGGCGGCGAGCACCAGAAACACCACCGCCAGCGCCACGATGAAGGTAAGCCCTGTCTCATAGCGGGTTTCCTCCAGCCGCGATGCCTCCCCGGAAAACAGCACATTGGTGCCGCTGGGCAGCACGTCGTCCGCCACGGCCCGAACGCGGTTCACCACGTCCCCCAGGGCCGCGCCCGGCTTCACCCCCACGTCCAGATCGATCGCCCGGCGCTGGGCCTTGCGATCCAGTTCGGCGGCCACGCCCCGCTCGGTCACGGTGACCAGCGCCGACAATGGCACCATGGCGCCATCCCGGCCCGGCACAAAGATGTTCAGCAGATCCCCCGGCTCGGTGATGGTGCCGCCCATCGGCCCCACCATCACCGGCACCGCCTGATCGTCCACATTCAGATCCAGCAGGTCGAGCCGGTCCACCATCACCCTTAGCGTGCGGGATACCGTATCAATGGGCACACCCAGGTCGGCGGCGCGATCCCTGTCGATATTGAAGGCCAGTTCCGGCTGGCTGGTGTCGAACTGCACGCGCACACCTTCCACCGCCGGGATACGCTCCCGCAGGACACGGGCGAGCATATTGGCCTGGGCATAAATGGTTTCATAGTCATTGCCGGTAATGGCCACATCCAGCCCGGCGCCGCCGCCGCGCACATTCAGGCTGCTGCCCTGAATGATCCGCACGTCCGCGCCCGGCAGGTCGGACAGCTTTTCATTGATCTCGACGGCCAGGGCCTGCTGGCTCACATTGCGGTCATCCCAATGCTTCAGCGTGGCGATGGTATAGCTGCGATTCTTGTCCCAGCGGCCCACAATCGTATAGATATCCGTCACCACGCCCTGCTCGCGGTACGGGCGCAGCGCCGCTTCCACCTTTTGCGCCTGCCGGTCGGAATAGGCCAGGCTCGCCCCGTCCGGCCCGGTCAGAAAGACACGAATGGCGCCGCGATCCTCCTGCGGCAGCAATTCCTGATTCAACAGCCTGAAGCCGCCCAGACCGCCCGCCACCAGCGCCAGCGCCAGCAGCACGCCCAGCCAGCGCCGGGCCAGCAGGCCATCCAGCGTGGCGAAATAGAAATTCGCCAGCCTTTGCCCGAAACCGTCCAGCCCGGCCCGGATGCGGGCCAGCACCGGGTTGGTCTGGCTCAGATTCGGCAGCCGGGATGCCATCATGGGGCACAGGGTGATCGCCACGAAGGAACTGATCACCACCGCGATGGACAGCACCATGCCGAATTCCCGGAACAGGCGCCCCGTATCGCCGGGCAGAAAGGCAATGGGCAGGAACACCGACACCAGCGTGATGGTGGTGGCGACCACGGCGAAGAACACCTGCCGGGTTCCCAGAACGGCAGCGGCCAGCTTTTCCAGCCCCTGCGCGCGTCGGCGCTGAATGTTTTCCAGCACCACAATGGCATCATCCACGATCAGGCCGGTGGCCAGCACCAGCGCCAGAAGGGTCAGCAGATTGATCGAGAACCCCATCAGCCAGATCACCGCCAGCGTGCCCACCAGGGCCACCGGCATGGTCACGGCGGGGATGAAAATGGCGCGCCACTGGCCGAGAAACAGCGCGATGATGGCCAGCACCACGGCGGCGGCGATCACGATTGTCCAGCCCACATCGCTGAGCGCGCCGCGAATATAAACACTGTCATCGGATGTTTTCTGAAGCGAGAAATCCCGCGCGCGGCTGTTGATGCGGGCCACGCGCCGGTCCACCGCATCGGCGATGGCAATGGTATTGGCCCCCGCCTGTCGCACCACGCCAAGCCCCACCACAAGGCGCCCGTTCAGCAGGGAATAGGAACTGGCCTCCTGCGGGGCGAAGAACACCTCGGCCACGTCTTCTATGCGCACGCCGTCGATGATTTCCAGCCGCTCCACCCGTTCCGGCGACGTCACGCTGGCCTCCGCGCGCACCAGCAATTCCTGATCCTCGCTTTCATAGGACCCGGCTGGCACATCCAGATTCACGCTGGCCAGCGTATCCAGCACATTGCCGGGGGCAAGCCCGAACCGGGCCAGCCGGGCGGGATCAAGCTGCACCCGCATGACCCGCGGGCGATTGCCGTCCAGCCGCACATCCGCCACCCCGTCAATGGACAGCAGTTCCGGCGCCACATCCTTTTCGATGCGCTCCGCCAGTTCAAAGGCATTCAGGCTGTTGCTGAAGGCGGACAGTTCGATGATGGCACGGGCGTCATCATCCGCCTTGACCACCACCACCTCGTCAATGTCGTCGGGCAGTTCCCGGCGCACCCGGCTTACCGCTTCGCGCACATCGCTGGCGGCGGTGTTCAGGTCGGCGCCCGCGTCAAACTCCACCCGCATCCGCATATTGTTCTCTTCCGATGCGGATTCGATTGTCTTGACGCCGGAAACACGGGCCACCGCCCCCTCGATCAGGCTGGTCACCTCCGCATCCATGGTCTTGGGTGAGGCGCCGTCGAAAACGGCGCGCACGCTCACCACCGGACGGTCCACATTGGGAAGTTCGCGCACATCCTGCCCCGGAATGGACGCCAGCCCGGCCAGAATGATCAGCAGGTTCATCACGATCACCAGCACCGGGCGCTTCACGCCCAGCGCGGTGATGCCACCGGTCTCCAGCGGGCCGGGCGGCCCAGCCGGATCGCCACCAGAACCACCACCGGGTTCACTGGCGGAAGGCTGTTTTCCGTCCACTTCGTCGCTCATGCCCCGCCCCCGCCGGCCGCGCTGGTCGGGCCATCATCGCCAACGGGGCGTACCGCACGGCCATCCCGCAGGCGTTGCAGCCCCTCCACCACCACCGGGGCGCCTTCGGGGATGTCCCCGTCCAGCAATACGCGACCGGCACGGCGGGCCACCACCCGCGCGCCGACCTTTTTCACCCGGCCTTCGGACACCAGCCACACAAAGGCACCGTCGCGGCCCCATTGCAGGGCGATTTCCGGAACGGTGGGGCGCAGTTCACCCGGTACGGGCAACCGCACGTCAAAGGACATGCCGGGGCGCAGAAGATCCCGGCTGTTATCCACCTTCGCCCGCACGGCCAGCGTGCGGCGCATGGGGTCGATCCGGCTTTCGCGCGCCGAGATGCGGCCCGTCAGTTCCGTCCCCGGCAGGGCGGGCGTGGTCAGGCGCACATCGCGCGCCGCGCCTGAGAGCACCGGCCCGGCAAGGCTTTCCGGCACGACGAAATCCACCAGCAGGCTGTCGCGGGCATCCAGCCCGGTAATCAGCGTGCTGGTGGTCACCCGGTCCCCCGCGTCCACATCCGTCAGGCCCACATAGCCATCGAACGGCGCGATCAGAGTGCGATCCTCCAGCGCCAGCCGGGCCTGATCCACCGCCACGCGGGCAGCCGTGAAATCGGCACGGGCGCTGTCCACCTCGCTTTCCGGCACGGCGCCTTCCTTGACCGCTTCCTCGAACCGGTTCAGAAGGGAGCGGGCGTCCGCCAGCCGCACTTTCGCCAATTCCAGCGCCAGCGCCTGATCCCGGTCATCCAGTTGCAGCAGCACATCGCCCTTCGCCACCTTTTCACCGGGCGCGAAGGATACCGCCGTCACCTCCCCCGCCGCCTGGGGGAACAGGTCCACGGACAGTCTCGCCCGGCCCGTGCCCACGGCGCGAAAGGTAACGCCATCGGATGAAAGACTGACCGGCCTGGTCATCACCGCCACGGGCGCGCCATCGCCGGACTGCCCGCTCGCCGGGGCGGCCAGGCCCACCCACAGGGCAACCACCCAGATCGCCACAAAGGCTCGGGACATAAAAGTTTTCAAAAAAAGCTCCCTTTGGTGCGCGCTGTGAAACCCGTCGCACTCCCCTGTTCTTAAAGATCACACGGGCGGCCCGCAAGCATAGCCGGACATGGCCACGCCGCCCCCGCCACCCGGATCGCCCCATTGCCCACGCCTTGCTGATACGCCCGGCACCCGCCACTGGATGACCTGCCCGCCCCGGCGCGCGCTTGATCCCAGCGGCCCGCTGTGGCACATCCCAAAGACCCAGTTCATGCGGGAGACGGCCCATCTCATCCCCTTCCACCATAACGCTCGCCCCTTATCAGCCGGACCACTGGCCCCATGTGCGCCGCATCATGGTGGCCGGAATCGAGACCGGCATGGCCACCTTCGACACCGAGCCGAAAAGCCGGGCAGCCTTTGAACAGGGTGCCATGGCCGGGTGCACGCTGGTGGCCCGGCGCGATGGCAATGTGGTGGGCTGGGTGGCGCTGTGGCCCGTTTCGCCCCGCGCCTGCTATCGCGGTGTGGGGGAAGTGAGCGTTTATGTGGACCCGTCCGCCGCCCGCACCGGCGTGGGCGCCGCCCTTCTTGGCGGTGTGCAGCAGGCGGCGGAAGCCAATGGCATCTGGACGATCGAGGCCAAGATATTCCCGGATAATGCCGCCTCATTGGAACTGCACGACCGCTGTGGCTTTCGCCGCGTGGGCGTGCGGGAGAAAATGGGCGAAAGCGGGGGCCGGTTCCGCGACGTGGTGATCCTGGAATGGCGCAGCCACCGGGTCGGCTGGCCGGTGGACGCATCGCCGCAAGCCGGGGAACGGCCATGACAGCACTGGCAGAACGGCTGGATCACATCACCGCTTCCGCCACCATGGCGATCACCGCCCGCGCCGCCGCCATGCGCGCCAGTGGCGTGGACGTGATCCCGCTCAGCGCCGGTGAACCCGACCTGCCCGTACCGGACCCGATCAAGAAAGCGGCGGTGGATGCCATCATGGCCGACCGCACCGGCTATACGGCGGTGGACGGCCTGCCCGCGCTGAAACAGGCGGTGGCGGACAAGTTCAGCCGGGACAACGCCCTGTACGCGGGGCCGGACCAGGTATCCGTCAACAGCGGCGGCAAACACACGCTTTTCACCGTGTTCATGGCAAGCCTCAGGCCGGGGGATCGGGTGATCGTGCCCGCGCCCTATTGGGTCAGCACCCCCGCCATGGTGCGCCTGGCCGATGGCATACCGGACGTGGTGCCCACCAGCGCCGAGACCGGCTTCAAGCTGACCCCGGACGCGCTGGAGGCCGCCATCACCCATCGCACCCGCTGGCTGGTGCTGAACAGCCCCGGCAATCCCACCGGCGCAGTCTATACGGCGGCGGAACTGGCCGCCCTGGGCGCCGTTCTGGCCCGGCACCCGCACATATGGGTGCTGAGCGACGACATATATGAGCATCTGACCTTCACGGCGGATGGCCACAGCACGCTTGCCGCCATATGCCCGGATCTGGCATCGCGCACGGTGACCATGAACGGTGTGTCCAAAGCCTATGGCATGACCGGCTGGCGGATCGGCTATTGCACCGGGCCGAAAGCGCTGATCGATGCCATGGCCACGGTGCAGTCACACAGCACGGGCAATCCCTGCACCATTTCGCAGATCGCCAGCCTGGCCGCGCTCACCGGCGATCAGACCTGCCTGGCAGAGCGCCGCGCCGTCTATCAGGCCCGGCGGGACATGGTGATGGATGCCCTGCCCCGCCTGCCGGGCCTGTCCGCGCTCCGCCCCGACGGGGCTTTTTACATATTTCTGGATGCCCGCGCCCTGATCGGTGCCAGCGCCGCCGACGGCACCCGCATCGAAGACGACACCGCGCTCACCCGCTATCTGCTGGAACACGCCCATGTGGCTCTGGTGCCGGGCACGGCCTTTGGTCTTGGCGGCCATGTGCGGCTCAGCGTGACCGCCGCCGAATCCCGGCTGGCCACGGCGCTGGACAGGCTGGCCACCGCCTGTAACGGGCTGCGCTGACCGGCTTCACCTTCGGCTCTGGCGATCGTTTCAGGCGACATCATTATCAAAATCGATCATTGTGAACGGAACCATCGGTTGGATCGGGGAAATAAATCCCTATATGAAGGGTACAGGGAACGGCGCCGAAGGCGGCGCCAACACAACCAAAAGGAGAAGGAGGACTTATGAACAAGCAAGCACTGGCAAACGACCTGAAAGGGGTTCTGGCCGAAAGCGTGCAGCTTTATGTCCTCACATGGAACGTCCACTGGAATGTGACGGGGCCGCTGTTCAATTCCGTGCACACCCTGACGGAAGAACAATATACCGAACTGGCCACCGCCGTGGACGACATCGCGGAACGCATCCGGGCGCTGGGCGAAAAGGCACCGGCGGGCCTGAAGGTGTTTCAGGACATGGGCGATATCGCCGACGGCGATGAGCGTGCCAGCGCCGAAGACATGGTGCGCGCCCTGGCCGCCGCGCAGGAAAAGATCGGCAACCGTATCCGGCCCCTGATCTCCAAATCCTCGGAGGACGGGGACGAAGTGACTGCCGGGCTGCTGACCGACCGGCTGACCGTGCACGAAAAATCGGCCTGGATGCTGCGCAGCATCGTTGGGGAAAATTGATATCCCCGTAACATTTTCGCTGATCCGGCGCCCCACGGCGCCCGTAAGCTAGAGGAGAACCGCACGCTCCGGGCACCCGACCTGCCCCAACTCAACGGGACCCCAACCCCCGGAGCACCCCGAGACAGGCGGTTCTTCTCCGCCCCGGATGGCCCCAAACCATCCGGGGCTTTTCATGTGCGTTCCGGCTGTGCCCGGCGTGCCACGCCGCGGCGGGAATCATACCCCGGCGGCCTTGCCTGCGGCGCCCGCCCATGCTAAGAGCAGGCTTGCAAACAATTCTTAACTGCGGCACACACCCGCCATTGACGGAAAGGCGATCCATGGGCGCGATTTCCAACACGCCGACGCATCAGGGCGATCTTCTGGCGCTGGGTCGGCAGAAGCGCGGCTTCCGGGCCACCATCATCGCTTTCGACGAAAGCGCGCTGGACAGCGACGGCATCCCCACGGTCAACCGCCTGCGGGAGCTTGGCTTCTGCGAGGGGAGCCATGTGGAAATCGCCCATGAAAGCCCGTTTGGCCGCGATCCCATCGTGGTGCGGGTCGACGGCATGACCGTGGCCCTGCGCCGCGCGGAGGCGGAACGGGTTCTGGTGGAAATCGCCTGATCGTGCCCGTTACCACGACCGCATAACCCCGCATTCCCGCCCATCCGGTCTGAGAGGCCCTGTTCCATGAGCACCCCCGCCCGTATCGCACTTGTCGGCAATCCCAATTGCGGCAAGTCGGCCCTGTTCAACGCGCTGACCGGCCTGCGCCAGAAAGTGGCCAATTTCCCCGGCGCCACGGTGGAGCGCCGCACCGGTCCCATGCTGGGCGAAGACGATCTGGAACTGATCGACCTGCCCGGCACCTATTCGCTGAATGCCCACAGCCCGGACGAAAAAGTGGCGCGGGACATTCTGATGGGCCGGATGGAGCAGGAAAAGCGCCCAGATGTGCTGATCGCGGTGGTGGATGCCACCAACCTGACGCAACATCTGCGCTTCGTGCTGGAACTGCTGGAACTGGGCCTGCCCATGGTACTGGCGCTCAACATGTCGGACCTGGCAGCGCGGGAACAGATCCGCATCGACGCGGGCGCCCTGTCGGACGCGCTGGGCATTCCGGTGGTGGAAACCGTGGCGGTGCGCCGTCGCGGGCTGGAGGAACTGGCCCGAACCGTGGCGCGCCTCAACCGCGACCGGGTGGTGCCCATGCCCATTGACGGCATCACCGCCAGCACCCTGAAAGAACGCCAGGCCGTCGCCCGGCGCATTTCCAAACAGGCCCATCTGAGCATCGGCATCGGCCATCGCACCAGCAAGATACTGGACCGGATCGTGCTCAACCCGATCATCGGGCCGGTCATTCTGTTCGCGCTGCTGTTCATTATGTTCCAGGCCGTCTATGCTTGGGCGGAAACCCCCATGGGCTGGATCGAGGCGGGCATCGCCCAGCTTCAGACCTGGACCCACGAGCTTCTGCCGCAAGGGTTTGTGCGCAGCTTCATTTCATCCGGCCTGCTGCACGGCGTGGGATCGGTGATCGTCTTCCTGCCCCAGATCATCATATTGTTCACCTTCATCCTGCTGCTGGAAAGCACCGGCTACATGGCACGCGCCGCCTTTCTGATGGATCGGCTGATGGCCTCGGTGGGGCTGAACGGGCGGTCCTTCATTCCGCTGCTGTCCAGCTTCGCCTGCGCGGTGCCGGGGATCATGGCCGCGCGCACCATTTCCAGCCCGCGGGACCGGCTGACCACGATCCTGATTTCGCCCCTGATGACCTGCTCGGCCCGGCTGCCGGTCTATACGCTGATCATTTCCGCCTTCATCCCCAACCGCGCCGTGGCGGGCGGCTGGTTCAACCTGCAAGGCGTGGTGATGTTCGGCCTGTACGGCGCGGGCATCATCTCGGCGCTGATCATCGCCTTCATCTTCAAGCGCACCATCGCCAAGGGGGCCAGCCAGCCCTTCATGCTGGAACTGCCCAAATATCAGGCACCCGATCTGCGCCAGGTGGCCATCGGCCTGATGGAACGCATCCGCATCTTCATGCGCCGGGCCGGTACCATCATTCTGGCGTCCATCGTGGTGCTGTGGGTGCTGGCATCCTTCCCCGGCCCGCCCGAAGGCGCCACGGAGCCGGACATTACCTACAGCCTTGTGGGCATGATCGGCCACGCGCTGGCGGTGGTCTTTGAGCCCATCGGCTTCAACTGGGAAATCTCGGTGGCACTGGTGCCGGGCATGGCGGCGCGGGAAGTGGCCGTGGCCGCGCTGGGGACGGTCTATTCCATGTCCGGCACGGAAGAGCAACTTGCCCAGGGGCTGGTGTCCACGCTCAACGGCGCCTGGTCCCTGCCCACCGCGCTCAGCTTTCTGGCCTGGTTCATCTATGCGCCCCAATGCCTGTCCACCATCGCCATTACCCGGCGGGAAACCAATAGCTGGCGCTGGCCCATCTTCATGCTGGTCTATCTTTTCGCGCTGGCCTATCTGGTGTCTTTCCTGACCTATCAGATTTCCAGCGCCCTGATCGGCTAGGCTCGCGGGCAGTCCGCTCTTGTTCTGCCCGGTTGAAAGGGATAGCAAGGGGCTGTGCTTTTGCCATCCAGGGGGAGAAAGACCATGCATCCGTCATCCGTTCATATCTGGCGCCGCCCGCTTGCCGCGCTTTCGCTGCTGGCGCTGGCCGCCTGCGGCAACGGGGCCGACAATGACACCGCCGACCAGGCCAATATGGCCGAAACCGCCAGAAAACTGGCGCTTGAGACGATCATCGTGGACGGCCATATCGACGTGCCCTATCGGCTGAACCGCAACTGGGTGGATGTATCAACAGCCGCGCCGGACGGGGACTTCGACCATCCCCGCGCCGAAAAGGGCGGGCTGAACGCGCCCTTCATGTCCATCTACACCCCGGCGGAATATGGCGACAGCCAGAAAGCCACCGACCACGCCAATGCCATGATCGACATTGTGGAACGCATCGTGTCGGAAGCGCCGGACAAGTTCGCCATCGCCAAAAGCGTGGCGGAGGTGCAGGCCATCACCGATGCGGGCAAGATCGCCCTGCCGCTGGGCATGGAAAACGGCTCCCCGATCAATGGCAGCCTGGACCTGCTGAAGCATTTTCATGACCGGGGAATCCGCTACATCACGCTGGCCCATTCCAAGTCCAACCACCTGTCCGACAGCAGCTATGACCCCGAACGTCAATGGGATGGCCTGTCCGATTTTGGCCGCACGGTGGTGCAGGAAATGAACGATCTGGGCATCATGGTGGATGTGAGCCATCTGAGCGACAAGGCGATCGAAGACGTGCTGGAAACCAGCCGCGCCCCGGTGATCGCCAGCCATTCCTCCGTCCGCGCCTTCACGCCGGGCTTTGAGCGCAATCTGTCCGATCCGCTGATCAAGGCCATCGCCAACAAGGGCGGCGTGGTGATGATCAATTACGGGTCCGCCTTTGTCACCGCGCGCGCCAATGGCTACCGCCCCGCCCGGACGGAAGCCTATATGACCTATCTGGACCGGGAGGGTCTGGACGACACCCAGAAGGTGCGCGAAGCCTTTGAAAAGCGCTACCGGGAAGACAATCCATACCCTTACGCAGACATCAGCGACGTGGTGGACCATATCGACCATGTGGTGGACCTGGTGGGCATCGAGCATGTGGGGCTCGGCTCCGACTATGACGGCGTGGGGGACAGCCTGCCCACGGGCCTGAAGGACGTATCCAGCTATCCCGACCTGGTGGAACGCCTGCTTGGGCGCGGCTATTCCGAGGAGGACATCAAGCTGATCCTGTCCGGCAACGCGCTCCGGGTCTGGCAGCAGGTGGAAACCATCGCCGCCGAGGCGCAGGCGGACGCCGCCTGAGACGAACGCAGCCACAGCCACCGGCGCCCCTTCCATGGCCAATGGCCAACAGGGGCGCCGGTTCATGGCCCCCGCCTTTACCGCCGAAACGCCCTCAGCCCAGCAATGCGGGCAGCCGATCCATGGCGGCGTCCATCATGGCCGCATCCGGGCGCACGCCGTCGCTGCCCCGCCCGATCATGGATGCCGACAGATTGACCGCCGCGGGCGCGCTGTCATGCCCGGCCAGGGTCCGCGCCAGTGCCGGGCCGCCACCCCGCGCCGCATCCCGCAGCGCCAGCGGCGACAGCATCCCCACACCGTCCCACACATCGAATCCCACCATGTTATGGAGCGCCGACAGGAATTTCGGGCCGATGAACTGCGGCACCAGCGGCGGCTCGGCGCGGGCCAGCATGTGGCCCGCGGCCTCCCGGTAAAAGGCCAGCGTGGCGCCGCCGGGCCGCACCAGCAGCGCCGCATTATGCACCTTCCGATAGGCTTTTGGCCGCCCGCGCCGGTCTGCCTGCACCCACACTTCCCGCCCCGGCAGGAAAGCGCCATCGGGCAGGAAAAGCCGATGCGGGGCCGCCACGAACACATCACTGTCCAGCCAGACCGCCGCCTCATACCCTTCAGCCAGAGCCTGTTCCAGCGCCATCAGGCGGGCCAGGTCGGTCAGCACCACGGGCTGGCCCGCATGGCGTGCGCGAAGCGCGCCGGGCACCGGATCGAACAGGGCATCATCCAGAAAACGATAGGCCGCATTGATGCCGGCGGCCCAGGCGCGCACGCTTTCCATCGCCCGCAGGCGCCAGCCCGCCCTTGGCCACTCATGGCAGGATTGCAGCACCAGCGCCGTCATTGACCCGGCTTCATCAATGGGGAAAGGTGATCACATCCGCTCGCCATTCGGGGGATGCGATCGGCAAAAGGGAGCAGTGCACGTGTCATTTTTCGGGAAGCCCGCATCGGGCATGAGCGACGGGGTGAAAGTCTATGCCTTGCTCGTGCTGACACTGGTTTACGCCTTCAATTTCATCGACCGCTACATATTGGTGGTGATGCAGGAACTGATCAAGGCGGACCTGGGCCTGTCCGACACACAGCTTGGCGTGTTGAGCGGTTTCACCTTCGCGCTGTTCTATGTCACCGCTGGCCTGCCCGTGGCCCGGCTGGCGGATCGCAGCAACCGGCGCAATATCGTGGCCGGGGCGCTGACCATCTGGTCGGCCATGACGGCGCTCAGCGGGCTTGTGCAGAGCTATGGCCAACTGGTGGCGGCGCGTATCGGCGTCGGAATCGGCGAAGCCGGGTGCAGCCCGCCCGCCCACAGCATGATATCGGGCATGTTCAGCGAAAAACGCCGCGCGACGGCTTTGGCCATCTATTCCAGCGGCCTGTTCTTTGGCGTGCTGCTGGGCTATCTGGTGGGCGGCCAACTGGCGGAAATCTTCGGCTGGCGCACCACCTTCCTGATGGTGGGGCTGCCCGGCATCGCGCTGGCCATGCTGTTGATGACCACCGTGCCCGAACCGGCCCGCCACGCCGATGACAGCCTGCCCACAGGCACCGGCGCCGACCAGCCGAAAGCCAGCCTGGCCGATACGCTGGGCCTGACCGCCATGGTGGTCATGCTGAAAGACCGGACCTTCCGAACCGTGGCGCTGGCCAGCGCCATTGCCGCTTTTTTCGGCTATGGCATCGGTAATTTCATGCCCAGCTTTCTTGCCCGCTATCACGGGCTGGACGCAGGCGATGTGGGGCTGACCCTGGCGCTGGCCGGGGGCTTTGGCGGCATGGTCGGCAGCTTTGGCGGCGGCTATCTGGCGGATCGGATCGCCGCCCGCGGGGATATGCGCTGGTATTTGTGGACACCGGGGCTGGCATCCGTCATCGGGCTTGGCTTCTATGTGCTGACCTTCCTCAGCGGTCGGCTGGATGTGGTGATTCTCAGCATCTTTCTGGGCCAGATTTTCTCCACCATGTATCTGGCCCCCGCCATCGCCACCAGCCATCGACTGGTCAGCGCCCGGCAACGCGCCATGGCCAGTGCCGTTCTGTATTTCGTCATCAATCTGATCGGGCTGGGGCTGGGGCCGGTCACGGTGGGCGCGCTGAGCGACCTGTTGCGCGCGCTGAGCGGTGTGGAACAATTGCGCGAAGCCCTGCTGATCACCCTGGCCTTCGGCGTCATCAAGGCATGGCTGTTCTGGCGCGCCGGAACGCTGCTGCCCGGCGCGATCGCGCGCCGTGACGCGGAAAAACAGGCGGCAGCGGGCAAAGGCGGCCCATAGTATGGCACGCCCCGCTTTCGCCATTCCCCGTGGTGGGGCGGGCATGACCCGGCCAGACCGCGACCGGCTGACCGGGCTGTGGCTGGCATTGCTGATGATATTTGCGCTCACCGGTGATGCGGGTGGCCCGGCGGACGGCCCGCACCCCGTGTTGTGGGGCCCGCTGACCCTGCACGGTCTGAGCCTGTGGGCGCTGGCATGGCTGCTGGTCCGGCTGGCGGGCCGCCTGCATCGCTGGCTGGCGGCGATCGTGCTGGCCCTGATCAGCCTGTTCCTGGCGCTGGAAGCACTGGCCGCGCACCTGATCGGCCTGCATCTGAACAGCCTCACCATCGGGCTTTTGACCACTCCGGGCGGCGGCGGCCATACGCCGGTCACCGTGGCCGTGCCGCTGTTGCTGCTGGCTGGCGTGGCCGCCGCCGCCATCTGGCTTACCGCCCGCCAAGGCTGCCGACGGGTGCGCTGGCTCATCGCGCTTGCGGTGGCCAGCGGCATGACGGTACAGGGGCTCCACGCGGTCTGGTTTCATCAGGGCGACCCGCGAGCCGTCACCCTGCGCCGGGCCGCGCCCGTCCTGATCACGCCGCATCCCTGGCACCTGAAAATCCTGACGGGCCCGATTCTGGGGCCGTGGGGGGACAACCCCTTCGCGCTTGGCCGGATTGATCCGCCCGGCCCGGCAATGCCGCCGGAAAGCCTGCCTGCCCTTTCGGGGGATCGGAACCTGCTTCTGGTGGTGGTGGATTCTCTGCGCGGGGACAGTCTGGCCCCCGACAGCGGGCACATGCCGGGACTGATGGAACTGGCGCGCGCGGGCAGCCTGAATACCCGGCACTGGAGCGCGGCGAACTGCACCCATTTCAGCCTGTTCACCCTGCTCACCGGGCGTCTGCCCACGGCCTTTTCCCGCGCCCGCGCCCATCCGGCGCCGGGGCGCCTGGCGCGGGCATTGTCGGCCAGCGGCTATCGCATCAGCACGGCGGAAGCCTTTTCGCTGGACTGGTATGACACCATCGATGTGACCCTGGGTCAGCCGGATCAGCGCCATGTGGCCACGAAGGACAGCCGCGCCGCGCGGGAGAAAAGCGTGACAGCCGCCACCCGCCGGGCGATCGAGTCCGCCGCGGCCACTGGCACCCCGTTTTTCCATCTGGCTTATTATATGGGGCCGCATTTCCCCTATCTGGGGGATGCGCCGGCAGCACTGAAAGACCCGGTGGGCCGCTATCAGGCGGCGCTTCGGGAAACGGATCGGGAGATCAGCGGCCTGATCAAGGGCCTTCAGGCGGATGGCCTGCTGGACGACACGGTGGTGGTGATCACCGGCGATCACGGCGAGGCGCTGATGGAATCCGGCGTGATCGGCCATGCCAGCCAGCTTACCGCCGCACAGCTACAGGTGCCCCTGCTGGTGCTGGGTGCGGATGTTCCGGGCCATGTGAAAAGCCACCGGGATCTGGCCCCGTGGATGCTTGCCGCGCTTCAGGACGCGCCGCCCGACAAGGTCGCGGACCCGCCGCACTGGCCGGTGATCCTGTCCGGCTGTGCCTATGATTATCCGGCCAGTTTCGCCGTGCTGACCGCGCGGGACAGGGCCGATTTCGATCAGTGGCAGGGCACCCTGCTGCCCCGCCCGCGCCCGGACGGCACCCTGGCCCCGTCCGCCTTTCAGCGCCGGGCCGCCCGGCAATTGCTGGATGCGATCAGGCGGGCGGAGAAAGATTGAGCGCCGACAAGATCAGACGTTCCACTTCGCGCCGGGCGCGGGTGAAGGCCGCATCGTCCAGCGGGCCTTCATTGATCGCGGTGATCTGGGCCTCGAAATCCGCATAATGCTGGGTGGTGGCCCAGATCATGTAGAACAGCGTATGGGGGCACACCGGGTCCAGCGCACCGGTCTCGATCCAGTGTTCCACCACCGCCGCGCGCCCTTCCACCCAGGGCTTGACCACATTTTCCAGATAAGGGCGGATGATCGGCGCGCCGCGTGCCATTTCAATGGCCCAGATGCGCGATGCATCGGGCCGCTTCCGGGCCAGATCCATCTTGGCGCGCACATAGCCCAGAATGGCCACCGCCGGGTCTTCCGTGGTGTCAAAGCATTCCGCCGCGCGCAGCCAGTCCCCGCAGATTCCCTCGATCACCTTGCGGTACAGGTCTTCCTTGGACGAGAAATAATAATACACATTGGGCTTGGGCACCCCGGCGGCTTCGGCAATCATGCCAATGCTCGCGCCCCGGAATCCCTGGCGGGAAAAGACCGCTTCCGCAGCCTGCAATATCCTGCTTTCATTCTGTCGGCGGATCGCCCCCTTGTGGCGCCGCTCCACAGGCTTTTCAGGCGGTTTGTTCATACGCTTCCCTCATGAGATCGGGTTTAAGCATATTGCCGCCCGCCCGTCCATCCCCGGTTGAACCACAGCCGCCTGGCTGGCGCCCTTTTCGCCGCCAGTGTGCCCCGCACAGCACGGAAGATACAAAAAAAACCCGGAGCCCGCGAAGGCTCCGGGTCTGGACGCTCGGGAAGGAACGTCACAGTCTTGGCAGACGGTCGGTATCAGAATTCGTAACGAATACCGAATTGAACCCGCCATACGGTGTTTACGAAGTCATCCTGAATGACCGGCGCATCCACACTGTTCACCAGGAACTGGCCCTGATCGTTGGTGCCGGACACATCCATCAGCGGAACACCCTCGAAAACGTCGCCACGGTCGAACTGCTTGCGGCGGTTGCCTCCGCTGTCAACGAAGTTCAGGAAGTTTTCGATGTCCGCGAAGAAGATCAGCTTGTGCCCTTCAAAGAAGGTGGGCAGATCCTGACGGAACCGAATGTCCAGGTCCGTGGTCCACGGGTCGTTGAAGACGTTGCGCGGCGCGATCTGGCCGCCGAATTCATCCGCACCAATGGATTCCAGCCCCGCGAAGAAGGCGTTCAACTCATCCTGTGCAACGTTGGAGAAGTCGAACCGGGGGTCGTTCGGGCCGGTCGGGATGAACAGAAGCTGACGCGCCTCGTCATCCGTGTCCCCGAAGAAGTCTTCCGTCGCATCATCCGAGAAGGTCAGGCTGAAAGGCCGCCCCTTGCTGGCACGGAAGAAGAAGCCCAGATTGGATGTCAGCCCCTCGAAGAAGTCCTGCTGGAAGCTGGCACCGATCGTGATGTTGTGCGGAATGTTGAACTGCGAAGGCGCCAGTGTCGGGTTGTTCACCACGGAAAGCGCCACTTCTTCCAGGTTCGACCCGGCGGTGGAGCTGGTGGTGGGGTTGACGATCTCCGAGTCCGTATAGGCGTAGCCGGCATTGAAGTTGAACGTGCCCGGCGTGTTGAACAGCTCATAATCGAACGACTTGAAGAGCCGGATGGCGAGGTTCCGTTCAAAGCCCTCATTTTCCCTGTCGGAGTTGGTCAGCAGGATGTCCTGACCGCCGCTGGGATCGTCACAGCTACCTTCCGGGCCCACGGACGAAACGACACGGGTTTCACCGGTAACCGGGTCCACAATGGTTTCATTGACGGACTGGAAGCCCCGGCGCGGACCCAGGAAGCTGGTCTGACAACCGGCATTGAGCGGATCAACCCGATTGAAGATCGGGCGGCCATCCGGCGCGAAGCCGATGGGTGTCAGGGTCAGGTCCACGAAGTCGGCCGCATTGCGCCGCTTGGAGACCATGAAGTCCACATCCAGAGACCAGTCATCGAAGAAGCCACCGGCGGCACCGTCAAAGTCGGTATAGTGGCTGAAACCGAAGCTCCACCGCAGCACGGACGGCAGGGTGAAATCGGGATCAACCAGATCGATATTGCCGTTATTGGCCAGGGCGGCTTCCTGCGCGTTCTGGAACAGGCAGTTCGGAACGCCCGTGAAATTGCCGCTGCCATCCACCACGTTCAGCGCGCTGTCGTCACAATTGCCGCTGCCGCCACCGAACAGGCCGGCAAAGGCATTGGCCGAGCCGAAGTTGGAGAAGGCATTGGAGAACCACACGGTCGGATCACCGCCCCCGAAGATGCCGAGACCGCCGCGGAAGGTGGTGTCACCGTAAAACTCCCACGGGGCTTCATAGGTCACGCCCACACGCGGCATCCACAGGTCGAGCCCGTCAAAGCCCTGCGTGTTGGGAATGCCGTAACGCTCTTCCGCCAGGGGGTTTTCCGGCGGATTGTCGCCGCTTTCGTAAAAGTCATACCGCAGACCGGCAACGACGGTCAGGTTTTCGTTCGGCTTCCATTCGTCCTGAACATAGAGCGAGTGGATGCTGCGATTGAAATTGGCGGCGGCATCATTGATGTCCCCGGAGAAGCTGTCCGTCACCGTGGCCACGCTGGCCTGGCCCGCCTGAAGATCGGCGATGGAATCGAATTCAAGCGTCCCGGTTGAGTTCGGCACGAACAGGTTGAACACACTCAGCCGGTTCAGCTCATAGCCAAAGGTCAGGGTGTGCTTCTTGGTGCTGTAGTTGGCGAGCAGCTTCACCTGGTCCAGATCGGTGCTCAGTTCGTTCGCGGTACGGAAAAAGCCGGGGCCGCTGATGACGGAACCGCTGGGCGTGTCCACGATCAGGCGCGGCACGGGGTTTTCATCCACCCGTTCACCACCGCCGAACGGGTCCTGTTGGTCCCGGTTTTCACTGCGGCTATAGCGGATTTCGGTGGAGAAATTGTCCGTCCAGTCAGAGAACAGGCGGGCGGAGAAGATATCGACCTTGGAACCACGAATGGCGAAGTTGTTCTGGAAGGCGAAATCCTCAAAGCCGAAATCATCACCGGCCACCGCGTTTTCACGGATACGCTGATAGCTGCCCGCGAAACGGTGCTGATCGTTGATGTTCCAGTCAAGGCGGCCAAACCAGCGCTCGGTGGTTTCCGGCAGGGAGCGGGCAATGCCCAGCGTGTCCTGACCGAACTGGTTTTCAAGGATGGACTGCACGGTTTCCACGTCGGACAGCTCCACTTCTTCCGCCGCGAAGCCCGCGCCGATCGGGCCGGCGTTCTGCACGCCGCCGTCGTCGGTCTCTTCATAGGCCACATAGAAGAACAGCTTGTCCTCGATGATCGGGCCGCCCAGTTCCGCGCCCCAGTTCAGGTCCTCGAAGGATTCGCTGGAAACCGTCCGGCCATCGATCTTGGAGCCGGTCAGGCCGTCATCATTATAGAAGAAGAAAGCCGACCCATGAAATTCATTGCTGCCGGACTTGGTCAGCAGGTTGATGGCGCACCCGCTGAACTGGCCGTATTCCACGCTGTAGGGTGCGAATTCCACGGACAGTTCCCGCGTGGCATCCAGCGGCAGCGGCGTGGCATCGCGGGACGGGAAACCGGAAGCGTTCAGCCCGAACGGGTCGTTCTGTTGAATACCGTCAATGGTCAGGCTGTTGAAACGGTTGTTCACACCGGCACAGCTTACCGCATTGCTGTTGCCCTCATTGATGGAAACGCGCGGATCAATCCGCAGCGTGTCCCGGAAGTCCCGACCGATGGAAGGCAGGGATTCAATGGTGGTCTCATTAAAAACCTGGCCCGGCCCGATGGCGAGCTGGGAAAGCATACCGATGTCACTGGCGGTAACGAGAATTTCTTCAACACTGTCGCCACTGGCCAGTTCCAGATTCAGGGACGCGGTGGCAGAGGACGAAACCATCACCCCTTCAACAACACGGTTCTGGTAGTCGGCACTTTCGATCATGACCGTGTACGGACCACCCACTTCCAGGTTCGTTACCCGGAAAGAGCCGTTCTGGTTCGTGGTGACGGCGCGTTGCCGCCCCGTGCGTGTATCGATGATGGTCACCGTGGCCCCGGCCACATCGCCATCAGCCGAATCGATATGACCGGCAATCGTGGCGGTGATGGACTGGGCCATCACCGGCATGGACGCGGATGCCAACAGTGCAGCCAGCGCCCCCCGTGTCATCCAGTTCGTGGATTTCATTGCGTTTCCCCTTGAGATCGTCTTTTTCTGCTCGCCAACCCGCGCCGCAATCATAACCAATCCCGACCCGGCTGCCGGATGTGACCCTCTGGTCAATTACGGCACCTACCGCGCCGTTAGTGTCGGTAGAACGTCATTCATATTACAGTTTTGTTTCAGAGTCAGGGATTTGGCTGTGCGGTGCACAATTACAGAAAACTTTTCGGGATGCTGTTGCCAAAATGCATCGTTTCCCCACAGGTGCCATGATCGCCGGTTTTGGGCGGATTGGCCGGTGTCATATTGTTCCAATATTTCAAATGCGAGGTAATCTATATATTTTTCAACAGGTTATGCTATTTCTCATGCTGCGTGGAATATCAGCGCCATTGGTCACATTTCTTCCGGCAAGGCCGGCCGGCTGCCATCAGCGCCCGCAAGGCCCGGCAAAGGACGCCAGAAACACCGGCGCGCCAAAGTCAGCGCACGGAAATCACACGGAAAAAAAGATGACAGCGCGGATCAGCGCTGACCGGGCGACAGGATCACATCCCCGATCACCGGCCCCGGCACGGCGCCTGAATCCAGGGTCATGGCCGCCTTGATCCGCGACACGGCCTGATCCGCACTGGCTGCATCCCGCGCATACACATGGGCCACCGGGTCATCCGGCCCCACCTGCTGGCCCAGCGCGGCGATGTCCGTTACGCCCACGCCGTGATCCACCGGGCTTTTCGGGTCTGTCCGCCCGCCGCCCAGGGCCACCACGGCCATGCCGATGGCGAAGGTGTCCATGGCCGTCAGCGTGCCCGACCGGCCCAGCGTGACCGCGCGGGTCTCCGCCGCGAGGGGTAGATGATGCGCGGGCCGGTCCATCAGGTCCGCCGGGCCGCCCTGCGCCACAACCATTTGGGCGAACAGCTCTGCCGCGCGGCCTGAATCCAATGCCTCCGCCGCCTTGGCGCGGGCGGTTTCCACCCCCGCGGGCACGGCGCCGGACAGCGCCAGCATGTGTGCGGCCAGGGTCAGAGTCACATCCATCAGGCGCGGGTCCGCGCCTGCGGGGTTTTTCAGAAAGTCGATGGTCTCAAGCACTTCCACCGCATTGCCGGCGGTGCGCCCCAGCACCTCGTTCATATCGGTCAGAACGGCGGTGGTGGGGGTGCCCGCCAAATCGGCCACGCGAACGATATTTTCGGCAAGCGTGCGGGCCGCTTCCGGCGTTTTCATGAATGCGCCGGAGCCCATCTTCACATCCATCACAAGCGCCCCCAGCCCGGCGGCCAGCTTCTTCGACAGGATGGAAGCGGTGATCAGCGGCACACTTTCCACCGTGCCGGTCACATCGCGGATGGCATAAAAGCGTTTGTCGGCGGGGGCGAGATCGCCGGTCTGCCCGATGATGGAGCAGCCCACATCCCGCACGATCGCCGCGAACCGGGCATTGTCGGGATAGGCGTCATAGCCGGGGATGCTTTCCAGCTTGTCCAGCGTGCCGCCGGTGTGCCCCAGGCCGCGCCCCGAAATCATCGGCACATAGCCGCCACAGGCCGCCACCACGGGGGCCAGCATCAGACTCACCTTGTCGCCCACGCCGCCCGTGGAATGCTTATCCACCACCGGCGCGCCCGCATCCAGGCCAAGGGCCTGCCAATCCAGCACCGTGCCGCTGTCCCGCATGGCAAGGGCCAGCGCGCTGCCCTCATCCGGGGTCATGCCATTGAGAAAAACCGCCATGGCGAACGCCGCCACCTGCCCCTCGCTAACGCTGCCGTCCTTTATCCCGGCAACGAAACGGGCAATCTCGGCCTTGTCCAGCACACCCCCATCCCGTTTGCGGATAATGGTCTCCTGCGGCAAGTACTGGCTGGTCACGCTCATTCTCGGTCCTTGTATTGATGAATCGGGTTGAAAACAGCCCCGGTCAGCCGGGCAGATTGTCCGGGCCGAAGGAATGGGGCAGCAGGGCGGCGCTGTCCGTCTCCAGCAAAGTGGCGCCCGCATCGTCCACCATGGTCACCCCGGCGCCGGAGGGCGCGAATTCCCGGATTTTCTGGCGGCAGCCGCCGCATGGCGTGCACACATGCGCGCCCGGCCCGGCCACCACCACATGCACCACGCGCCTGCCACCCGCCAGCACCATGGCGCTTATGGCCGCCGCCTCGGCGCAGGTGCCCAGCGGAAAAGCGGCATTTTCCACATTGCAGCCCGCATGAATGGCGCCCTGCTCGTCCAGCACGGCGGCGCCCACCGGATGCCTGCTATAGGGGGCATAGGCACGGCCGCGCGCGGTGCAGGCGGCCTTGACCATGGCGGCGCGGGTCTCGGCATCCGGGGTCTGGACATCCGGGGTCTGGGCATCGGGGGCAGACACATCGGTCATGATCAATGATCCTTGCGATAAGGGGTGCCACTGGCCTTGGGCGGTGTCATCCGGCCCACGAAGCCCGCCAGAATCACCACCGTGAGCACATAGGGCAGCATCATGGTGAACTGCACGGGAATTTCCCCGATCAGGGGCAGCTCCTCCCCTTGCAGGCGGCCTTGCAGGGCATCCACGAAGCCGAACAACAGGCAGGCGCCCAGCGTGGGAAGCGGCTTCCAGTGGCCGAAGATCATCGCCGCCAGCGCCAGATAGCCCTTGCCCGCGGACATGTCACGAATAAAGCCCGCCCCCTGCGCCGTGGACAGCACCGTGCCCGCAATGCCGCACAGAACACCGGCCAGCATCACGGCGCGGTAACGAAGCCAGGTGACGGAAATCCCCGCCGTATCCACTGCTTCCGGGTTTTCACCCACGGCCCGCAGGCGCAGCCCGAAACGGGTGCGATACAGGCCGAACGCCACCAGTGGCACCAGGGCAAAAGCCAGATAGGTCAAAATGGTGTGGCCCGACAGCAGCTCGCTGTAGATCGGGCCGATCACCGGCACATCCGCCAGACTGTCCGCCAGCGGCAGGGTGATATGCCCGAACCGGCTTTCGTTCAGCAGCAGCGGTGTCTGGCCGCCCTTGTGGAACCAGCTTGTGGCCAATGTGGGCGCCAGCCCGGCGACGAAGATATTGATGGCCATGCCCGAAACGATCTGGTTGCCGTTCTGGCTGATGGCGATGAAGCCGTGCAGCACGGCCAGCACCACGGACATGGTGATGCCCGCCATCAGGCCCATCCAGGGATTGTCAAACACCGCGGCCGCCGCCCCGGCGGCAAAGGCGGCACCCAGAATCTTGCCTTCCAGTCCGATGTCGATGATGCCCGACCGTTCGGAAACAAGCCCTGCCAGCGCCGCCAGGATCAGGGGGGTGGAAATGCGAACGGTACCGCCCGCCAATTGAACCAGTTCCCCCAGAAAGCCGGTCAGAAATTCGATCATGCCGTTGCCTCCGCCCTGCGCGCCGCCGGATCGAACCGGGCAAAAAGCCGGGTGACCGGGCGGCGGAACAGATGCTCCATGGCGCCGGAGAAGATGATCACCAGCCCCTGAATCACCACCACCAGGTCGCGGGTCACATTTTCCATTTCAAAGGCGATTTCCGTACCCCCCTGATACAGCGCGCCGAACAGCAGCGCCGCCAGCACGATACCCACCGGGTGGTTGCGCCCCATGAACGCCACGGCAATGCCGACAAAACCATACCCCATGGTGAAATTGGCGATCAGCCGGTGCTGTTCGCCCAGCAATTCGTTCAGCCCCATCATGCCCGCCATAGCACCGGACAGCGCCATGGCCATGATCGTCACACGGGTAACGGAAATACCGGCAAAGCGCGCCGCGTCATGACTGCGCCCCACCACCCGGATCTCATAGCCGAACCGGGTCCGCCACAGCAGAAACCAGACCCCGAAGGCCACCAGCAGCGCCAGCGGCAGGGACAGGTTCATCGGGCTGGATTCAAACGGAATCCCCAGCAGGCCCAGCACATCGTGCATATGGGCCAGATTGGCGCCTTCGGGGAAATCACGGGTTTCCGGCATCTGGCCGCCGGGCCGTTGCAGCGGCCCCACCAGCAGATAGGACAACAGCGCCGACGCGATGAAATTGAACATAATGGTGGTGATCACCACATGGCTGCCGCGCCGGGCCTGAAGATAGGCGGGTACGGCGGCCCAGGCGGCACCAAAGGCGGCGGCCCCCAGAATGGCCAGCGGCACCGCCAGCCAGCCCAGCGCGTCCCCGGCCCAGAGCACGGCCAGCGTCAGCCCCAGCCCGCCCATCATGGCCTGCCCTTCCCCGCCGATATTGAACAGGCCCGCATGGAAAGCAAGCGACACGGCAAGCCCGGTAAAGATGAAATTGGTGGCATAATAAAAGGTGTAGCCGGTATATTCCTGATAGCCGAACGCCCCCTTCACCAGCAGGCCCAGCGCCGTGAACGGGTTTTCCCCAAGCCCCCAGATCACCAGCCCGGACACCACGAACGCGGCCAGCAGATTGACCAGCGGCAGCACGCCCAGATCGGCCCAGAGGGGCAGCTTGTAGGCGGCCCGCGCCTTCTGATCCACAGCCATCAGCCTCTCCCCCCGTGCGGCGCTTGCGGCCCTTGCGCGTTCCCGGCGTTATCATCGGCGCCCTCATCACCCGCACCCGCCATCATCAGGCCGAGCGTGCGGGCGTCGGCCTCTTCCACCGGCATGGCACCGGTAATGCGCCCTTCCGCCATCACCACAATGCGATCGGCAATGGCAAGCAGTTCGTCCAGATCGGCGGACACCACCAGCAGCGCCTTGCCCGCATTGCGCAGGTCGGTGATCTGGTCATGAATGCGGGTCACCGCCCCGATATCCACGCCGCGAGTGGGCTGGCCGATCACCAGCAGTTTCGGGTCGCGCGCCACTTCCCGCTGAAACACCAGTTTCTGCTGATTGCCGCCGGAAAAGCTGCCCATGGGCAGGCCCGGATTGCGTGGCCGCACATCCTGGCGATCAAAATAGGTGCGCGCTGTCTCGGCAATGGCATCCAGCCTGAGCCGCCATCCGCCCCTGGCGAAATCCGGTTCGCGCTGATAGCCGAGAATGGCGTTGTCCCGCGCGGTCATGGTATCCACCATGCCGGATTTCAGCCGGTCTTCCGCCACATGGCCCAGCCCCATGCGGCGCAGCGCCGTGGGGGCGCGGTGGCCGGTGGGGTCGGCCACGCACTGATCGGCCAGATGGACGGTGCCCGCGCTGATGCCGCGCAGGCCCGTGACCACTTCCAGCAATTCGGTCTGACCATTGCCGGCCACCCCGGCCACGCCCAGCACCTCGCCGTCATGCACGTCCAGGCTCACATCCCTGAGCGGCGTGCCGCCGGGCACGGGCGCGGTGCTCACACGGGACAGGAAAAGGCGCGGGCGGCGGGCGGCTTCCACGGCCTCCCGGCTCACATGGCGGCTGATCTTTTCCCCCACCATCAGCTCCGCCAACGCACTGGCGCTGGTGTCGCGGGTTTCCACCTCCCCCACCAGGCGACCGGCGCGGATCACGCTGACCCGGTCGGTCACAGCCATGATTTCGTCCAGCTTGTGGGTGACGAACAGGATGGTCTTGCCGTCCGCCTTCAGCGTTTCGATCAGGCGAAACAGCCCCTCGCTTTCCTGCGGCGTCAAGACGGCGGTGGGTTCGTCCAGAATCAGCACCTGGGCACCCCGATACAGGGCCTTCAGGATTTCCACCCGCTGGCGCACCCCCACCGACAGGTCGGCCACGGCCTCATCCAGCGGCAGATCAAAGCCGAAATCCGCCTCAAGCGCCAGAATGCGCGCGCGGGCGGCCTTCTTGTCCTGGGCCAGGTTCCAGCTTTCCTCGGCCCCCATCATCAGGTTTTCCAGCACGGTGAACGGCTCCACCAGCATGAAATGCTGATGCACCATGCCAATACCGTGGGCCATGGCTTCCGCCGGACTGGCGAATTGCACGGGCGCCCCGTTCACGAAAAGGCTGCCATCATCCGGCTGATAAAGACCGAACAGCATTTTCAGCAAGGTGGATTTGCCCGCGCCATTTTCCCCCACAAGACCGTGCACGCTGCCACGGCGCACGCCGAGCGAGATGGCGTCATTGGCCTGCACCGTGCCGAAACGCTTGCTCAGGCCCCTTGCCTCAACCGCCATGGACACGGCTTCCGCCGGTGCCTGTTCAGTGACTGCCATAATCGTCGCCTGCCCCAAAATATAATGCCGCTGCCCGGCGCGCCGCAACGCGCCCTGCCGGGTCCGCCCGTGACCGGTGGGCGGCCTGTCAGTGACCCGTATTGCCGCCTTCCACGTCCTTCACCACGATGTCGCCGGCAATGATCTTTTCGCGTGCCTCTTCCACCCTGGCTTCCATGGCATCTGTGATCAGGGCGCGGTTGTGCTCATCCACCACATAGCCAACGCCCTTTTCCGCCAGCCCCAGCACTTCATGACCCGGTTCCCAGCGCCCGTGGCGGGTGTCCTCCATAGCTTCGTAAACGGCCCGGTCCACCCGCTTGACCATGGAGGTCAGCACATGCCCCGGTGCGACAAAATTCTGATTGCTGTCCACGCCGATCGCCAGCTTCCCCTCGTCCTTGGCCGCCTGCAACACGCCAAGGCCGCTTGGCCCCGCGGCATGGAAGATCACGTCCACGCCCCGGCCATACTGCCCCTTGGCCAGCTCGGCGGCGCGGATCGGGTCCGACCAGGCGCTGGGCGTGGTGCCCACATAGCCTTCCACATAATCCACATTGTCCTTGGTCCAGTCCACGCCCTGCCGATAGCCACCGGCGAAGCGCTGGATCAGCGGAATGTCCATGCCGCCGATAAAGCCCACCTTGTTGGTCTCGGTGGCCATCGCCGCCAGCACGCCCACCAGGAAAGACCCTTCATGTTCCTTGAACGTGACGGAACGCACATTGGGCAGGTCCACCACCGCATCGATCACGGTGAACTGGCTTTCGGGATAGTCCCGCGCCACATTGCGCGCCGCCACCGCATAGCCCACGCCCACGGCCACGATCACATCGAACTTGCGGCGGGCAAAGCGCTTCAGCGCCTGTTCGTACTGTGTTTCGCTGGTGGGCTCGAAATCGCGGAAGCGGATTCCGGTCTCTTCCTGAAAGCGCATGGCGCCGTTATAGGCCGCCTCGTTGAAGGATTTGTCGAACTTGCCGCCCAGATCATACAGCACCACCGCCCTGAGATCGGATCGCGGCGCATCCTGTGCCGCGGCAGCCATCAAGCCCGCCGAGACCGCCGCCAGCCCCACGGCCAGCAACCGACCGAGACGGCGAAACAGCGCCGCCTGCCTTGAACACCTCCCCTGTTCGCCCAGCACCCGTGTCATGCGCCCGTCTCCCTTTTTTGCCATGCCTGTTCGGGCCGGAACAGGTCGGTCAGCCGCGGACCACCCCCTGCCCGTGTCACCCGTACAGTCATAGAGGATGCCAGAGCCAAGCAAAAGGGGAATGACGGGTCAATAAAAAACTGAACGATCAGTCAGGATTTGTCTTGCCGGATACTGGACAAGATGCCGGTGCCCGCGTATTGACGGGGTATCACGGGCCCGCGCCCCCGGTCGGGGTTGCAAAGCGGGCAGGCTTTGATAGACGGGATGGGCGCATGAGCGGCGCCTGGCCGCCGCAAGACGGGAACTCGCAGATGTCCAAATCCGTCAAGATTGTCGATCACCCCCTGGTCCAGCACAAGCTGACCCTGCTGCGCCGCAAGGACGCCAGCACGGCGGAATTTCGCAAACTGCTGCGCGAAATCGGGCTTTTCCTGGGCTATGAAGCCCTGTCGGACCTGCCGCTTGGCCGGATCAGCATAGAAACGCCGGTCTGCCCGATGGAAGCACCGGTGCTGGCGGGCAAGAAACTGGTGCTGATTTCCGTGCTGCGCGCGGGTGACGGCCTGCTCGGCCCCATGCTGGACCTTGTCCCCTCGGCGCGGGTGGGCCAGATCGGCCTGCAACGCAACGAGGAGACGCTCAGGCCGGAAAAGTATTTTTTCAAGGCCCCCAGGAATCTGAACCAGCGCCTTACCGTGGTGCTGGACCCCATGCTCGCCACCGGCCATTCCGCCGTGGCCGCGGTGGAGGAATTGAAAAAGGAAGGGGCGCAAGACCTTAGATTCGTCTGCCTCGTGGCCGCCCCGGAAGGGGTGGAGACCTTCACATCCGCGCACCCGGATGTGCCGGTGGTCACCGCCGCGGTGGACGAAAGACTCAACGAACATGGCTATATCGTACCGGGGCTCGGTGATGCGGGCGACCGGCTTTTCGGGACCAAGGGGAGCTAGGCAACATGGCCGAAGTGGTAAAAACCTATGTCACGGCGGAAGAGCTGTTGAGCGATTCCTTCAAGCTGGGGCTGAAGATACTGGAAAGCGGCTTTCAGCCGGAATTTATCGTCGGCGTCTGGCGCGGCGGCACGCCCACCGGCATCGCGGTGCAGGAAATTCTGGAATATTACGGCGTCAAGTCGGACCATATCGCGATTCGCACATCCAGCTATATCGGGATGCAGCAGCAAAAAGAAGTCAAAGTCCACGGGCTGGAATATATCGTCAACAATATCAACGCCGAAGACAGCCTGTTGATCGTGGATGACGTATTCGACTCTGGCCGCTCCATTCGCGCCATCATAGACCGGCTCAGGAAAAAGTGTCGCCGCAACACGCCGGACATCATCAAGATCGCCACGGTCTATTATAAACCACAGCGCAATGTGACCGACCTGACACCGGATTTCTATTGCCACGAAACCGATGACTGGCTGGTCTTCCCCCATGAGCTGGCGGACCTGAGCCGCGATGAAATCCGCGAACACAAGGGGCTGGACCTGCCCGACATCAAGTCCTGAGCGGATACCGCCATAAGGGCCAGAGCGAGCGAAACACCGAACGGGGAACGATCATGAGCTTTGAAGATTATCAGGCCTGCGCCGACATCATCCGCCAGAAAGTCAGCGGCCCGGTGCCGGGGCTTGCCATGGTGCTGGGGTCCGGCCTCAATGCCCTGGCGGACGCGCTGGAAGACACCACCATCATCCGGTATGACGAGCTGCCCGGCTTCCCCCAACCCACCGTGCACGGCCATTCGGGCCGCATGGTGATCGGCACGCTGGACGGATCGCCGGTGATCTTCATGCAGGGCCGGGCTCATGCCTATGAAGGCCACAGCGAAGACAAGCTGGTTTTCGGCGTGCGCGTACTATGGGCGCTGGGCGTGAAAACACTGGTGCTCACCAACGCATCCGGCAGTCTGGATGAAGCTGCCGGGCCCGGCAGCCTGATGGCCATTTCCGATCATATCAATTTCTCCGGCGTCAACCCGCTGGTGGGCCCTAATGACGACCGCATCGGCCCGCGCTTCGCCGACATGACCAATGCCTGGGACCCGGACCTGCTCGCCACCATGAAAGCCTGCGCCGAGGCGGAGGGCATCACGCTGCATGAAGGGGTCTATCTGCAAGCCAAGGGGCCGAATTTCGAAACCCCGGCGGAAATCCGCGCCTTCCGCACGCTGGGCGCCAACGCGGTAGGCATGTCCACCGTGCCCGAATGCCTGGCCGCGCGCCATGCGGGCATGAAGGTGGCGGGGGTGGCCTCCATCACCAATTATGCCGCGGGCATGACCGGCAACGAGCTGACCCATGACGAAACCATGGAATATGGCGCCAAGGCCGCCGTTCATCTTGAAAAGCTGCTGAAAGCGTTTGTGAAAAAAGTGGGTTGATTTCACACCCCGCACGCTTTGCGTGCGGGGTGTTTGCCGCTCACGCCTTGGCCGCTTGCGCGGCCCGGCTCCGCGAGGGCGCCGCACTGGCGGCGGGCCACGGTCGTGGCCTCCGCTCATCCCGCGCAGTGGCGGGATGGCGGTAGAGGCAACGTCGGTGCGGGTATTTGCCGCTCACGCCTTGGCCGCTTGCGCGGCCCGGCTCCGCGAGGGCGCCGCACTTGCGGCGGGCCACGGTCGTGGCCTCCGCTCATCCCGCGCAGTGGCGGGATGGCGGTAGGGGCAACGTTGGTGCAAACGGGGCGCGGGGGTGGCGCCGGGCTTGCGGATAGCCTTTTAGTTCTGGTCGCCGTAGGGCACCCAGATATTCTTCACCTCGATGGCATGGTCCAGCACGGCGCGGCCTGCGGTCTGGCGAGGGTCCATCCAGTCATGGGCCTTTCCCAGTGCCAGCCAGGTACGCTTCATATTGTCGGCGGAGGCCGCCTCGATCGCCGCGCCGGTCTCCTTGCCGCCAAAGTGCCACAGGCCATCCACCGCCAGGTGTTTCGCCAAATCCAGCGCCAGCGCGTCCACGTCCCCGGTCACGATGTTCACCACCCCGCCCGGCAGATCGCTGGTTTCCAGAATCTGGTAAAAGTCCGTCGCCAGCAGCGGATAGCGGTTGCTGGGCAGGATCACCGTGCGATTGCCCGCGGCGATGGCATGAGCCATCAGGCTGACAAAGGCCAGAAGCGGCTTTTCATCGGGACAGGCAATGCCGATCACGCCCACCGGCTCGTTCATGGCAAGCGCCACGCCGCGCATGGGGGGTGAATGCACCGCGCCGTCCAGCTTGTCCGCCCAGGCGGCGGCAGTGAACAGCCGATCCATGGATGCCTCCACCTCGGCCTCGGCGGCCTTGGCCGTGGTGCCCGCCACCTTGCCGAGCCGCGCGGCAAACTCCGCCGCCCGCACGCCCAGATTCTCCGCCATGTAGTACAGTATCTGCGCCCGGTTATGGGCGGTGGTGGCGGCCCAGCCGCTGGCGCCCTCGGCGGCCTCAACGGCGTTGCGGATGTCCTTGCGGTTGCCGTCCCCCACAAGGCCCACTTCCGCGCCCTTGGGGTCGGCGATGACAATGGCATTGCCGCCATCGGGCCGCGCCTGCTTGCCGCCGATATACAGCTTGGCGGTGCGGTCGATACCCGGCAGGCCCGCGCCGCCCTTTGCCGGGCTGATGGATGCGGGATGCGGGATCGCCTTCAGGGCCTTGCAGGTTCTGTCCGCCTTCGGTTTCAGATAGGCGGCCATGCCTTCCTTGCCGCCTTCGCGGCCAAAGCCGGATTCCCGGTAGCCGCCAAAGCCCACGGCGCCGTCGAAAAAGTTGGTGCCATTGACCCAGACAACCCCTGCCTTCAGGGCCGGTGCCACTTCCAGCGCCCGCGACAGGCTTTCCGACCATACACTGGCGGCCAGACCGTACCGGCTGTTATTGGCCAGCTTCACGCCCTCGGCCTGGGTGCGGAAGGTCTGCGCCGTCAGGACCGGGCCGAAAACCTCTTCCCGGTTCAGCACATTGTCCCCCGCCGCGCCGGTGACCAGCGTGGGCGGATAAAACACGCCCTTGTCGGGCATGGGGCATGGGGCGTGCCAGATTTCGGCGCCTTCCTTTTTGCCCTGCGCCACCAGGCTTTCGATGCGCTCTTTCTGCACCGGGTCCACAATGGCGCCCACATCCACGCACTTGTCCAGGCTGTCGCCCACCCGCAGGCTTTCCATGCGCCGCTTCAGGCGGGTGATGAAGCTGTCCGCGATGCCTTCCTGCACCAGCAGGCGGGAGCCCGCGCAGCACACCTGCCCCTGGTTGAACCAGATGGCATCCACCAGCCCTTCCACGGCGCCGTCAATGTCCGCATCCTCAAACACCACATAAGGGGACTTGCCGCCCAGCTCCAGCGTCAGCGCCTTGCCGCTGCCCGCGATCTGGCGGCGGATGATGCGGCCCACTTCGGTGGAACCGGTGAAGGCCACCTTGTCCACTTCCGCCTTTACCAGCGCGGCGCCCGTATCCCCGGCGCCGGTGATGATGTTGACCACGCCGTCGGGCAACCCCGCTTCCTGGCACAATTCAGCGAATTTCAGCGCCGTCAGCGAGGTGAATTCGGCAGGCTTCAGCACCACCGTATTGCCCGCCGCCAGCGCCGGGGCGATCTTCCAGGCCAGCATCAGCAGCGGAAAATTCCACGGGATCACCTGCCCCGCCACGCCCACGGGCTCATGATCCGGGAAGGTTTCATCCAGCAGTTGGGCCCAGCCCGCATGGTGGTAAAAGTGCCGTGCCACCAGCGGTATATCCAGATCCCGGCTTTCGCGGATCGGCTTGCCATTATCAAGGCTTTCCAGCACCGCCAGCAGGCGGCTGTGTTTCTGCACCAGCCGGGCCAGCGCATACAGAAAGCGCGCCCGGCCATGGCCGCCGAGCGCAAGCCACTTGCCCTGCGCCGCGCGGGCGGCGGCCACCGCATCGGCCACGTCCGCCTTGCCGGCAATGGTGATATCCGCCAGCTTTTCCCCGCTTGCCGGGGCATAGGACGGCATGGTCCCCGCCTTTTCCGGCATCGCAAAGGCGCCGCCGATAAACAGGCCGAAGCGCCTGTTGTGCCCGTCCAGCCATTCATCCGCCCGTGCGCGGCTTTCCCCGGCGGGCGCGTAATCCATGCTTTTCAATTTGTCTGCCACCGTCATGCTTTCGATCCCCTTAAAGCCAAGCGCACATCAGGCCATTGCGTGGCGGTGCGCCGCCGAATAGCCGCCAAAGGCATGGTATTCCAGTTGCCGTTCCAGGTCGCCCAGCAGGCCGGATGCCCCGAAGCGGAACAGCTCCGGCTCCTGCCAGGGGCGCCCCAGTTCTTCCCGCATCAGGGTCAGATAGGTGACCGCATCCTTGGCCTTGCGAATGCCCCCGGCGGGCTTGAAGCCTACCTTGATGCCGGTGGCATCCTCAAAGGCGCGAATCTGACGCACCATGACCAGCGACACCGGCAGGGTGGCATTGACCCCCTCCATGCCGGTGGAAGTCTTGATGAAATCGGAGCCCGCCATCATGGCGGTCATGGAAGCCTTGGCCACCTGTGCCAGATTGCCATGTTCCCCGGTGGCGAGGATGGTCTTCATATGGGCGGCGCCGCACGCCTCCTTGAAGGCTTTCACCTCGTCATACAGCGCCTGCCAGTTGCCGTTCAGCACATGGGCGCGGGTGACCACAATATCGATTTCCCGCGCACCCGCGGCGACGGATCGGCGGATTTCCTCCATCCGGGTTTCCACCGGCGCCAGCCCGGCCGGAAAGCCGGTGGACACGGCGGCCACGGGAATATCGGTTCCTTCCAGCGCCCTGACCGCCACGGGGACCATTTCATGATAAACGCAGACCGCCCCGGTGGTGAGCGCCATATCCCCCAGATCGAACGCGGCCAGAATATCCGGGCGCACGGGCTGGCGGGCCTTGGCGCACAGGCGCTGCACCCGGCCCGGCGTGTCATCGCCGGACAGGGTGGTCAGGTCCATGCACTGGATCGCCTTGATCATATAGGCGATCTGGCTGTCCTTCTTCACGGATCGCCGCCCCGGCAGAGACCCGGTGCGCCGCTCCACCGCGCTTTTGTTGACCCGGATCGCTTCCACCCAATCGGCGTGAAAGGCCGTGCCCTGATTGACGAAACCCTCAGATGCCATATGCCCGTCTTTCCATCATTGCCGTCCGATCCGCCCGTGGCCCCGCATGGGGGGCGACTCCGGCGGATGCCATACAAAGACAAATCTTGACTGATTGGTCAAGAAATCTCTGAATCCTTTTCGCCGTCGGGCTGGTAGACGGTCAACCCCTGCACGCGGCGCATACCGGCAAACGCCAGCAGCATCAGCCCGGCAATGGCATAGCCCGCCGCCAGACGGTGCGCCAGAACCGGGTCGCTGGCCGCATCCGGGATGGCCCAGGGCATGTACATGCCGCTGGAGGGTAACACGGAATGGATCACGCCAAACAGGGTAAAGGCGCTGGCGGCAAAGGCGGCCAAAGCCGCCGCGCGCAGGCGCCCGTCTATGATCCAGACAAGCATGGACCCCCAGATCAGACTGGTCAGCACATAGCCCTTGGACAGGGCGGAAAACAGGAAATAGCTGTCCCGCCACTGATCGGACAGGCCCTGCGCCACGCTGGTGGACAGTTTGCTGTACAGTTCATCCACCTTCAGCGCGGTATAGTTGAGAATGGCGGGCACCAGGGTAAACAGCACGGCAGGGGCATGGCGCGCATCGGCGCTGGCAAAGGCCAGCCGGATGATATCACTGGCCACCACCACCAGAATGGGTTTGAGCGCCGCATCCGGGATCATCTTGGAGGCGAAGGCGATCAGCCCCAGAAAGCCGCCAACGCCCACAAGGGCCACCACGCCCAGCGCATAGGCACTGCGTGCGCCCATCCGCTTGTAGGTGGCGTGGCCGAAATAGGGCGTGGTCTGCACCACGCCGCCGAACAGGCCCGATGCGATGGTGGCCACGGCATCGATCTGCACCACGCGCCCGGCATTATAGGTATCCCCCGACAGACGCGCGCCGGACACGATGTTCACGCTGCTGGCGGCGATCAGCAGGGCAAAGGGCAGTATCAGCCCCAGATGATTGAGCACCGGCCCACCCATGGCCATCACCCCGGCCAGGGTGGGCAGCGGCACGGCGGGCACGATATCGGGCGCGGCATTGATCACATAGCCATCCCCCGCCCCGGCAAGGGCCAGCACATAATACAGCACCGTCCCCGCCACGATGGCGATGATGGCCCCCGGCATGTTGCCCGGCAGCCGATGGCCCGCGATCAGGGCATAGGCCATGATCATCAGGGAAAACACGCCCACTTCCGGCAGATCGAAAATGCCGAAAATGGCCTCCGCCCCCAGATAGACGGTGGCGATCCCGGCCATGGCACCGATCAGCGCCGCCTGTGGCAGCCCTTTTTGAACCAGCGTTCCGACAAAGGACAACCCCACCTTGATCACGCCCATCCAGAGCGCCGCGGCCATACCCAGTTGCCAGGCCAGCGTGGCCGCCCCGGTCTCGCCCATCTCGCCGATGTTGGACACATAGGCCGGGCCGATGACAAAGGCGGACATGGCGAACACGGACGGCAGATCAATGCCCAGCGGGATGCTGGTATGGTTATGATTGCCGGTCTGGCGCACCACGCGGCGGGTATAGGCCGCGTATAGCACGTTCCCCACCACGATCCCCATGATGGAGCCGGGAATCACCTTGCCGAACAGCACCTCGTCGGGGAAATCGAATCCGCCCCCCAGCACACCCGCCAGCACGAACAGATTGACCACGCAATCGAGGAAGAACGCGAAACCCGCATTCAGTTCCGCCGCCATCTGGCTGGGAGCCGGAGCAGTGCCGCCAAGCGGGTCGCCGGTCTTGTCAGTCATGGGTGAGATCGTCCCCTGAAAAAAGGAAAAGGCCCCGAAAAGCCCTGAAAAAGCCGTGGCCGGGACCGCGCCCGGCCACCCTGTCAGCGGAAGGACTGTTCAAAGGAGTTCAGGCGGGAGTCAAGCCTTTCCATCAGGGCCGCCCGGTCGGCGGGGTCCAGAAAACTGTGCCGGATGGCATTGCGCGACAGCCGCTTCAGGGCCTGATAATCAAGATCGAAGGTCTCCACCGCGCGCTGATATTCATGGGTCAGGTCGATCCGGCTCACGCCCTCGTCGTCCGTGGAAAGCGTCAGGGGCACGCCGTGGCGGCGATACAGCCCGAACGGATGATCCCGCCCGGTCACGCCCAGAATCACATCATTGCTGGTCAGATTGATTTCCACCGCGATGCCGTCCCGCACCATGCGGGCCAGCAGGTCGCCGCTGTCCCGCTCATGGGCGATGTCGATGCCGTGACCGATGCGGCGGGCATGGCCAATCTCGATCGCCTGACGGATATGGAAACGCAGGTTCCGCGGGCGCACCAGACCAAGGGTCAGCTCCCCGGCATGAAGGGCGATGTTCTGCTGGCCGCGCGTGGCATACAGATGGTCGATCATGCGCATGTGCCGGGTATAGTCCCGAAGCGCGATATAGCCATCTTCCGGCGCCACCAGATTGAGCCCCACAAAGCGCGCGTCCCGCTCCATCACATGCCAGCCCAGAATAATTTGCGCATAGACCATGGCCGGGGAAAATTCCCGGATCACCTGATGTTGCAGGCGGATGGTCACGTCGCAGCCGGGCAGCGGGTCATTGCCACCGCACTGAAGCTGCTCCGCCCGGCGGGCGAACGCCCCGTCCAGCCGCCGGGAAATGTCCGCCGCCAGATCGTCCACCCGCGCGCCGAAAGGGCTGTCCATCAACAGGCGATAATCCCGCGCCGGGTCGCCGGTCAGCTCCACGCCGCCCACCAGCGGAAACAGCTCCCCCAGGATCAGGGTGTGCATGAGCTCCAGATAGGGAATGTTCTGCCAGGCGGCGCGGCGGCTCACATTGGTGAGCATGTCCCCGAACCGGTCATTGCGGGCCAGCATCCGGGAAAAGGTGACAAAAAACTGGTCATGGCCGGACCAGCCGTTTTCCGGCTTAAAGGAACGCAGGGACAGGCCGTTGATCAGGCGGCGGCGCAGGTCTTCGTCCAGCCGCGCCTCGCGGGCATCCACCCAGCCGCGATCGGCGCAGCTTTCCTCCGCCGCATCCACGATGGCCGGGCCGTCCGGGTTCACGCACAGGCCATCTTCCGCCGCCCAGTCCAACCAGCTTTCCGCATAGACCGCGCCGGTCAGGTGATTGTGCAGGTCGCCGCCCTTGGGGAAGGCTTCCAGAAAGCGGCGCAGCGCCGGGCCGTTTGTCCTGGCCTGCTCGAACGCCCGCGCCACCGGGCTTTGCGCCGCGTCGCCGCCCCTTTCATCGCCGCTGGCCTGCTGCACCACCCCGGCCTGCGGCGGAGCGTGGCGTTCGCCGCCGCCAGCGCGCGGCCCGGTGTCGCCAATGTCCACAATGCAGCCCGCCAGCACCAGCCCGGCGCCAATCACGACCCCGAAGTGTTTGATCCTGTTCATGATATCCGTCATCAAAGCCCCCTTCACCCGCCGGTTCGCCCATCCGTCATGATCACGCCTTGCCTGTCCCGGCCAGAGGCAATAGTCTTTCCCGCCAAACGCCCGGCCCGGTCGAACGGCGGTGCGCACCCCAGCTTCAGGCAACCCGGATGGAGCCCCATGGCCAAGCTTTATTTCTATTATTCCGCCATGAATGCGGGCAAGACAACCACCCTGTTGCAATCCAGTTTCAACTATCAGGAACGGGGCATGAACACAATGTTGTTCACCGCCGCCATAGACGACCGCACCGGCCATGCCACCATTTCCAGCCGCATCGGGCTGACATCCCGCGCCGACACCTTTGCGGCGGGAACCAACCTGTTCACCACGGTCAGCACGGAGCTGACCCGCCGTCCCCTGCACTGCGTGCTGGTGGATGAAGCCCAGTTCCTGGACCGGGATCAGGTGTTCCAGCTTGCTGCCGTGGCGGATCGGCTGAAAGTGCCGGTGCTGTGCTATGGCCTGCGCACGGACTTTCAGGCCAATCTGTTCGAAGGCAGCCAATGGCTGCTGGCGCTGGCGGACGAAATGCAGGAACTGAAAACCATCTGCACCTGCGGCGCCAAGGCCACCATGAATCTGCGCATCGATGAAAACGGCCATGCGGTGCGCGAAGGCGATTCCGTGGAGATCGGCGGCAATGACCGCTATATCGCGCTGTGCCGCAAGCACTATATGGAAAAGATGTTCGGGCCCACCCTTGCATGAAACCGCCTTCGGGCGCAGGCTCGGCCATATGCAACCGGGATGACGGATGCGGTTCCCCGCACCCGTAAGAAGCGGAACATGCGCTGCCCCTGGCCGTCTTTCGGCATCACCCGATCAGCATGGAGGAATCCGTTATGTCCGCGATCATGGCCCGCATTCAGGACTTTATCCGGCTTGAGGTGGCCGCCGGGCTGATCCTGATTTTCGCCGCGCTGGCCGCGCTGATCGCCAGCAATTCGCCGCTGGCGGGCTGGTATGACAGGCTTCTGGAAACGCCGATGATCATCCAGGTCGGCACCTTCGCGCTCGCCAAGCCGCTGCTGTTGTGGATCAATGACGGCCTGATGGCGGTGTTCTTCTTTCTGGTGGGGCTGGAAGTCAAGCGTGAGGTTCTGCAAGGGGAACTGTCCAGCGTGGAAAGCTCCGCCCTGCCTGCGCTCGCCGCCCTTGGCGGTATGGCCGGGCCGGCCCTGATCTATGCCGCGCTGAACTGGCAGGGGGGCGCCACGCTGGATGGCTGGGCCATTCCCGCCGCCACGGACATCGCCTTTGCGCTGGGCATTCTGGCCCTGCTGGGGCCACGGGTTCCCGCCACACTGAAGATCCTGCTGCTGGCCATCGCCATCATTGACGACCTGGGCGCCATTGTCATCATCGCCCTGTTCTATACGGATAATCTGTCGCTGGGAATGCTGATCGGGGCGGGTATCGGAATCGCCGTCCTGATCGGCCTGAACCGGCTGAACGTGCTGAAACTGGCGCCCTATGTGCTGACCGGCGTGGTGATCTGGGCCCTGGTGGTCAAATCGGGCGTGCACGCCACGCTGGCGGGCGTGCTGGTGGCTTTCACCATACCCCTTGGCCCGCGGGAAGATGCCGCCGGCTCCCCCCTGCACAGGGCGGAGCACGCCCTGCATCCCTGGGTCGCCTTCATGGTGGTGCCCATATTCGGCTTCGCCAATGCGGGCGTGTCCTTTGACGGCGTGGCCCTGGCGGACCTGGCCAAGCCGGTGCCCCTTGGCATTGCGCTGGGCCTGTTCGCGGGCAAGCAGATCGGCGTGATGGCGATGGTGGCGCTGGTGCGCCTGACCGGGCTCGGCGCCCTGCCCGCCGGAACCCGCTGGCCCCATCTTTACGGGCTGGCCTGCCTGACCGGGATCGGCTTCACCATGAGCCTGTTCATCGGCACACTGGCCTTCGACACACCCGAAATGCTCAATCAGGTGCGGTTGGGCGTGCTGGTGGGGTCCGTGGCCTCGGCGCTGCTGGGTTTCCTTGTGCTGAAATTCACCCTGCCCGACCGCGCGGAAGGGTGATGCAAAACAGCCACGTCACGGCGAAAAGCGACGGGCCGGAAAAGAATGTTCCTTTTCCGGCCCTTGTTTATAGTTAATAATTTCCTTCTCAATCCGGCGCCAATCAAGAAAAACCTGTTTGGCCGGGTGGGTTATATCGGGAGGGATACCATGAACACTCTTAGGACCAAACGCCACAGGGCTCTGCTCGCGTCGGCTTCGCTGGCGGCATTGTCCATTTCCGCGCCCGCCGCCGTGCTGGGCCAGAGCGCCGACAGCGACGCGGCGCCCGCAACGTCCGACTTCACACTGGAGGAAATCACCGTCACCGCCACCAAGCGCGAAAGTTCCCTGAAGGATGTGCCCTTTTCGGTGAACGCCCAGACCCAGGCGGATATTCAGCGTTCCGGCGCGCGCAATCTGGAAGACGTGGCCCGCAATGTGGCCGGGCTGACCATTCAGAACCTCGGCCCCGGCCAGAGCCAGGTGGCCATTCGCGGCGTATCCGCCGGGCAGATCGTCCGCGACCAGCCGGGCGTGAAGGAACAGGTGGGGGTCTATCTGGATGAAAGCGTGATCTCGCTGTCCCTGTTCACGCCGGATCTGGACCTGTTTGACCTGAACCGGGTGGAAACCCTGCGCGGGCCGCAGGGCACGCTGTTCGGCTCCGGCTCCATTGGCGGCACGGTGCGCTATATCACCAACCAGCCCAAGCTCAACGAAATGGAAGGCTCGGTTCAAGGCAGCCTGAACACGGTTGACGGCGGCAGCGAGGGCGGGTCGCTCAAGGGCATGGTCAATGTGCCGGTGGCCGACGATATGGCCGCCCTGCGCGTGGTGGCCTATCACACCGAATATGCCGGTTTCATCGATGCCATCCGCGAGGACCGTTCCATCGACAAGGATGTGAACGATGGCAGCCGCACCGGCGGGCGCGCCGCCCTGCTTTTGCAGCCCAATGAGAACCTGTCCATCACGCCGCGCATCATCTATCAGGAAATCGACATGAACGGCTTCAACCGGCAGGAGGAGTTCAACCTCTTCGCCAACCCGTTCACCACGGAAGTGCCGCCGATCACCTTTGACGAGCGCCAGCAGTTCCTGTTGCTGCGGGAAGCCTTCAAGGACGAGACCTTGATCGCCGATCTGACCGTGGAAGCCACCTTCGGCGCCGTGGACCTGACCAGCGTGACCAGCTATACGGATCGGGACATTCTGGCCAGCCGGGATGCCAGCGCGCTGACCGGTAGCGTGTCGGTGGATCTGGGCTTCCCGGACGAGGCGGTCAGCATCCCGTCCAACCTGCGGGACACCACCGAAGTGGAGCAGTTCACCCAGGAAGTGCGGCTGGCCAGCAATGGCACCGGCCCGCTGGACTGGATCGTCGGCGCCTTTTATGCGGACACGGAACGCTTCTACCAGCAGGAGCTGCCCACGCCCGGCTATGACGCCGTCACCGATCAGGTGCTGGGCGAAGGCACGGCGGAGGCGACCCGCATGGGCGTGGCCCCGCCGGACAGCCCCTTCTGGTCACAGCTTCCCTATGATCTGGAACAGATCGCCTTTTTCGGCGAGGCCACCTATGACGTGACCGAACGGCTGCACCTGACCGTGGGCGGGCGCTATTATGATTTCGAGGAAGAGCGCTCCGTGACCCAGGTGGGCCTGTTCGGCAACGGCGTGGTGGACCAGGTGGACACCACCCAGTCCGACGGCTTCACACCGCGCTTCATCGCCTCTTATGATGTGTCGGACACGGTGACGGTGAACGCGCAGGCATCCAAGGGCTTCCGGCTCGGCGGCGTGAACGACCCGCTGAACACGGCGCTGTGCAACGCACAGGACCTGGAAATCTTCGGCGATTTTCAGGATTACGAGGATGAGACCCTGTGGAACTATGAAGCGGGCGTGAAGGTGCAGGGCAAGAAGCTGAGCTTCAACGCCGCCGCCTTCTATACCGACATTTCCAACCTTCAGGTGACGCTGGACGCGGGCTCCTGCTCCTCGCGGATTTCCTTCAACGTGCCCGAAGCTCACACGGCGGGGCTTGAGGCCGAATTGAAATCCCGGCCCATTGACGGCCTGCAACTGGCCCTGTCCGGCAGCGTGCTGGAAAGCGAGTTCGACAGTACCGTTCGGGACAGCACGGGCGCCGTGCTGGGCGGGGTGGAAGACGGCAACCGACTTGCCTCCGTGCCGGAGTTCCAGTTCTCCGCCAGCGGCTCCTATGACTTTCCGCTGGACGAGAAAACCGGCCTGAACGCCTTCATCTCCGCCAGCGTCCAGCATGTGGGCTCCCGCTTCACCCAGCCGAGCGACCAGGTGGACGGCGCGGGCACCTTCGTACACGGCCTTCCCTTTCTGGGTGCCCCGGCGGATGCCACCACCACGCTGGACCTGGAACTGGACAGCTATCAGATCGTCAACTTCAATGCCGGTGTCTATCAGGGACAATGGGAGGTCATGGCCTTCGTCAACAATCTGTTCGACGAAAACGCCAACCTGTCCTTTGACCGGGAGCGCGGTGGCCGGGCCCGTCTGGGCTTCCGCACCAACGAACCCCGCACCATCGGCATCCGGGTAAGGACGGACTTCTAGGGCCCCGTCCACGATCCCGCAACAGACCAGCCGAACCGGGGAGGGGTGCCATGTGGTGCCCCTCCCCCCTGTTTATCGGGAGAAGGCCATGCATCGCCGTCATTTTCTGAAAACCGTCGGCGCCTTCAGCGCCCTGGCGGGGCTGCCGCTGACCCCGCTCGCCGCCGCGCCGCGCGCCGACACGGTGGTGGTGGGCGCCGGGGTATTCGGGCTCTGGACCGCCGTGAAGCTCCGGGAACGGGGGCACCGCGTGACCGTGGTGGATGCCTTCGGCCCCGCCAACAGCGCCGCATCCAGCGGTGGTGAAACCCGCGTGACCCGCTGTGGCTATGGCGACATCGACCTGTACACCCGATGGGCCTGCCGCGCCCGGCGAGACTGGGCGGCCTTAAGCGCAAAGGCCCGGCTGCCCCTGTTCCACCCCATGGGCGTGCTGTGGCTGCACCGCGCCGATGACAGCTTCGCCGCCACCACGCGGGAAACCCTGTCCCGTCACGGCATCGCCCATGAGCAACTGGGCGCAAAAGCGCTGGCCCGTCGCTATCCGGTCATGCGGGTGGCCGCCGATGAAGCCGCCTTGCTGGAGCCGGAAGCAGGCGGCCTGATGGCGCGCCGCGCCGTGCAGACACTGGCCCGGCTGTTCATCGCCGATGGTGGCCATCTGGTGCAGGCCCGCGTGGCCCCGCTGCCGCAGGCGGACAGGCGCGGTCGCCGTCTTGCCGCGCTCGTCACCACTGAAGGCGAGCGGCTGGAGGCGGATCATATGGTCATGGCCTGCGGCCCCTGGCTGCACAAGGTCTGCCCGGACGCACTGGGCGGGCGGCTGTTCGTCACCCGGCAGGAAGTGTTTACCTTCGCCGCCAGCCGCACCGACACGGGCGACCTGCCGGTCTGGGCGGACCTGCCCTTTTACGGCCTGCCCAGCGTGGAGGGGCGCGGCTTCAAGGTGGCCAACGATACCCACGGCGCGCCGATGGACCCGGACACCGCCGACCGGCGCCCCGGCGAGGAAGGCGAGCGGGACGCCCGCGCCTTTCTGGCCCGGCGCTTCCCGATGCTGAAAGACCGGCCCCTTTGGGAAAGCCGCGTCTGTCAATATGCCAACAGCGCCAATGGGGACTTCATCCTGGACCAACATCCCGGCCTGGACAATGTATGGCTCGCCGGTGGCGGCAGCGGCCATGGCTTCAAGCACGGCCCGGCAGTGGGCCGCCATATGGCGGACCTTGTGAACGGCGATGCCCGGCCCATGGATCGCTTCTCGCTGGCCAGCAAGCCGGAACGGCAGCAGCGGCAGGTGCAATAAGCCTCAGTCCATGGCGCCGCTGGCAAAGGCGTGAACCGCGCCCAGCAACACATTGGTGCCTTTTTCGATGTCGTCCCAGTCGGTCCACTCGGCGGGGCTGTGGCTGATGCCGCGCACGCTGGGCACGAACACCAGCCCCGCTTCGGTCAGGCGGGTCATGGTCTGGGCGTCATGGCCAGCGCCGCACGGCATGCTGCGATAGGCAAGCCCGTGCGCGCGGGCGCTGTCACAAAGGGCCGCGATCACCGACGGGCTGCACGCGGCGGGTTCAAGGCGGCTTTTCTCCGTGATCGTGGGGGTGAGCCCGCGCCCCCCGGCCACCCGTTCCACCAGACCGCGCAGGCCCGTTTCCAGGCTGTCCATGGCCTTTGCGGTCATGTCCCGGCCAATGACGGTGAAATCCGCGCGCCCCGCCACGGTGTGGGGGAAATTGGGGGACAGATCCAGTTGGCCCACCGTAACCCGGCTTTGATCCGTGCCATGCCCGGCAATCAACGCGTCGATCCCGGCGATCACCTCCGCCGCGCCAACGGCGGCATCCCGGCGCATTTCCATGGGGGTGGTGCCGCTGTGGTCGGCCTCCCCCTCAAGGCGCAGATGCCAGTTGAAGCAGCCTGAAATGCCTTCCACCACGCCAACGGGCAGGCCCTCGGCCTCCAGCACCGGGCCCTGCTCGACGTGAATTTCCAGAAAGGCGCGCAATTCTTCGGGCGCGCGGGCCGCCTCAGCCAGCTTTTCCGGCTGAACCCCGGCTTCCCGCATGGCATCCTGAAGGCGGATGCCGGCGCTGTCCGTGGCGGTATCATACCAGGTGGGGTCCACCGTGCCGGTGATCGCCTCCGCCCCCAGCATACCACCAAAACGGCCTTCTTCCTCCGCCGTGCCCACCACTTCCACGGCATAGGGCAGATCGCCCCCCGCTTCCTTGAGCGTGCGCAGCACCTCCACCCCGGCCAGCGCGCCCAGCGCACCGTCAAACATGCCACCGGCGGGCACGCTGTCCAGGTGGCTGCCCATCATCACGGTGGGCGCGTCGTCCGGCCCGAAGCGGCCAATCACATTGCCCACGCTGTCCATGCGGGCGCTAAAGCCCTCGTCCTGCAGCAGCGCCAGAAAGGCGCGGCGGGCTTCCATGTCCGCGGCGGAATAGCCGGTGCGCTGCAACCCGCCGGTCTCCGGGTCATGGCCGATGCGGCCAAAGGCTTCCATGTCCCGCTTCAGGCGGGCCATATTGATGGTCAGGGGCGTTACCACAGGCGGCCTCCCTTGCTATCCCGCCAGACCAGCCAGATCAGGATGACCGGCGCCGCGGCGGCCAGGCCGATGGCCGGGATCACCAGCGCCTTCAATGCAAAGGCGGAGATCATCATGTCATTTCCCCTTCTTCCGTTTCCCCGCCATGGGCGAGGCTGGCAAAATCGAACCGGGCCGGGCTGAACAGGGCGGATATCATCACCGTCGCCGACACCGCCGCCGACACCAGCGCGGCCACATAGAACCCGACCACATGATACCCCACCAGGCCGAGCCCCGTGCCCAGCACCATGGCAAGCGTGGCATGGCGACCGGTGCCCCGACGGAACAGCAGCCCCACCGTGATGGGGAAGATGGTGCTGGCCACAAAGGCGCCGGTGAAATGCAGCAGCGCGCCCAGCGTGCCAAGGCGCGGCAGGCTGACCGCCCAGGTGGCCAGCCCCAGGCCAAGGATGATCCACACCGCCGCCTTGCGCATATTGGCATGGCTGGCGGCGGGATTGATATGGCGCTTGTAGATGTCCTCGACGATCAGGTCGCTGGTGGCGGCGAGGATGGAATCAAGGCTGGAAGCCAGGGCGGCGAAAATCACGATGAACACCACTACCGCGCCCGCCATGCCGAACAGCTCGCTGGCGATCAGCGGCCCCACCATGTCGGCGCTCGGCACATTCACGCCCAGCACCGGCGCGGCCAGCGCCACGAAACCGGCCACCACCGGAATGGGCAGCCACAGCAGCCCGGCAAGCGCATAGGCTTTCACGCCCACACCCTCGGCAAAGGCAAAGGCGCGTGACCACCACACATTGGAATGAAATATTTCCCCAACGCCAAAAAGCAGATTGTTGAACAGAAACATGATCGCCGCCGGGAACATCACGTTCAGCAGTTCGGGCCGCTCGGCCTCAAGCGCGGCGTGCATGGGCTCGAAGCCCACCCGGTCCACCACCAGAACGGCCAGCAACACCAGCCCCACAAGGATGATGACGGTCTGCACGAAATCAGTGCCAATCACCGCCTTCAGCCCGCCGAAAACCGTATATATGGTGCAGATGGTGACAATCACCGTCATGCCCATCACATAGGGAATGCCGGACAGCGCCTCGATCAGGATGCCGCCCGCCATGCCCAGCGAAATCATCCAGCCCACCGCGTAAAACAGCGAAATGGCCAGAAACACGCGCCAGGCCGTGTTGCCATATCGCAGGCGGATGAAATCCCCACTGGTATAGCCATGGGGCATCAGGCGGCGGATGCGCCCGGCCAGCGGCGCGAACAGCACCAGCCCCAGGGCGCCGAGCGAATAGCCCGCCATGCCCCATAGCCCCAGTTGGAAGGCAAGCTGGGGGGCCGCCATGGTGGTGTTGCTGGTCACCCATGTGGCCATGGCGGTCGCCACGGCGAAGCCCATGCCCACCTTGCGCCCGGCGAGCATGTAATCATCCAGGCTGTCATTCTTGCGGCCCAGCCACCAGCCAACGAAAATCCAGACGGCGGAAAACAGGGCGATGATGCCCCAGGCCACCCCGGCGGGCAGAACACTGTCATTCATGAAGGCGCTCCCTGATTCCGGTCTCCGTGATTCCGGTCACGCCTGAGGCCGAGAACCATCAGGACGATCAGCGCGGCAAAGACAGCCGCCCCCACACCGAAAAAGGTAAAGGCCCGGCCCGGACTGTGATGCGACACGGTAAAGGATCGCGGCGCGGACCATTCGCCGTTCGCAGGAGTCATCAACCGCACGCGATAAGTGCCGTCCGGCAGGCCGCTGAAGGTGCGGGCATCGTCGGGGCCTTCATACACGGTGCTGAAACCGCTGCCCCGATCCAATTGCAGCCGCACCGGGCCATCCGCCCGCCAGCTCACCTTGGCATAGCCGGCGGTCAGGCCGCTGGTCTCGATCTCGAATGGATCATCCGCCGCATCCAGGGCCAGCAGCGCGCCCTGCCCCCCCAAAGGGGCAAGGGCCACGGGTGCCAGCCATAGCAAGAGCCCCGCCTTCCGAAGAAGGCGGAGCCCACGGCCCCAAAGGGCCGGTTTGCCACGGCAAACCTGCATCAGAACGTCAGGCTGGTGCCGATGCTGAAGAAGCGGCCCACTTGATCGAACTGCGTGCTGTCACCCGTAAAGCTGCGGATTTCCGGGATACGGGCGATCCGCGGCGGGTTGTTGTCGAACAGGTTGTCCACGCCGAACCACACATGGGATTGTTCACCCAGATTGTAGCGCACATGGATATCCGTGTACCACTGGTCGCCCGCCGAGTTCGGGTCCCGTGCCTCAAGGCTTTCGCCCAGGTCGAACCGCTGGCTGGCCATGTAGCGTTCCTCAACGCTGAAGGTCCACTTTTCCAGGCTGTAGGTTGCCCGCAGATTGGCCTGGAAGTCCGGGTCGCCAAGCTCACCGGCTTCACGATCCGGTGCGCCTTCCTCCTGGCTGAAGAAGGCCAGCTTGTCCACCCAGTTGCCCACCAGGCTGATATCCAGCTCGCCGGGCACGCTGCCGTCCGTGGCGCTTTCCATGTCCACGAAGTAGCTGGCATCGAAGTCGATACCCGCGGCTTCAAAGGCGGCCACATTGATCAGGCGGCTTTCGATCACGTCGAAATTGCCGTTGGACTGGCGGGTGATCTGATCACAGAACGGGTTGTTGATGGTATCCGCGTCCACGCAGTTACGCACCAGCGCCTGCGCCGGGAAGCTGTTGATCGCGTCCGTGATCTCGATATCCCAATAGTCCACGGACAGGGTCAGGCCCGGCAGGAAGCTGGGCGTCAACACCGCGCCGATGGTGATGGTGTCGGCCTCTTCCTCGCTCAGGTCCGGGTTGCCGCCGGTAACCACCGTGTTGGTCCGGTTGAGGGACTGGCTCTGGAAGTCCGCCGGCAGGCCAAGGGCTGCGCAGTTGTCCCGGCGATTGCCGCTGCCGGAATCCAGATTGTCCGTATCACACGGATCTTCCAGGAACAGGTTTTCCACGTCCGTCGGGCCGAACAGTTCCCCGATATTGGGCGCCCGCACGGCAACGGAGAAGGCACCGCGGAAACGGATGCTGGAATTAAGGGCCCAGTCGCCGCTTACCTTCCACGCGGTGGTGGAGCCGATGGTGGAATAGTCACCGAAACGGATCGCGCCTTCCAGATTGATCTCTTCGGCGAAGGCGGCATCGCGCACGATCGGCACGCTCACCTCGGCAAAGGCTTCCCAAACGTCAAAGGAACCGTTCACATCGCCAATGGGGGGCGAGGAGAATACATTCCCGGTATTGCGCAGGAAGCCTTCTTCCGTCTCGGCGCTTTCATCGCGGTATTCGAAACCGGCGGCAAAGCCCACCGGGCCCGCCAGCGGCTCGAAAGAGCCCGATGTGTCGCCGGAAACCGTCCCGTTCACCACATGCTGCTCAACCTCACCAAAGGTCAGGAAGTCGGCATGGGTGAAGGCGATCGCCTCAGGCGTGGCGGCATTGCGGCCCAGCACGTTCAGCGGCACACAGCCCCCGGACGGATCGGCACAGACGATCTCGCCCGTATCCGGGTCTTCCACGGCATTCAGCGCCTGCTGGAAACGGCTCGGCACCTGGGCGTTGATGAACTCGGTGCTGTTGTCCGACCGGCCATATTGATAGTGCACGGCGAAGTCCAGATTGGAACTGATGTCCCCTTCAAAGCCGGTATAGATCTGCACCGTGTCACGATCCGACCTGGACCGGGCAGCGCCCTGGTCCACATTGGTCCGGCCCACGAAGAAGGCGTCTTCCCCATTGGCGGCGAGCACGTCCCGGAGTTCCTGCGGCACAAAGGGGTTGTCCGCCTGAATCAGCATGGGCTCGACGCTCGGCAGGCTGAAGGTGGGCTGACCGAAGGTGGAGCTTTGCGTGTTGGCGAACTTGGCGCGGGCGAAGAAGTCCACGCTGTCGCTCACCTGATAGGTCACACCGCCGGAAACGATCAGGCGCTCCACCGGCACCTGCAGCAGGTCGAACTGCGCAAGGTCCGCCGTATCCCCACCGGAGGACAGGAAGGATGCCGGCAGCTCGCCCAGATTCTGGGAAATCAGATTGCCCTGGCCGTCAAAGGTGAACGGGCCACCCGCGCCTTCGAAAAGCTGCCCACCCTGGCCGATCACGCGGCCACCGGGCGGGGTGGAGATAAAGCCCGTATCGCCGAACAGGATCTGACCGGGAATACCGTCATTGGGGCCTGTGTCAGCCGGGTTGGGCGCAAAGCGCAGCTTCTGCATCCGCCAGCCGCGATCGGAGCCCACAATGTCTTCCGTGCGGTCATAGGTGGCGTTGAAAAACACGTTGCCGCGCTTGTCGTCAAAGTTCATGCCGCCGGTCAGCGAGAGCTGGTAGGATTCGCCGTCGCCCTCGTCCGTAATGCCGGTCTGGGCATCCACCTTCAGGCCCTCGAAATCATCCTTCATGATGATGTTGACCACGCCGGATACGGCATCCGCACCGTAAACGGCGGAGGCGCCACCGGTGATCACCTCAACCCGCTCCACCAGCGCGTTGGGGATGGTGTTGGTATCCACCGCGGCGGAACCGGGGCGGCTGCCCACATGGCGCCGACCGTCCACCAGCACCAGCGTGCGGTCAATGCCGAGACGACGCAGATCGAGGAAGTTGGTGCCCGCTTCCTGCGGATTGAAGTTGGTGTTGGCATCGGTCTGGGTGGCGCCCAGTGCCGGGAGCTGGTTCAGCGTGTCCGCCAGCCGGGTATCCCCGTTCAGCGACAGGGTTTCCGCGTCCAGCATGGTCACGGGGGTGGGGGTGGTGGCGCCGGTGCGCTGAATGCGCGACCCGGTAACCACGATCGCCTCCATCGTGAATGCGTCTTCCTCATCAGCGCCCGATGCCGCGCCAGCCGCCTGCACGCCGGCCTGGGCCGCAGCCACGGGGCTCGCCGCCATGGGGTCCGCGGAGGCAAACTGAGGCCGCTGGCTCAGGCCGCTTTCCTCCAGCTTGGAATCCTTGCGCATGATGGCGATGGTGCGGCCATCGATCTGACGGAAGGCAAGCCCGGTACCGTCCAGCAGGGAGCGCATGGCTTCCGCCGGGGTATAGCTGCCTTCCAGCCCCCTGGCGGTCAGGCCGCTGGCGCTGTCAGCCAGAAAAGCCATCTGAAAGCCGCTCTGCTCGGCGAACTGTTGCAGGGCTTCATTGACGGGTTGGGGCGCGATTTCGAAAGCGATGGCGGTGGTATCCTCCGCCTTCAGTGGCGTGCTGGCCAGCGCGGTGCTGATCGCCAGCGCGGAAACGGTACGGTTGAAACGCATGGGCGTCCTCCCAATCGGGTTTCTGTTGGCACGGCCGGATTGACATTTTCTGTCGCAATCGGCCGCATTTTTATTGCTTTACAAAAATACAGACGAACGGATCGATTGATCGGGTACCATGCACCGCAAAAAAAACGATCACATTCCCGTGTTCGCCCTGCTGCCCGTCAGCATTTCGGGGCCGGGCCTGAGTACGATATGCCCGCCGGGGCCGCGGCTGACCGACAGCCCGGCAGCGGTGGCGATGGTGCGTGCGAAGGTGCGCGGGTCTCGCGGGTCAAAGGTGCCACTGACCTTCAGATCGCCGATGCGATCATCGGGCAGCAGCAGACGCGTGCGGTTATAACGGTTGAAATCCGCCACCACGCGGGCCAGCCGGTCCTTGGAGAAAATCAGCATGTTCTGGCGCCAGGCGGTTTCCTGATGAGCCTGAACCCGTGTGGGCCTGGCCCGCGGGATCGGCGCGTTGCGTGCCACCACCAGCCGCTCATTGGCCTTCAGGCTGGTGGACCATCCCACCACATTCACCGGATCGATCACCTGCCTGCCCGCCCCGGTTGCCGGACTGTCGGCTTCCACCGGGCGGACTGGCCGATCATCGCCGCCCTTATCCGTCTCCGCTTCGGCGCCGGGGTCACTGACCAGCACTTCCCCTTCCACCACGGTGACGGTCATGTCCGCATCAAAGGCTTTCACGTCAAAGGCGGTGCCCACGGCGCGCACCTGACGGTCATCCACCTGCACCACAAAGGGGCGCTCGGCATCCTTGGCCACCTTGAAATAAGCCTGACCGTGATCCAGCCGCACGCTCCGCTGCTCCGGCTCGAAGGCCACGCGCACCCGACTGGCCGTGTTCAGATGCAGCACCGATCCGTCCGCCAGGCTGATCACACGGGTTTCACCCCGCACGGTGTCATAGGTGCCATTGGTTTCGGTAAGCGGCGTGGGGGTGTTCAGAAGCAGGCTACCAACCAGTAGCAGCACCAGCGCCGCGGCGCCCGCAAGGCCCGCCGCCGGGCGACGCGACCCGGCCCGCAGAACGCCTTTCACCATGCCCCGAAACGCAGCGGCCCGGCGTACACCGGGGGTCGCCAGGGCACGGCCCGGAAACAGTGGTACAACGCGGTTCTCCGGGTCAAGCGCCTCCCCCTGGCGGGCGGTTTCCTCCCACAGGGATTCCGTGGCGGCATATTCCCGCAAATGCGCGGGCGACCGGGTGATCCATTCCGCGAAACGCGCCTTGGTCAGCCGGGTCACGGCAGGGTCCGCCATGGTCACGCACCAATAGGCGGCCTCCTCGCGCAGGCGACGCTGCTGTTTCACTGCACCGTTTCGGCCAGTCATCCCTGGTCGGCCAGTCATCTCTGGTTCACTCCCTCAACCGCGCGCAAGGGCGCCCCGCAAATGGGCCAGCGCGCGGGTCAGATGTTTCTTGACCATATTGGCCGACACGCCAAGGCGTGCCCCGATCTCGGCATAGGTCAGGCCGTCCCGACGACTGAGCAGAAAGGCATCCCGGCAATCCCTGGGCAGATCGTCCAGCGCGGCGCGCATCGCGGCCAGGCGCTGCCGCTGATCCGCCACCCGTTCCGGCGTGGCCGCACTGCTTGGCAGATTGGCAAGATGGGCTTCCCCATCGGCGCCGGAAATCACAGGCTTCTGGCGTGTGCGCTCCCTCAGGCGATCGACCGCCAGATTGTGCGCGCTGCGCCGGAGATAATGCACCGGATCATTGATATGGTCCGCATCGCCAAGTTCGGACAGCTTGATGAACAGATCCTGCAACACATCCAGCACATCATCCTGATTGCCGAGCCGCCGCATCAACTGGGCGCGCAGGCTGGATTGCTGGTCCAGAAAAACCCGCACCATCGTCGTACCGCCGCGCGCGACCCAAGGGTCGCCGTTCAAGCCCCGTTCCGCCATCATCCCGGCCCCGGATTTGCCCGCCAGCCTGCCCCGATTGAAAACCGGGCCCGACGGGCCGTTACCACATCAGACGAATCCTGCCACCCCATCGGGTACCTGGCAAAACACGCTTTTTTGATGGCCTGCCCGTTCGGCCCGCGAACAAGCCGCCCCCGCACAGGGCGCGGACACGAAAAAGGGCGCCCCCGACAAGGGGACGCCCAGACCAGAACCCGGCACTTTATACGCTTGGGAAGTCAGGAGGAAACCGGGCCGGAATGATCAGCTAAGCGTCCAGACCAGCGGCAGGGTGAAGCTGATCTGTTCATTGCCACCGGGCAGGTCCGGCAGCGGGGACAGACGCTCCATCAGCCGTTCCACTTCCCGGTCCAGAATGGCGGAGCCGGTGGGCTCCGTCAGTTCGAAGCCGGCAATGGTGCCATCCTTGGTCACGCTAAGGCGAACCTTGGCGCGGCCCTCCACTTCCCGCATCAGCGCGGAGCGAGGATAACGCTGTTCCTTGGCCACTTTCTTCATGACCATCTGGGCCCAGTCTTTCATATTCGCCTGGGCCGTGGGTGCCGCCAGCACAGAAGCTGCCGTGATCGCCACCAGGGCAACCATTTTTGCAATCGATTTCATTTTTTGATCGTCCTTGTCTGGAGTCTGTCGCGTCTATTTTTGAGAAGCGCCAAGGGCGCATCCGGGAAAGGCGGCCTCAGCCTGTGCGATTCCCGGTCAAGCCGCCCACCTGGGGCGGCGAACACAAAACTGTCCGCTTCAACCTCACGGCTTGATCGTCAAGCGGGGAATTAGCGGAATTTGGTGAAGATATAGTTAATAAAGGGGCGCGTGGCGAGACAAATTTTGTGCGCCGCACAACCAGCCTGTCAGCCCGGTTTTTTCAAGCCGGACCCGCCCACGGGACATATTATGTCAAACCCGCACAATGCAAAAAGCTTCCGCCCTGATCCGCATTATTTTCGCCCGGATCAGGCGGAATCTTTGCAATAAAAAAACGCCGCCGGGCGCGCCGCCCCGCCCTTTTCGCCGGGGTCAGATATCACCATAAACAGCGGTCTCGCCGTTCGCGCCCGGATGGGTCAGCGCGCCCGTCACCGCAGGGCCGACCGTTGCCGCATATCGCCACAGCGCGCCGGACCCCGCCGCGGGCGGCGGCGCCGTCCATGCCGCGCGGCGCCGTTCCAGTTCCGCCGCGTCCAGATCCACGGCCAGCGTCCCGGCCTCGGCATCGATGATGATGGTATCGCCGTCCCGGATCAGGCCGATCGGCCCGCCCACCGCGGATTCCGGCCCCACATGGCCGATACAGAAACCGCGCGTGGCGCCGGAAAAACGGCCATCGGTGATCAGGGCCACCTTGTCCCCCATGCCCTGACCGTAAATGGCGGCGGTGGTGGCCAGCATTTCCCGCATACCGGGGCCGCCCTTCGGCCCCTCACCGCGAATCACCAGCACATCGCCAGCCTGATAGCGGCCTTCATTGACGGCACGAAAGGCGTCTTCCTCGCTCTCGAAACAACGGGCCGGGCCGGTAAAGCGCAGTTCCTTCATGCCCGCCACCTTCACAATGGCCCCATCCGGCGCCAGATTGCCCCTGAGCCCGACCACACCGCCCCAGGGGGACAGCGGGTCAGACACCGGGCGCACCACATCCTGATCGGTGGGGAAGGTCACATTTTCCAGATTTTCCGCCATAGTCCGCCCGGTGACGGTCAGACAGTCCCCATGCAAAAGCCCCGCATCCAGCAGCGCCTTGAGGACGATCCGCACGCCGCCCACTTCGAACAGGTCCTTGGCCACATAGCGCCCGCCGGGCTTCAGGTCCGCGATATAGGGGGTTTCGCGGAAAATACGGGTGACATCGTTCAAATCGAAATCGATACCCGCCTCGCTCGCCATGGCGGGCAGGTGCAGGCCCGCATTGGTGGACCCGCCGGTGGCCGCCACCACCCGCGCCGCATTTTCCAGCGCCTTGCGGGTCACGATCTGGCGGGGCCGGATGCCCTGCTCGATACAGCGCATCACCGCCCGGCCCGATTCCGCGCACAAGGCATCCCGGCTTTCATAGGGCGCGGGCGCGCCGCTGGACCCCGGCAGGGCCAGGCCGATCGCCTCCGACACGCAGCCCATGGTGTTGGCCGTGAACTGACCACCGCAGGACCCGGCGGACGGGCAGGCGGCACATTCAATGGCGCGCAGTTCGTCATCATCGATCTTGCCGCTGGAATGCTGGCCCACCGCCTCGAACACGTCCTGAACGGTCAGGTCCCTGTCCTTGTAGCGCCCCGGCAGGATGGAGCCGCCATAGATGAAGACGGACGGCACATCCAGCCGGATCATGGCCATCATCATGCCGGGCAGGGACTTATCACACCCGGCCACACCCACCAGCGCATCATAGCAGTGGCCGCGCATGGTCAGTTCCACGGAATCCGCGATCACATCCCGGCTGGGGAGCGAGGCATACATGCCCGCATGACCCATGGCGATGCCGTCCGTGACGGTGATGGTGGTGAACTCCCGCGGGGTGCCGCTGGCCTCGGCCACGCCTTCCTTCACCGCCTTGGCCTGCCGGGAAAGGGAGATATTGCACGGCGCCGCCTCGTTCCAACAGGTGGCCACGCCCACGAAAGGCTGGTTGATCTCATCCTCCGTCATGCCCATGGCATAATAGAATGCCCGGTGCGGCGCGCTTTTGGCGCCCACGCTCACATGGCGGCTGGGCATGGCGGATTTGTCCCACCGCTTGCCGGCGAAGCTGTCATCCGAGTCGGTCATGGGCGTACTCTCCTGCACCGGGCCGCGCCCCATCGCGCGGCCACATCGCCGGGATGGTAACGGCCTGTCATCAGACCGCAAGCCGGATCGAACCGGATTTTCCCCAGCGCCGGATCTATGGGTCGTCGAAGCCGCCGACGGTGTCTTCCATGTCTTCCAGTGGGACGGCCTTTGTTTCCGGCACGATGAAGTGCACGAACAGCACCTGGCCCACCATCATCAGGGCGAAGAAGCCGAAG